>NZ_JBEZNH010000042.1:0-74999 GCF_040653115.1 Streptosporangium sp. NPDC048047 | reverse complement strand
CGCCGCCCGGCGACGACGGCCGGCTCGCCGTACGGCGTCCGCTGCCGCCGGTCGGCGCTGCCGAAGTCGATCTTCACCTTGGTCTTCTCCGCGACGCCGTCCACCGACACGACCGTGCCGAGGCCGAACTTGTCGTGGGTGACGCGGTCGCCGGGGATGAGGCTGGGGATCTGCCGGCCGCCGGGCTTCTTCGCGGGCGCGGCGGCACGCGGCTCCCGTCGGGTGGCCGCGCCCCAGGCGTTCTTCCCCGGATCGGTGCGCCAGTCGACCAGCTCACCGGGGATCTCGGAGACGAACCGGGACGCCGGGTTGAACGCGGGCGCCCCCCACGCGCTGCGCACGGCCGCCCGGGAGACGTAGAGCCGCTTCTGGGCCCGGGTGATGCCGACGTAGGCCAGGCGGCGCTCCTCCTCCAGCTCCTTGGGCTCGCCCAGCGAGCGCACGTGCGGGAAGACGCCGTCCTCCATGCCGGTGAGGAACACCACCGGGAACTCCAGGCCCTTGGCGGTGTGCAGGGTCATCAGCGTGACCACTCCCTGGCCCCCGTCGTCGGCGGGGATCTGGTCGGCGTCGGCCACCAGCGAGACCTGCTCCAGGAACTCCACGAGGGTGCCCTCGGGGTTGGCCTCCTCGAACTCCGACGCCACCGAGATCATCTCGTCGAGGTTCTCCAGGCGGCTCTCGTCCTGGGGATCGCCGGAGGCGGCCAGCTCGGCGCGGTAACCGGTGGCCTCCAGCACCTCCTGGGCCAGCTCCGACGGCGGCATGGTGGCGGCCTTGGCGGTCAGGTCGTCCAGCAGGGCGAGGAACTCCTTGATGGCGTTGACCGAGCGGGTCGCCATCCCCGGCGCCTCGCCGGCCCGCCGGAGCGCCTCGGCGAAGGGGATCCGCTCCCGGGCGGCGAACGCCTCCACCATCGCCTCGGCCCGGTCGCCGATGCCGCGCTTGGGCACGTTGAGGATGCGGCGCAGCGAGACGACGTCGCCGGGGTTGGCCAGCACCCGGAGGTAGGCCAGCAGGTCGCGGACCTCCTTGCGCTCGTAGAAGCGCACCCCGCCGACCACCTTGTACGGCAGGCCGGTGCGGATGAACACCTCCTCGAACACACGGGAGGCCGCGTTGGTGCGATAGAAGACCGCCACCTGGCCGGGCGTGACGTCCTCTTCGTCGGAGAGCCGGTCGACCTCCTGCGCGACGAACATGGCCTCGTCGTGCTCGTTGTCCGCGACATAGCCGACGATCTTCGGGCCGGAGCCCTGGTCGGACCACAGGTTCTTCGGCTTGCGGCTCTCGTTGCGCGCGATCACCGCGTTGGCCGCGGTCAGGATCGTCTGGGTGGAGCGGTAGTTCTGCTCCAGCAGGATCGTCTTGGCGTCGGGATAGTCGCGCTCGAACTCCAGGATGTTGCGGATCGTCGCGCCGCGGAAGGCGTAGATCGACTGGTCGGCGTCGCCGACCACGCACAGCTCCGCCGGGGGGATCCCGGCGGTGCCCTCCCTGACCAGCTCGCCGTCGGCGGTGCGCAGCTCGGGGGTGCCGACCAGCTCGCGGATCAGCGTGTACTGGGCGTGGTTGGTGTCCTGGTACTCGTCGACCATGACGTGCCGCCAGCGGCGGCGGTAGTGCTCGGCCACGTCGGGGAAGAGCTGGAACAGCGTGACCGTCATCATGATGAGGTCGTCGAAGTCCATCGCGCCGGCCTCGGTCAGCCGCCGCTGGTAGGTGCGGTACGCCTCGGCGAGCGTGCGCTCCAGGTGGCTCGCCGCCTGCCCGGCCGCCGTCTCGTAGTCGACCAGCTCGTTCTTGAAGTTGCTGACCTGCGCGGAGAAGGACCGCGGCGGATAGCGCTTGGGGTCGAGGTCCATCTCGCGGCAGACCATCGCCATCAGCCGCTGGGAGTCGGCCTGGTCGTAGATCGAGAAGCTCGTGGGGAAGCCCAGCCGCCCCGCCTCCCGGCGCAGGATCCGCACGCACGCGCTGTGGAAGGTCATCACCCACATCGCCGCCGAGCGCGGCCCGATGAGCCGGTCGACCCGCTCCTTCATCTCCCGGGCGGCCTTGTTCGTGAAGGTGATCGCGAGGATCTCCTGCGGCCGCGCGCCCCGCTCCTCCAGGAGGTAGGCGATGCGGTGGGTCAGCACCCGCGTCTTGCCCGACCCCGCGCCCGCGACGATGAGCAGCGGGCTGCCGTGGTGCACCACGGCCTCGCGCTGCTGGAGGTTGAGCCCGTCGAGCAACGGGTGGGTCACTGAGGCGGCTGGGATCGACACGTCACCTAGATTAGGCCGACCGGCAGACAACCGCGGCCCGCGCCCCGGAGGAATGCCCGCGGACACGCGGGAAGTTGCCAGAATCACGTACAGCTGGATATGAGCGGAAACCGGAAAGCATCGGAAGGGTCAGGCATGCTGTCTGAGAATGAGATAAACCGGGTGCTCGTCGTGACCGCCCATCCCGACGACGTCGACTTCGCCGCCGCGGGCACGATCGCCGGGTTCACCGACCGCGGGGTGGAGGTCGTCTACTGCGTCGTGACGGACGGCGACGCGGGCGGATTCGACCGCGAGCTGGACAACACGGGCATGGCCGAGCTGCGCCGTACCGAGCAGACGGCCGCCGCCAAGGCCGTCGGCGTGACCGACCTGCGCTTCCTCGGCCACCGCGACGGCACGCTGGTGCCCGGCCTGGAACTGCGGCGCGACATCACCCGGGTCATCCGCCAGGTGCGGCCCGACCTGGTGATCACCCACAGCCCCGAGCGCAACTACTCGTTCATCGCCCCCAGCCACCCCGACCACCGCGCGGTCGGCGCCAGCGCACTCGACGCCGTCTACCCCGACGCCCGCAACCCCTACGCCTTCCCCGAACTGCTGCGCGACGAGGGCCTGGACGCCTGGACGGTCCGGGAGGTCTGGCTCAACGGCGGCCCCTCCCCCGACCACTTCGTCGACGTCACCGGCGCCTTCGACCGGAAGATCGCCGCGCTGCGGGCCCACGCGAGCCAGGTCTCCCACGTCGAGGGCTTCGAGGAGTTCCTGCGGTCGCGCTTCTCCCAGACCGCGTCCGAGGCCGGGCTGCCCGAGGGCGGCTACGCCGAGAGCTTCCAGCGGGTCGCCACCGACTGACCGGCCGACTGACCGCTCGCCACCGACTGACCGCGACCCGGTCGCGTCCGGCGGGCCTGAGCCGTCCGGGTGCCCGGCATCCCCCGGACCGTACGGCTCAGGCCCGCCCAGGCCGCAGAGGGTTCCACTCAGGCCGTACGGAGGTCTCGCCCAGGCCGTGCGGCGGAGGCCCCCGCTCAGGCCGTACGGCGGGCCGTGCCGCCGGGATCGCCGGGGGCCAGCCGGGCGAACAGGTAGCCCAGCGAGTTGGTGGCGAGGTGCAGCAGCGCCGGCGCGGCCAGCCCGCCCCGGCGGCGCAGCTCGCAGAAGAGCAGCCCGGCGAGCGCGGTCGTCGCCACCGACCCGGCCACCACCCGCGCCGTCTCCACCGCCGTCCCGTCGGACGTCTCACCGGCCCCCTCGGCGGACGTCTCGGCGGACGTCTCACCGGTGGCCAGGCGGGTCAGCGCGGGGTTGGCGGCGGCCATGTCCGTCGCCGGGAGCACATGCCACAGGCCGAACAGCACCGAGGAGACGGCGGCCGCCACCCGGGGGCCGTGCGACCGGGCGACCAGGGCGGGCAGCACTCCGCGGAAACCGGCCTCCTCCAGCAGGACCGTGCCGAACGGCACCTGCAGGAGCGCCTCCTCCAGGACACGGGCGCGCGACAGCGACAGCGCCCGCTCGTCGCGGAAGAGAGGGCGGGTGGCCGGGAGGGCGATCCCCACCGCGTAGCCGCCGGCGACGGCCGAGACCAGGAGGCCGCCGATCCGCAGTCCCCGGGCGGGGTCGCGGAACCCGATCTCGGCCCAGGTGATCCCGCGGCGCCGGGCCAGGGCCAGCAGCGCGCCGGTGGCCGCGGCCGAGGTCAGCGGGGCCAGACGCGGCGCGACCCGGTTGTTGAGCACGTTGGCCGCCGCCAGCACGGCCACCGCGCCCGCGAGCGCGGCCCCGTCACCTCCGCCGCCCGCCTTCCGGCCCGCCCGCACCTCGCCCATGTCTCCCCTTCCGCCTGCTCACCTGCTCGCCTGCCGAACCTTCGCCCCGGACCGGTCCCGTCCGCGGCCGGCCCCGGACCGACCCTGCTCGCAGCCCGCCTCAGGCCGATCCCGCCCGCGGCCCGCTCCGGACCGGTCCCGTCCCCGGGCCGTCTCAGCCGGTTCCGGTGTCAGCCGGCCGCGGGCCGTCGCCATCCGGCGGGGAAGCGCAGGCCGCGCCGCTCCCGCACGGTCAGGCCGCCCCAGATGCCCTCCGGTTCCCCGCTCCGTACGGCGTAGGCCCGGCAGTCGGCCAGCACCGGACATCTGGCGCAGACCGCCTTGGCCCGCGCCTCCTGCTCCGCCGACTGGGTCAGCGGGAAGAACAGCTCGGGATCGCTCGCGCGGCAGGCGCCCCGTACGGCCCAGCCGATCTCGGGCGTCATCCTGCGCATTGCCCACCCCCCTGGTCGATCACCGGACCTCAGCGTAGGCCGCGCGCGGCGGTGCGGCATCAGCCTTCCGGCGTATTCACCGGTGATCCCGGCGGGTCCCGGCGGAACCTGACAGGACCGAGCGGGACTCAGCAGGAAGAGGTGCCCTCGTTGTAGCCCCGGGCGAAGACCTGCTGGCGCTGCTGCGCCGTACCGTGGGCGTCGGGGCGCAGCCAGTCGTCGGTGGGGTCTCCGGCGGCGGCGAGGTTGAGCAGCAGCTCGTCCTTGTCGCCCGGTTCGGCCTGAAGGGCGTTGCCCCTGACCAGGGCGCCCAGCGTGCCGCCCGCGTAGCAGTCGGCCTGCAACTCCCGCTGGATGCTCAGGCCGCCCGCGTTGTTCAGCTGGGCCTGCACGGCGTGCCCCAGCTCGTGCGGGATGATCACGTAGACGGAGCCGTCGCCCATCCGGTCGTACAGCCCGCGCATCCAGTTCTCGTCATAGGCGACGAAGTGCCCGAAGGGGCAGTAGAAGGCGTTGTCCGGCACCGCGGGCTGGTTGCCGCAGGCGGGGCCGTTCTGCCCGGTGTAGGGGATGAAGGCGCTGATGGGCCGGTAGCTCATCCCGGCGGCGGCGAAGGTCTGCTTCCAGTACTGCTCGCTGAGCCCCCTGGCCAGGCTGACGTCCGACTCGAAGTCCTGTCCGAGCGGGGAGGGCGTGGTGGCCTCGACGCTTCCCCGGTCGTCGCCGGGCCGCTCCCCGCCGCTCCCCGTGGGTTCGCTGCCGCAGGACACGGTGACGGCCAGCAGGAGGAGCGCCAGGACGACGCGGCGGAAGGTGCTCATGTCCCCATCGTGGCCCAGCGGGCGGCGGCATGCGGGGTACACGCGCGATTACACTCCGGCGCGTTCGCTGATCACGACGTGCGGGACGG
This sequence comes from Streptosporangium sp. NPDC048047, assembly GCF_040653115.1. Taxonomy (NCBI): domain Bacteria; kingdom Bacillati; phylum Actinomycetota; class Actinomycetes; order Streptosporangiales; family Streptosporangiaceae; genus Streptosporangium; species Streptosporangium sp. NPDC048047. Next base: position 69,553 of record NZ_JBEZNH010000042.1, on the reverse strand, counting down.
GCGGGGCCGGTGGGACAGGCGGGACGGGCCGCGCGGGACAGGCGACCCGGCGGAGCGAGGGGGGCCGGTGGGCGGGCGGGCCGCGCGGACGGACGGGATCATGAGGACCGGATCAGGGGGCCGGATCAGGGGGACGGCCAGGTGTGCACGGGCTCGTTGGTGTGCATGTGCTCGACGTAGCTCAGGGTCATCCGGCGCAGGGCCTCGTGCCGGTCGGCGCCGCCGTACGCCTCCACCGTCTCGGTCTGCCAGTGGGCCCCGGTCCTGCCGGTCACGCAGCGCCGCTCGATGATGCCGAGGAGGCGGTCGCGGACGGCCGGGTCCACCTCCCACCGGTCGAGCCCCTCATGGGCGAGCGGCAGCAGCCGCCGCAGGACCAGCTCGGCGGCGGCCACCTCGCCGAGCCCCGGCCAGTAGAGCCGGGCGTCCAGGCCGTGCCGGGCGGCGGCGTGCAGGTTGTCGGCGGCGGCGGCGAAGGACATGCGCGTCCACACCGGACGCTCGGCGTACGGCAGCACCCCCATGAGGCCGTAGTAGAAGGCGGCGTTGGCGGCGATGTCCGCGACCGTGGGGCCCGCGGGCAGCACCCGGTTCTCCACCCGCAGGTGCGGGACGTTGCCGACGACCGCGTAGACCGGCCGGTTCCACCGGTAGACGGTCCCGTTGTGCAGGGTCAGCTCGCCGAGCTGCGGGGTGACCCCGCGGGCCAGTTCCTCGCGGGGGTCGGCGTCGTCGCACAGAGGCAGCAGCGCCGGGAAGTACCGGGCGTTCTCCTCGAACAGGTCGAAGACCGAGGTGATCCACCGCTCCCCGAACCACACCCTGGGCCGCACCCCCTGCGTCTTGAGCTCCACCGGGCGGGTGTCGGTGGCCTGCTCGAAGAGCGGGATCCGGGTCTCCTGCCAGAGCCTGCGGCCGAACAGGTACGGCGAGTTGGCCGCCACCGCGACCTGGGGGCCCGCGATGGCCTGCGCCGCGTTCCAGTTGGCGGCGAACGCCTGGGGGCTGATCTGGAGATGGAGCTGGAGGCTCGTGCAGGCGGCCTCGGGGGTGATGCTGTCGGCGTAGACGTCGAGGACCTCCTCGCCCTCGATCAGCAGGTGCAGGTCCTCGCCCCTGGCCGCGAAGACCTGCTCGTTGAGCAGCCTGTAGCGGGGGTTGGCCGACAGCGTGCCCTCGTGCACGTCGCTCTCGCGCAGCGTGGGCAGGATGCCGACCATCATCAGGTGCCCGCCGACCGTCCGGGCCCGTTCCTCTGCGTGGTTGAGGCGGTCGCGCACCACCTTCTCCAGCCGGGCGACGCCGTCTCCCGACAGGGCCTCCGGGCTGACGTTGATCTCCACGTTGAACCGGCCGAGCTCGGTGCCCCAGTCAGGCTGCGCGATCGCCGCCAGCACCTCGGCGTTCCTCATGGTGGGCTCGCCGCGCTCGTCGACGAGGTTGAGCTCTATCTCCAGCCCGGCCCTGGGATGGTCGAACTCGAACCGGGACTCCCGCAGCATCTGCACGAAGACGTCGAGGCACCGGCGGACCTTGTCGCGGTATCGCCGCCGGTCCTCCCGGCTGAACACCATCGCGGGTACGTCACGACCCATACTTCGCAGAGTCGCATATAAGCAACAAGTCGTACAGAGCGGGTCTCGTTCCCAGGTCAGAACCGGTCCGGACCCGCCGCACCTCCGGACCGTCACGGCGGTGCGGACCGTACGGCAGGCGGACGGCGGCCCCGTCAGAGCAGGCCGGCGCGGCGGCCCCCGTCAGAGCGGGAGGGCGGCGGCCCCGTCAGACCAGGCGGCGCGCGGTGGCCCAGCGGGACAGCTCGTGGCGGTTGGAGAGCTGGAGCTTGCGCAGCACGGACGAGACGTGGGTCTCCACGGTCTTCACCGAGATGAACAGCTCCTTGGCGATCTCCTTGTAGGCGTAGCCGCGGGCGATCAGGCGCAGGACCTCCCGCTCGCGCTGGGTCAGCGAGTCGAGCTCGGGGTCGATCGGCGGGGCCTCGCTGGAGGCGAAGGCGTCCAGCACGAAACCGGCCAGCCGCGGCGAGAACACCGCGTCGCCCTCGGCCACCCGGCGGATCGCGTCGGTGAGCTCGCGGCCGCTGATGTTCTTGGTGACGTAGCCCCGGGCGCCGCCACGGATCACCCCGATGACGTCCTCGGCGGCGTCGGAGACCGACAGCGCCAGGAAACGGACCTGCGAGCCCGCGCCCAGGACGCGGCGCAGCACCTCCTGGCCGCCCCCGCCGGGCATGTGCACGTCGAGCAGGACCACGTCCGGCGTCAGCTCGCCGATCGCCCGGACGGCGGACTCGACGTCCTCGGCCTCGCCCACCACCTCGATGGAGTCGCCCAGCTCCGCGCGGACCCCCGAGCGGAACAGCCGGTGGTCGTCGACGATCAGAACCCTGATGGCGCCCATGCACCCTCCCCAACGCGCCTCGCGGACCGCCCGCGCCGGCCACCGCCGCTCCGGGCCCGCTCGGTCACGCCTTCTCCAGCTTCATGGTCAACATGACTTCGGTGCCCTCTCCGGGCTCGGTCCGGATGCGGGCGCCGCCTCCGTTGCGCTCCATCCGGCCGATGATCGACTGGCGGATGCCCATCCGGTCCTCGGGCACCTGGTCCATGTCGAACCCGGCGCCGCGGTCCCGGACGAAGACGGTGACCTCCTCCGGCTCCGCCTCGGCGTAGACGGAGATGACGGAGGATCCGGAGTATTTCGCCGCATTGACCATAGCCTGTCTGGCCGCCTGCATCATCGACGACAGCTCGGGGGTCAGCGGGCAGTCGCCCACGCAGACGACCTCGATCGGGACGCCGTGCGCGTCCTCCTCCTCGGCCGCGACCCGGCGCACGGCCGCGGCCAGGGACGCGTCGGCGTCCTGCTTGGGCTGGTAGAGCCAGTTGCGCAGCTCACGCTCCTGGGAGCGGGCCAGCCGCGCCACCTCGCGGGGATCGTCGGCGTTGCGCTGGATCAGCGTCAGCGTGTGCAGCACGGAGTCGTGCACGTGCGCGGCCACCTCGGCGCGCTCCTCCTGCCGGATGCGCTCGCGGCGCTCGCGCTGCAGTTCCTTCCACAGCGCGGCCAGCCAGGGGGCCGCGATGAGCGCGACACCGCCGACGACGACGAGCGTGAACACGATGCCGGGCCGGGCCGCGTCCAGCTCGTCGGTGGCCACCAGGAAGCCGATCGCGCCCACGACGACCAGCACCAGACCGGCGAACGTGCGCACCCGGTTCCGGCGCACCTGGCCGACCGTCGTGCTCATCCAGCGTCGCCGCCGGTCGGGGTCGGCCTGCTGCCACAGGATCAGCGAGCCGATCCCGCCGACCGCGATCGGCCAGGCGCCGATCCCGCCCGTCCGGGCGCCGGTGAGCCAGCCCAGCGCCAGCAGCGCCAGCCCAACCGCCGCGTAGGAGGCGACCTGACTCCAGTCGCGGGCGGGCTCCTTGCCCTCGTACGGCTCGCGCGACGTGAACAGCCACAGCGCCGCGTACGCCACCGCGCCGATCCCGTCCAGGACGGTGAGCAGCACGAACGCCAGCCGCAGCACGACGGGGTCGAGCCGCAGCTGTGCGGCGGCGCCCTCGGCCACCCCGGCGACCAGGCGTCCCTGGACGGGGCGCACCAGCCGGGGGAAGGGGGCGGGCTCTCCGGAGGTCACCGGGGCCGCGTCACGAATAGTCTCTCGGTCAGCCATATCGTCTGCATCGTCACATGTGAGAGTCTGCCAGCGCATCAGGCGTTCCCCTGATGCGACCCTGACGGCGGCCCGCATCCTCGGGGACCGTTCAGGGGTGTCCCGGATGCGGCCCGGGAGGCGGGAAGGCCACGATGGGTGACATGACCGATTCCGGGAACGCCCACGACCCGGCGAGCCCCCCCACCGGCTCGTCGTCCCACTCCGCCTCCGGGACCGGCCCGTCGTCCCCCCTCGCGTCCGGCGAGCGGGGACCGCTCCGGCGCAGCGACGAGGGCCGCATGCTCACCGGCGTCTGCGCCGGTCTCGGCCGCCACGCCGGCGTCGACCCGCTGCTGTTCCGCATCGGCTTCGCGATGCTGGTCCTCGGCTCCGGCATCGGCATCATGCTGTACGTGGCGGCGTTCCTGCTGATGCGGGAGCCGGACGGCGGCCCGGGATACATGGAGCAGTGGACCCGGCGGTCCTTCGACGGCGAGACCGTGCTGGCGCTGCTGGCGGGGGTGTTCACCCTCGGCCTGATCGTGAACGTGTCCTCCGGCGGCATCGGCACCGGAACGGTCGTGGTCGGCACGCTCTTCGCCATCGCCCTGATGGCCGCGCACGCGCGCGGGGCCGACCTGCTGGCCACGATGCGGTCCCTGCCGGAGCGGCTGCGCGGCAGCCGCGTCCCCGCCGGGTCCGGCACGCCGTACGGTGACCCTCGCGGCCCCCACGGCGGCCCGTGGCACGAGCGGCACGCCGGTCCGTACGGCGGGCCCCTCGCGGGGACGGCCGTCTTCGACCCGGCCGGGTCGTCCGCCTTCGGCTCGGAGGCGCCGCACGCCGCGCCGCGGGAACCGGCCGCGCCGGCCCGGCCCGCCGGGAGCCGCCCCGCGGCGGCGCCGGGCGCGTCCGGGGTCACCGAGCGCCTCCCGGAGCCCGCCGCCCCGCCCGCCGAGCCTCGGCCCGAGTCCGTGACCGCGGCCTCCCCCGCCGAGCCCGTGACCGGGACCTTCCCCGCCGGGCCGCCCGCCGGGGACTCCCCCGCGGAGCCGCGGACCGAGGCGTTCCCCGCGACCGGCCCGGTGCCGGAACCGGCGTCCGCGTCCTCCGCGGGGCCGTCCCGCGAGGACGACCGGCCCGCCGGGCCGTGGCCCGGCGAGGGCGACCGGCTCACCGGACCGCCGTACCCCGGCTCTCCGGCGGGGCCGGCCACCCCCTCCTACGACTCCTCCGGCGAGCCGTTCTCCCCCTACGGGCCCTACCGGCCGCTGGACCCCCACATGCGGCAGCCGTACGACCGCCGCTACGGCGGCCCTCCCGGCGACTACGGCGCCCCCTACGACCTCTCCCTGATCGGCGGGCCGGTCGAGACGTCCGCCCGGCGCGAGCGGATCGAACGGGCCGACCGGCCCCGGCGGCCCAGGTCGTTCGTGGCGGGCGTCACCCTGATCCTCGCGCTGATCGTCGGCGGGCTCACCCTGGCGGCCCACCCGGCCTTCGGGACGGCGGACATGACGGCCGCCGTGACGACCGCCGGCGGCGCGGCGCTGATCACCATCGGCTGCGGTCTCCTCGTCGCCGCGTGGTTCGGCCGGGGTGCGGCCCTCGTCGCGGTGGGCACCCTCGTCTCGATCGCCGTGGTGACGGCGTCGCTGCTGACCGGCATGCCGGGGCGCTTCGGCACCTACGAGTGGGCGCCCACCACGATGTCGGAGGTCACCGAGGAGGGCGGAGGAGGCTACGCGATCGGCGTCGGCGACGGCACCGTCGACCTGAGCACGCTGCCGCTCCCCGCGGGCTCGCGCACGCTCGTGGAGGCGTCGGTGACGATAGGCGAGATGGAGGTGATCGTGCCGCCGACGGCACGGGTCGAGGTCGAGGGGTACGCCAAGGTGGGCGATGTGAAGATCGATCAGATGACCCAGGGCGGCACCGGTGTCCGGCACGTCAGGGTGCTGGAGCCGGAGGTGCAGCCGAAGGGCGACGTGGCGACCATCGTCCTGCGGGTCAGCGCGGGCATCGGAGACGTGGAGGTGCGTCGTGCGGCCTGAGGTGGAGCGGCCCCGCCGCGGACGGGTGCACCGTACGGACTGGATGGCCCTGCTCAGCGGCATGATCTTCATCGCCGCCGGGGTCGTCCTCATCGGCCGGCCGTCGATCGAGCCGCTGATCATGCTTCCGGCCGTCCTGGGGGGCCTGGGCGTCGCGGGGCTGATCACCATCCTCGCCCGGCTGATCCGCCGCTGACCGCTCCGGTGTCCCGGAGGCGCCGGCGGGTCCGAGGGTCATGGGTGAACACGTGTCCGCTCCTCGTCGCAGCACACGTCCGCCCGGGTACGGCGGGGCTCCGCCGTACCCGGGCCGTCCGGCCGCCGTCAGCCGTCACCGTCAGCGGGCCGCGTCCACGGCCACCGATCCGGCCGCCGCTGCGGACGCCGTCCCGGCCGGGGCGATCACGCGGCCGTTCGCCCTCCACAGCTCGTACGCCAGCCAGAGACCGCCCGCGGCGAGCAGCGCGCCGTGCGCGATCCGGATCGCCGGCGAGCCGTAGAACTGCGGGATGAACAGGACGAACCCCACCGCCAGCGGGACGCCGCTCCACCGCGGGAGAGCACCGGAGCGCCGGATCTCCACCGCCGCCATGACGACGCCCACGGCGAGCAGCGCGAGGCCGGCGGCGAACATGGCGACCGCCGCGGGTGTGAAGCGGAACTGGTCGACGAGCTCGATCAGGCCGGCGTCGTGGTCCCGTACGGCCCGCGCCCCGATCACCCGCAGGCCGAACGTCTCGGCGCCGTAGTAGGGCAGCGTCAGCCCCGCGCCGAGCCAGGTCACGACCGCGGCGGGCAGGAGGCGACTCCGGCCGAGCACGAGGTAGAGGCCGAGGATCCCCAGCGAGACGAGGACGAACCCGACCGACGCGGCCAGGTGGACGGCCGTCCAGGAGGGGGAGGCCATCGCCGCGGCGCCCTCCAGGGTGCTCTCGTCGGCGTAGGGCCGGGCGGCCTGGTAGATCAGGAAAAGGACGCCGCCTGCGGCGAAGGCCGAGGCGGTGAGCCGGGCACGGTTCATGGGGGGCTCCTGGGACCAAGGGGAGGAACAGCGCTTCTTTGCGAGAGCAATGCTCTCACTATTGAGCGCCAGACTCAAGAGCGGTGCTCTCTTTTGTGACCAACAGTCCTCCCCTATCGTCCGGGACACGGCGTCCGCCTGGGAGCCGGACGATGACGACCGGACGGGCGAGGCCGATCGCCGCGTCCGCGGCCCGCGCACCGGGGAAGCTGACCTTCCGCTGGCGTGAACCCCGGCTTGGCGAAAACCTTGACCGGGCAGGACAGGGGCGTACGTTCACTGATGTCGGCTTCCATCTCTCCCGCCCCTCAGGGGCGTGCCTGGAGGACGTATGCCTCGGATCACCGTCAGCGTCGACGGAGTCACCTACGAGGAGGAGGTCGAGCCGCGCCTCCTCCTCGTCCACCTGCTCAGAGACCGCCTCGGCAAGACGGGGACCCCCGTCGGCTGCGACACCGGCAACTGCGGCGCCTGCACGGTGACGCTCGACGGCCGCAGCGCCAAGAGCTGCTCGGTGCTGGCCGTACAGGCCGACGGGAGCGAGGTCGTCACGGTCGAGGGCCTGGCACAGGGCGGCCGGTGGCATCCCATGCAGGAGGCCTTCCACGCCGAGCACGCCCTGCAGTGCGGCTACTGCACCCCGGGCATGATCATGGCGGCGATCGACCTGCTCCGCGACGACCCCGACCCCTCCAAGGAGGACGTCCGCCGGGGCCTGGAGGGCAACCTGTGCCGGTGCACCGGCTACACCAACATCGTCCGGGCGGTACGGCGCGCCGCGGCGGAGATGGCGCGGGCGCCGGGCGAGCGGGCTTCGGAGGAAGGGGCTCCGGAGGAGCGGCCGTCCCCGGGGACCTCCGGGGAACGGGGGGTGACCGCGTCATGACCGAGGAGCTCGACGCCGGCCTGATCGCCGCACGGATCGCCGAGAGCGACCAGATGAACGAGCCCTCCGCCGCGCGCGAGGTGGGCCGGGCGCGCAGACGCAAGGAGGACGCCAGGCTCGTCACCGGCCGGACCATGTGGACCGACAACATCCAGCTCCCGGGCATGCTGTACGTGGCGTTCCTGCGCAGCCCCATGGCGCACGCCAGGATCACCGGGATCGACGTCTCCGCCGCGCGCTCCCGGCCCGGCGTGGTCGCCGCCTTCTGCGGCCGCGACCTCGCCCACGAGCAGGGCAGCCTGCCGTGCGCCTGGCCGGTCACCTCCGACATCGTCATCCCCGACCACCCGCCCATGGCGGTGGACGAGGTCCGCTACCCCGGCGAGGCGGTGGCCTGCGTGGTCGCCACCGACCGGTACAAAGCCGCCGACGCGCTGGAGGCCATCACGGTCGACTACGAGCCGCTTCCGGCGGTGCTCGACATGACCGAGGCGCTCGCCGAGGACGCCCCGAAGGTCCACGAGGCCGGGAACCGCGCCTTCACCTGGAAGTTCGCCGGGGGCGACATCGACGCGGCGTTCCGCGACGCACCCGTGGTGATGAGGCGCACCTACGTCCAGCAGCGCCTCATCCCGACCGCGATGGAGCCCAGGGCGGTCGTCGCGACCACCGACGGCGACGGCTTCACCCTCTACTCCGCCACGCAGATCCCGCACATTCTGCGCGTCATGCTGGCGATGACCACCGGCATCCCCGAGCACAAGCTGCGCGTGGTCGCCCCCGACGTGGGCGGCGGCTTCGGCTCCAAGCTCCAGGTCACCGCCGAGGAGGTGCTCGCCCTGCTGCTGGCCCGCAGGCTCGGCAGGCCGGTGAAGTGGACCGAGTCCCGCTCGGAGGGCAACCTCACCGTGCACCACGGCCGCGACCAGCTCCAGCGGATCGCCGTCGCCGCCGACCGCGACGGGCGGATCAGGGGCGTGCGGGTGGAGCTGCTCGCCGACATGGGCGCCTACCTGATGCTGGTCACGCCGGGCGTGCCGCTGCTCGGCGCGTTCATGTACAACGGCATCTACAAGATGGACGCCTACGACTTCACCTGCACGGGCGTCTTCACCACCAAGATGCCGACCGACGCCTACCGGGGCGCGGGCCGTCCCGAGGCGACCTTCGCCATCGAGCGGGCGGTGGACGAGCTGGCCTGCGAACTCGGCATGGACCCCGTCGAGTTGCGGCGCCGCAACTGGATCACCCGCGATGAGTTCCCGTACACCACGATCGCCGGGCTCACCTACGACTCCGGCGACTACGAGGCCGCGACGGAGAAGGCGCTGGCCGCGTTCGGCTACGACGGGCTCCGGGCCGAGCAGGCCGTCCGGCGCGAACGGCGCGACCCGGTGCAGCTCGGCATCGGTGTCTCCACCTACACCGAGATGTGCGGGCTGGCGCCGTCGCGGGTGCTGGGCTCGCTCAGCTACGGCGCGGGCGGGTGGGAGCACGCCGCGGTCCGGCTGCTGCCCACCGGCAAGGTCGAGGTCGTCACCGGCACCAGCCCGCACGGCCAGGGGCACGAGACGGCCTGGAGCCAGATCGCGGCCGACGCCCTCGGCGTGCCGTTCGAGGACGTCTCGGTGCTGCACGGCGACACCTCCGTCTCGCACCGGGGCATGGACACCTACGGCTCCCGGTCGCTGGTCGTCGGCGGCGTCGCCGTGCTCGCCGCCTGCGAGAAGGTCAAGGAGCGGGCCCGCGAGCTGGCCGCGCACCTGATGGAGGCGTCCGCCGACGACATCGAGTTCGACGGCGGGAGGTTCCTGGTGCGCGGGACCGACGAGGGGCGGACCATTCAGGAGCTGGCGCTGGCCTCCTTCGCCGCGCACGACCTGCCCGGCGGTTTCGAGCCCCGGCTGGACGCCGAGGCGACCTTCGACCCGGACAACTTCTCCTTCCCGCACGGCACCCATCTGTGCGCGGTCGAGGTGGACACCGAGACGGGCCGGTGCGCCATCCGGTCGTACGTCGCCGTGGACGACGTGGGCTCGGTGGTGAACCCGCTGATCGTCGAGGGCCAGGTGCACGGCGGAATCGCGCAGGGCATCGGCCAGGCCCTGTTCGAGGAGGCCGTCCACGACGCCGACGGCAACCTGGTCACCACGACGATGGCCGACTACCTCATCCCGTCCGCGGCGGACCTGCCGGAGTTCACCACCGACCGCACCGAGACCCCGGCGACGAGCAACCCGCTGGGCGTCAAGGGCGTCGGCGAGGCCGGGACGATCGCCTCGACCCCCGCCGTGGTCAACGCGATCGCCGACGCGCTGCGCCCGTACGGCGTGCGCGACGTGCGGATGCCGTGCACGCCGGAACGGATCTGGCGGGCGCTCGCCGAGGCGGAGACCGCCGTCCCGGTCCCCTCACCCACGTCCGAGTCCAAGTCCGCGTCCGTGTCCGCACCCGAAGGAGGCTCCCGGTGATCCCCGCGCCGTTCGACTACATCCGGCCCGCGTCGGTGGAGGACGCCTGCCGGGTCCTCGCCGACGCCGAGGCCGCCGGTGACGAGGTCAAGGTGCTGGCCGGCGGCCAGTCCCTGCTGCCGCTGCTGCGACTGCGGCTGGCCTACCCGTCCGCGCTGGTGGACCTCGGGCGGCTGCCCGAGCTGCGCGGCGTGGAGGACCGCGGCGACCACGTGTACATCGGGGCGCTCACCACGCACGACGAGGTGATGCGCTCCGGCGTCGTGCGCGAGCACGTCCCGCTGGTCGCGCTGGCCACCGCCACCGTGGCCGACCCCGCCGTACGGCACCGCGGCACGTTCGGCGGGTCGATGGCCCACGCCGACCCGGCCGGCGACCTGCCGGCCGTCGCCCTCGCGCTGGACTGCGTGTTCGTGGCCCGGTCGGGTGACGGCGAGCGGGAGATCCCGGCCGCGGAGTTCTTCGTCGACTACCTGGAGCCGGCGCTGGAGCCGGACGAGGTGCTGCTCGGCGTCCGGGTGCCCAAGCTGGGGCCCGGCTGGGGCTTCCACTACGAGAAGTTCCACCGGACCGCCCAGGCGTGGGCGACCGTCGGCGTGGCGGCGGCCGTACGGAGCGGCGACGGCGGTGCGATCGAGGAGACGCGGATCGGGCTGACCAACATGGGCCCGACCCCGGTGCGGGCCCATGTGACCGAGGTCGCGCTGCGCGGCGTCGTCCCCTCCCCCGCCGGCTCCAATGGGAGCGACCCGCTCCGGGACGCCTGCGCCCAGGCGGACGCCGGCACCTCGCCCCCTGCCGACCTGCACGCCCGGCCCGACTACCGCCGGCACCTGGCGCGGGTGCTGACCCGCCGGGCGGTCGGAGCCGCGCTCGGCTGAGCCTCCGGGAGTTCGTCTCCCGGCGGACGGGGCAGACAAATGGGTGGAAGCCGCCGGTCCGGCGCGGGCAGGTCCGCGCCGGACCGGAGACCGGCGGATCCGGCCGGCGTGGTTGGTGCGGTTGGTGCAAATTGGCCCAGGTTGGTCCGGCGACGAGGAGTGGATCGATGGCGATGCGGTTCGAGCACGAGTTCACCGTTCCGGTTCCGGTCGAGCAGGCGTGGTCCGTGCTGCTCGACGTCGAGCGGATCGCGCCGTGCCTGCCCGGGGCCGCGCTGGAGAAGGCGGAGGGCGACTCCTTCACCGGCCGGATGAAGGTGAAGGTCGGGCCGATCACGGTGATCTACCGGGGAGAGGCCGCGTTCGAGAACATGGACGAGGACGCCCGGACCCTGACCCTGCGGGCTTCGGGCCGGGAGACGCGCGGCTCCGGCACGGCGAACGCGACGGTCACCGCGCGGCTGCGCTCCGATGACGCCGGCGGCCCGGCGGGCCCGGCGGATTCGGCCACCCGGGTCGTCGTCGAGACCTCCTTCAACGTGACCGGCCGCCCCGCGCAGTTCGGCCGGGGCGTGATGGGTGAGGTCGGGGCGAAGCTGATCGACAGGTTCGCGGCCAACCTCGCCGCGCTGCTGGAGGCCGGCGAGGCGGGACCCGCCACCGCGGACACCGTCCCCCTGACGCCGGTCCCCGCACCGGAGTCCGCCGTCCCGGAGGAGGCCGGGGAGGCCGGGGAGGCCGGGGAGGCCCCACCCGGCCGGGTGACCGGCGCTCCCGAGTCGGCCGTCCAGGGAACGACCGGAGCGCCACGGACGGACGGCCGGGGCACGGCCGGGGCACCGCAGGCGAACGGGCAGGGCACGACCGGGGCGCCCGGGACGGGTGGCCAGGACACGGACGGGACGTCCGAGGCGGACGGCCGGGGCACGCCGGGCCGGGACACACCAGGCCGGGCCGCCGACAGCCGGGGTGCCGACGGCCGGAAGGAGACGGCCCGCCACCTCACCGCCGTGCCCTCCCCGACCGAGACGCCCGAGGGGACCGAGGCGACCGAAGCCACCGAGGCGAAGGAGCCGGAGCGGCCGGACACGCCGGAGACGGCCGAAGCCCCCGTGACCCTGGCCCCGGTCACGGAGCTCCCACCGGCCGGCGCCGAGCGGGCCGCCGGCCGGGACTCCCACCCGGCCGGGACCTCCCGGACCTCCCTCACCCCCGACGAGGAGGCCCTCGACCTGATGGAGATCGCCGGCATCCCCCTGCTCAAGCGCGCCGCCCCGCTGCTGGCGGCGGTGGCGGGCCTGGCGGTCGCGGCCTGGCTGACCCGCAGGGCCCTGCGCCGCCGCTGACCCGCCCGCCTGCTCGTACCTCTTCCGCCCCGTCTCTCACGGCGTCTCTCACGGCGCGGGCCGAGGGCACGGCGGAGGTCACGCGCCGTCGTACGGCCTGCTCGGCCCGGACGCCCCGCCACCGCCCTTCAGCTGTGTCGGACCGGGCCGATCCGGACGGCGTACGGCCTGCTCAACCCACGCACCCCTTCCACCTGTTCCTCCCGCCCAGATCGCATCCCTTCGGAACGGCCGGCCCGTCATCGGTCCAGCCGAGCCGTTTGACCACCGTGGAGTACAGGCGACCCCACGGAAACACCTGCTGAACCGCCAGCGGGTCACCCGTCTCCCGGTCGATGACGAGCTGCTTCTCCAGCTCGCCCGGTCCTCCTCCGCGCAGGATGGCCACCCCCACCCGTCCGTCGACGTCCCGGACCCCGTCCACGACCCGGGCTCCGGGGAGCCCGGCGAGCACGCGGTAGACGGCCGCCCTGGTCCCCGGGGTGGCCGGGGTGTGCAGGAGGAGACTCTCACCGAGCCCCCACAGCCAGTCGTCCCGCTCTGCGGCCTCCGCTCGCAGCGTCTTCGCGCGCCGCGGATCCTTCATGTGCTTCCACTCGGCGTGCCAGTACGACAGGAGCCTCTCCCTCAGCGCCGCGGGGTCGCGGGGAAGGTCGCGGACCTCCCGCCCGTTCAGCTCCAGGGTCGCCCGCTGGAGCAGCGCCTCCGCGTCGGAGTGGACGTACTGCGTCTCCCCGGTGGGGACCATGTCGTTCCCGCAGTCGGTGTCCGAGCCGCAGAGCCGGGGCGAGCCGGCCTTCTCCCACTCGGCCCGGTCGGCGGCGGTCACGGGCCGGGTGCCGAGTCCGCTCTCCACGGTGACCAGGTCCCGGCCCGACCCCACCCACGCGGTGTACCCGACACGTTCATCGGCGAGGAACGTGTGCCCCTCGACGCTGATCCGCCTCCGGATGACCTCTTCCGTCTCCCCGCGCCAGTACCGGCGCCCGGTCGCCTCCGGCCGCCGGGCAAGCCGGTCGGCGGCGGCGGCGAGCACCTCCTCCGGGTTCACCCGCGTCACCGTGACGGCCGGCCCGGACGGGTCACCACCGAGCCTCGGGACGGCCACGACCGCGACCGCGCCGATGACCGCGGCGGTCGCGGTCGCCGCCGTCAGAATCCCGGCCCACCGGGGGATCCTCCGGTGCCGCCGTCCGCCCAGCACCCGCGCCCTCGCCTCGGCGACCTTCGCCGGGCCGGGCGGCGTGACGTCGGGCATCACCGCGTCGACGAGCCTGAAATCGTTCATCGGACCTCCGTTCCCAGCGACGTGTGCAGCTTGTTCCTGGCCCGGCTGAGCCGTGAGGCCACGGTGCCGTAGGCGACTCCGAGCGCCTGGGCGACCTCGTCGTAGGTCAGGCCGCCGTACGCGACGAGCAGCACCACGTCGCGCTCGCCCTTCGACAGGCCGGCCAGCGCCCCCGAGAGCCGGCCGACCGTCACCCCCGCCGTCACACGGTCGGCGACCCGCTGGTCGTGGCCGTCGTCGTCGGGTGGCGGGCCGGTTCTGGCCAGCGCCCGGTAACGCCGTACCTCGGCCCGGCGGTGGCGGCCGATCAGGTTGGTGGCTATGCCGTACAGCCAGGGACGGACGCCGCCTCTGGCGGGGTCGAACCGGTGGCGGCGGCGGAAGGCGACGAGGAAGGTCTCGGCGGCGAGGTCCTCGGCGATGTCGAGGTCGAGCCGCCGCCCGATGTAGCGGCGGATCTCCTCGTAGTGCGCGTCGAAGACGGCGCCGAACCGCTCGGGATCGGCGACCGACGTGGCGTCGGGGACGGTGATCATGCAAGGGTCTCCCTTGCCGGAAGGACGGGACGTCTCTTCTTGCCCTTCACCCACCACCCCCTTCCCGGGTTTTTTCGGTCGCGCCGTTCCGGCCGGGACCCGTGCCGCCCGGAACGGCGCGGTTCACCCCTGCCGGGTGAGGCTGTAGTGGGTCTCTTCGATCGGGGGGTGCGGTTCGGGCAGCGGATGGGTGCCGGTGCGGCCGGACGGGACGAAGCCGAAGCGCTCGTAGAAGCGCCGGGACCGGTCGTTGCGGGTCGCGACCCACAGGCCGATCTCCTCGTGCCCGGCGGCGCGCAGCCGGGTCACCGCGTCCGCCAGCAGGGCCCGGCCGAGTCCGGCGGACTGCGTCTCGGGCAGCACGTAGAGGGCGAAGACCTCGCCGCCGCCGATCTCCTCGTCCCGGCAGCGGTTGAAGTTGACGAAACCGGCGACCTCACCCCCGGTCTCGGCGACCACGAGCGGCGTGCGCCCCTCGGCCAGGGCATTGGCCAGCCCCCGCTCCATCTGGGCCACCCTGTCGGGGTCGACCCCGAGCGCGTCGAGGTAGTCGTCGGGCATGAGGCCGCGGTAGGCGGTCCGCCACGTCGTCACCCGCACGCGTTCCACGGCCGCCACGTCATCGGGGGCACCGGTTCTGATCTTGAAGTCCATGCCGGAATGATCCGGTGTTCGCCGCACGGGGGCAACGGGATATCGCGACACCCGGCCGACCGGCATGGGCGTGGGCAGGTCCGGACGCATCCTGACGAGTTCGGGTAAAAAGTCCGGTACGCAATGGGCAAACCCCACGAAACCTCTCGTCTGCTAGGGAACACCTCGAAATGTGATCAATTCGCCGGACTGCAGCGTGGTCGTCATCACCTTCGACGACGCCGTCCGCCTGCCCCGGGCCGTCCGGTCGGCGCTGGACCAGTCGCTGCGGAACCTCGAAGTGGTCATCGTGGACGACGCGAGCACCGACGGCACGGAGCGGGTGGCGCGCGAACTCCAGAGGGAGGACCCCCGGGTCCGCTACCTGCGCCGCGACGTCAACAGCGGCGGCTGCGGCGCCCCGCGCAACCAGGGGACGGCGGCGGCCCGCGCGCCCTGCGTGATGTTCCTCGACAGCGACGACCGGCTGACCCGGCACGCCTGCAAGAGCATGCTGCTGGAGGCCGAGCGGACCGGCGCCGACTTCGTCACCGGGCAGATCTCCCGGCTGTACGAGGCGAGCGGCCGGACCCGCCCCTACTACCCGGACCTGTTCGCCCGGCGCAGGACCGTCGAGGGGATCGCCCGCGAGCCGGAGATGTTCCTCGACTCCTTCAGCACCAACAAGCTCTACCGGGCCGAGCTGCTGCGGCGGCTGCCGTTCCGGGAGGACCTGCACTACGAGGACCACGTCTTCAGCGCCGAGCTGTACTGCGCGGCGCGCCGGTTCGCCGTGGTCCCGTGGGTCGTCTACCTGTGGCACCGGGTCCCCGCCGGCGGCCCTGGCAGGCCGTCGATCTCGCTGCGCATCACCGACATGGACAACGTCCGGCACCGGGTCCGGGCGGCCCGGCTCAGCGACGACGTGCTGCGCGGCAACGGCCTGGGCGACCTGGTGCCGGACCGGCGGCGCCGGTTCCTCCGGCAGGACCTGCGGGTCTACCTCGACCCGCTGCCGCGCCGCGATCCGGCGTGGGCGGCGGAGTTCGCCGCGGTCGTCGGCCCGTACCTGGCGGAGTTCGGGCCGCGGGAGTTCGCGGGCATCGACCCGGTCGTGCGGGTCTGCTGCCGTCTCATCGTCGCCGGGCGGGCCGACGAGCTGGTGGTCGCCGCCCGGTCGCTCAGCGAGCCGAAGCCCCCGCCGCGCTTCGCCGTACGGCGGGACGGGCGGACCTACTGGGCCCTCGGCCCTCCGGGGACGGACGGAGCGGTCGGAGGGGGCCGGGAGCGGGCCCCTTCCGGGGAGCCGGTGCGGGCCGGGGAACCGGGCACCGCCGCGCCGGCCGGAGGACGGGAGACGGACACCGCCATACCGGCCGGGAAACGGGAACCGGACACGACGATCCCTCCGGAGGAGCTGGACATCACCGCGCTGCGGATGGCCGAACTGCCGTACGGCGCCTCCCGGCTCCGTCACGAGGCGGCCGTGACCCGCACCGGCACGGACACCGGCGAGGCCGCGGGCACAGGCGCGGGCACGAGGACGGACGCGGAGGCGAGCGCGGGCGTGGTCGTGGAGGCGGAGGCGGGCGCGGGCGGGCGCACGGGTACGGAGGTCACCCTGACGATCCGTACCTACGACCCGTTCGGGGTGCTGGCCGCCAATCCCGGCTGGCGCGCGTACCTCGACGTCGCGGGCCGCAGGACGCGGCTACGTCCGCGGCGGCGGGACGACGGCGTCCACGTCAGCGAGGTGACCGTGGACCTGGCCGTGCTCGGACGCTGCCGTACCGGCGCCGGGCCCCACCGGCTCCACGGGCTCCACGGGCTCCACCGGCTCCACTGGCTCCACTGGCTCCACTGGCTCCACTGGCTCCGCGAGCTCGGTCACGATCCGCGGGTCGTGGTCGTCCGCCCCGACGGCCGGTCCACCGCCGACCCGCTGCTCGCCGACCCGGGAACCGGGCCGGTGACCGTCACCCTCCCCTGGTGCACGGTCGTCCTCGGGCCGGAGGGCCGGGCCGGGTTCCTGCGGGTGCGCCGCCGGCGGCGGGGTGTGCTGCGGCCCGCGGCCCGGGTGGCGCGGATCGGCCGCGCCGCCGTACGGCGGGCGGTCCGGCGGGCCGGGGACCCGCGGGTCAAGCTGCGCGTCTACCGGTTCCTGATCAGGGCGGTCCCTCCCCGCCGGGACCTGGTGCTGTTCGAGTCGGACGTCGGCGCCGGATGCACCGGCAACCCCCGCTACGTCTACGAGGAGCTGCTGCGGCGGCGGGCCCCGTTCACCATGGTGTGGTCGGTGGCGCGGAACCGGCGGAACTTCCCGGCCGGCGCGCGCCTGGTGCGGCGGATGAGCTGGCGGCACGTGTGGACCATGGCCCGCGCGGGGTACTGGGTGGACAGCCACGGCATGCCGCTGGACTTCCCCAAGCCCGCCCACACCCGCTACCTGCAGACCTGGCACGGTCAGGGCATCAAGACGGTCGGCTTCGACGCCCCGGACCTGCGCGCCGACTTCCCCGGGCCGCGGGCGCGGTGGCGGGCGGCGGTGGCGCGGTGGGACGCGCTGGTCTCGCCGAGCGCGGAGTTCGAACGGATCTTCCTGCCGTCCAACGGTTACCGCGGCCCGGTGCTGCGGTACGGCTCGCCCCGGTGCGACGTGCTCGTGCGCGGCGACGACGAGGCCGTACGGCGGGTGCGGGAGGAGCTGGAGATCCCGCCGGGGCGGAAGGTCCTGCTGTACGCGCCCACCTACCGGGACCACGCCATGTTCTCCGGCCGGTCGATCCGGGCCGACCTGGAGCTGATGGCCCGGGAGCTGGCCGGCGAGTGGACGGTGGTCCTGCGCCCGCACCCCGTCGAGCGCTACGCGGTGCCCCGGCACCTGCTCCACTTCGTCCGCCCGGCCGGATCGTATCCGGAGGTCAACGACCTCATCCTGGCCTCGGACGCGCTGCTGACCGACTACTCGTCGCTGATGTGCGACTACGCGGTCACCGGACGGCCGATGCTGTTCCTGATCGACGACTGGGACGAGTACCGGCGTCTGGAGCGGGGCGTCCTCCACGACCTGCCCGCGATCGCCCCCGGACCCTGCCTGACCACGACGCGGGAGGTGGTGGAGGCCATGCGGGACCTGCCGGCGGTGTCGGCGTCGTTCGCCGCCCGGTACGCGGAGTTCCGCGCGCTGTGGTGCGCGGAGGAGAAGGGGCACGCCGCTTCGAAGGTCGTCGACGCCTTCTTCGGCGTCCCGCCGGAGCCCGGTTCCGGGCAGGACGGTCGCGGCGGGGACGGGCGGGCCCGCCGGCCGTCCCCCGGGCGGCTCCCGGCCCGGAACGGCGTGGCCACGCGCGTCCTCATCCGTGCGGGCCTCCCCGTACGACTCCTGACCCGGAACGGCGTGGCCACGCGCGTCCTCGCCCGTGCGGGCCTCCCCGTACGGCTCCTTACCTGGACCGGTCTGTCCAGATTCGCCGAGACCCGGCTGATCGGACGGTTCCCGGTCCGGCGCGGCGCGTTCCGGGCGGCCGGGACACGATTCCGGAGGACCGGGCGATGACGTCGGTGGTGTTCGCGTGCCTGGACGCCGACACGCTCGGCGGGATCCAGCGGGTCACCCACACCGTGGCGCAGGGCCTGGCCGGGCGGGGCTACGACGTGCACGTGGTGGGACTGCACCGCGCCGAGACCCCCGTCCGCTACGTGGACCGGCCCGGCTATCGCCACCACGTGATCCACGCGACGCCGCTGGGCGCGGGCCGGGTCTCCCGGACGGCCGCCCGGCGGGAGCGGCGGCGGCTGCGGGAGGTGTTCCGGCGGGCGGGGCCGGGTTTCGCGGTGCTGACCTCACCGGGCGTGGTGCCCCGCGTCACCGGTGCGCTGCCGGACCGGCTGCTGCCGATCGGCCAGTACCACGGCTCCTACGAGCACGCGCTGGGCTCCTGGCACCTGCGGGCGATCCGCGACCGCTACGGCGCGCTGGAGGCGGCGGTGTTCCTCAGTGAGGACGACGCGTGGCGGTTCGCCGAGCAGGCGCCGCTGCCCAACGCGTGGGCGATCCCCAACCCGCTGCCCGGCCGGGCGCACCGGGCCTCCGGGTTGGACGGGCGGCGGGTGCTGGGGGTGGGGAGGCTGGAGGGGGTCAAGCGGTTCGACCGGCTGATCTCCGCCTTCGCCGAGGCCGTCCGGACCGTGGACGGCGGGCCTCCCGGCGGGCCACCGTACGGCGAGGCGGCGGCGCACGGCGCGGAGACGGACGGCAGGGCGGCGGCGCACGGCGCGGAGACGGACGGCGGGACGGCGGCGCACGACCCGGCGGGTGACGCGCCGGGCGGGCGGTGGGAGTTGCACCTGGTCGGGGACGGCGCGGAGCGGGAGCGGCTGCGCGAGCACGCGGCGGCGTGCGGGGTGGCGGACCGGGTGGTCCTGCGCGGCGCGGTGCCCGCCTCCGGCATGGAGCGCGAGTACCTCGCCGCGTCGCTGCTGGCCCTCTCCAGCGAACACGAGGGGCTGCCGCTGGTCGTGGGCGAGGCGGCGTCCTGCGGTGTGCCGGCGGTGGCGTTCGACGTGTCGGGCGGGGTGCGGTCGCTGGTCGTCCACGGGCGGACCGGACTGCTGGTCCCCCCGGCCGACGTGTCCGCCCTCGCGGCGGCGCTCGCCCGGCTGATGGCCTCCCGGGACGAGCGGCGACGGCTGGGCGCCGCCGCCCGCGCCCACGTCGAGGCGTTCCGGCCCGAGCGGGTCCTGGACCGCTGGGAGGACCTGTTCGCGCAGGTCACCCGTTGACCGATCGGCCGGCCACCGTACCGTCCGGGTGTCCCGCGGTCGTCGGCGCGGGCGGGACGGCGGAGCGGCGGGCCGTACGGGTCACCCGGCGGTCGTCGGCGCGGGCGGAGCGGCGGGCGTACGGGTGACCCGTTGATCGGGGCAGGCCCGACGGGTCACCCGTTGACCGAGACGGGCTCGGTGCGCGGCTGCGGCACCCCGGCCAGCACGATCTGGGCGGAGGTGAGCCGCGCGCCCAGCGGGTTGGGCTCACGCAGCCGGATCAGCCGGTCGAAGGCCACCCGCTTGACCCGGGCCAGCTTCCGCTTGGCGGCGGTGCGCTCGTAGGCGACCATCCGCGCGGCGTCGGTCCTGGGCGCCCCGCTGAGCTCGTAGCCGTAGGCCTGGAGCCGCTCGCCGAGGACGCTCTCGCACAGGGAGACCTCCCACGGGTCGAGGCGGTCGCGCCAGGAGCCCGTCCTGGCGGTGGTCACCTCGTCGTGGGTGCGCGAGTGCCAGGTCTTGCGGTCCGGGACGGCGATGTCGGCCACCCGCTGCGGCTCGCACATCGCCGGGTCGTAGTCCTCGCCGAGGAACTCGCACAGCCTGCGCAGCTGGGCCTCCGGCGCCGAGGTGAGGTCCTCGTAGCGCAGCTCGTGGTAGCTGCCCGCGGGCAGCTTCGGGGCGCCGTGCCGGGCGAAGTCGATCGCTTCGGCCCACGCCGCCACCGCGCTGTAGACGGTGCCGTTGTACCAGGGCATCTCCTTCAGCGACGCCACGCAGTCACGGCCGTCCCTGATCAGGTGGACGAACTGGGCGTCGGGGAAGAGCCGCAGCAGCACCTCGACGTGCTGGAAGTACGACGGCCGCTTGTCGCCCCAGCGCGGCTTGCCGTGCCGGGCCGCGTAGGAGCGCAGCACGATGCCCAGCGCCGAGCCCAGCGTCGGCGGGCCCTCGGCGATCTCCTCGATGACCTTCTCGCCGTCCAGTCCCAGCTCGTGGAAGCGGGACTGGCGGCGGTTGACCACCCACTCGGCCAGCTCGCGCCTGCGCGCCGGGTCCTCCAGGTCGCCGAAGTGCAGCCGCCGCTGGTAGGCGGTGACCATGAACCGGGTCTCCGGGGGGATCGCGATGCGGCGGTGGGCGTGTGTCATGAGCTGGAGCAGCGTCGTGCCCGAGCGGGGGCAGCCCACGATGAAGATCGGCCGGTCGGATTCCATCGGTCAGACCTTCGCCAGTTCGCCGAGCTGCCGGGTGGTGAGCTGCGCGGCCACCGGGCTCGGCTCACGGAGCCGGTTGACGCGGTCGCGGAGCTCCTTGCGGCGGCGTGCCCAGCGCCGCTTGGACGCCGCCTTCTCACACGCCTCGACGTGCGCCTTCTCGGCCTTGGGGGCGCCGGACGGCTCGTAGCCGAACGCCTGGAGCCGCTCGCCCAGCACGGTCTCGCAGACCGAGATCTCCCACGGCTCCAGCCGGGTCCGCCACGAGCCGGACCGGGCGGTGGTCACCTCGCCGTGGGTGTTGCTGTGCCAGACCTTGTGCTGCGGGATCGCCATCCTGGCCACGTGGGACGGCTCGCACATCGCCGGGTCGTAGTCCTCGCCGAGGAACTCGCACAGCCCGGCCAGCTCGGTCGCGGGGTCGGCCGTCAGGTTCTCGTAGCGCAGCTCGTAGTAGGAGTCCGCCGGGAGGTTCTTGGCATGGCGGCGGCCGTAGTCGATGGCCTCGGCCCAGTTGACCACCGCGTGGAAGATGTCCTTGGTGTACCAGGGCATCTCCTTCAGCGACGCCACGCAGTCGCGGCCGTCCCTGATCAGGTGGACGAACTGGGCGTCGGGGAAGAGCCGCAGCAGCAGGTCCACGTGGTGGTAGTAGCTGGGCCGCTTGTCGCCCCAGCGGGACTTGCCGTACTGCTCGGCGTAGGAGCGGAAGGCGATGCCCATCGCCGAGCCCAGCGTCGGCGGGCCGGCCACGATGTCCTCGATCAGCTTGTCGCCGTCGAGCTTGAGCTCCTTGAACTTGGTGTCCTTGTCGTTGACGATCCACCTGGCCAGCCGGCGCCGGTTCCCCGGCTCGCGCAGGTCGCCGAAGACGAACCTGCGGTAGTAGCCGGGCACCACGAACCTCGTCTCGGGAGGCACCGCGATACGCGGGTGGGAGTGCAACATGAGCTGCAGCATGGTGGTGCCCGAGCGCGGGCACCCGATGACGAACACAGGTCGGTCTGACTGCATGACGACGAACCCCCGTAGAAGATGATCAGACGGCTACGCGCTGCATGCTCTCCGGGCGCGGCGCGGAGGGCACCGCCCGGGCGAAGAGCCACATTCGGTGGATCAGGAAGACCTCGTTCAGCAGGAGCAGTCCCCCTGCCACGACGACCACCGGCAGCAGCGCCACCACCCCGATGAGCGGGGCGACCACGAACACCGCCGCGTGGAACTCGATGCCGCTGATGAGGTGGCTGCGCACCCGGTGCCGGGCGAGGAACCGGTTGGCCCTGCGGCGCAGCGTGGGTCTCCTGGCGGGCCTGGGCGGCCGGGGCTCCACCGGGTGGAGCCCGTCCTGGAGCTCTGCCTCGCGCTCTGTCCGGCGCTCGGCCCGGTTCTCCCTGACCACCTCGCGCACCCGCTTCATCTGCGGCGCGTTCACGTAGCGGAACAGGTCGAGTACGGCGACGCCGGCGCCGAGCAGGATGTAGGCCAGCTCCCCCGTCGCCGCGTACTGACCGAACGCCAGCCCCCCGGCGCAGCAGACGACCCGGATGCGGTCGCCGACGTAGTCGAGCCAGAGGCCGAACGCGGTCCCCGTCCCCTTGAGGCGGGCGATCTTCCCGTCCATGCAGTCGACCGTGAAGCTCACGTAGAACAGCGCGGCCCCCGCCACGAGCTGTCCGAACGCGAAGCACGCCGCCGATCCCATCCCGAGGGCCAGTGACAGACGAGTGAGCCCGTTGGGGGTGACGGAGGTGTGGTTGGCGGCGAACAGGGTGAGCCTGCACGCCACCGGGTCGACCAGGAACACCGTCCACCAGGAGTCTCTTCGTTTGCGGGTCGCGTGAACGTCGTTCAACGAATAGGCCCTCATGCGTCCAAGCATGGCGACACATGGTCGCTTCACATCTACGCTCTGTAACTACCGGACGATGTCCATGCCAGTTCTTGACCGTCCCCCGCCGTTGAGATCGGCGGCTTTGGGAAAGGGAGAGACCGGACCGGTCCGCCGGACACGCGGCCCCCCGGCCCCATGGGAACGCCGCCATGGGGAGACCGCCGCGGGGGCCCGCGCCGTCAGCCGAACACCCGGTCCACGACCCGCGCCGCCGCGCCGCCGTCGTCGAGCGGGCAGAACCTCGCCCGGAACCCCTCGTACAGCGCCGCGTACTTCGTCTCCGCCTCGGCGGCGTCCCTGATCGCCGCCGTCACCTCCTCGGTCGTGCGGGCCAGGGGGCCCGGCGCGTCGGCCTCGAAGCCGAAGGTGAAGCCGCGCAGCTCGTCGCGGTAGTGCTCCAGGTCGTGGACGTGGAACACCATCGGCCGGCCGGTCACCGCGAAGTCGAACATCGCCGACGAGTAATCGGTGACCAGCGTGTCGGCGACCAGGTACAGCTCGGTGGCGTCCGGGTAGCCGGAGACGTCCCGGACGAAGTCCCCGCCGGCCCGGGGCACCCGGTCCACCACGTTCGGGTGGCGGCGGATCAGGAGGATATGGTCGCCGCCCAGTTCCTCACGCATCCGCTGGAGATCGAGCCGCAGGTCCAGCCGGTAGCGGCCCCTGGCGTAGAGCTTGTCGTCGCGCCAGGTCGGCAGGTGCAGGACGACCCGGCGGCCCTCGGGCAGGCCGAGCCGCGCCCTGATCGCCGCGGCGTCGCCGTGCCGCAGGACGTCGTTGCGGGGCAGGCCGGTCTCCAGGATCTCCCCGTCGAAGCGGAAGGCGCGCCGCAGCAGCGGGGTGCACCAGGGGCTCGGCGAGACCAGGTGGCTCCACTGGGCGACCTTCCAGGCCAGCCGTTCGTGGTGATCGGGCCGGGCGAGCGGCATCCGCTCGACGTCGAAGCCGACGCGCTTGAGCGGCGTGCCGCGGCCGGTCTGCAGCACGACCTGGTCCGGGCGGCGCTCGAACCAGCCGGGCAGGTCGACGTTGGTGACGACGTGGCGGCAGCGGGCCAGCGCCTCGTAGTGTTCGCGCCCGTACCGCCGGACCGGCGTGACCCCCTCGGGCAGTTCCACCTGGCCGTCGCGGACGCACCACAGGAACTCCAGGTCCGCGCCGCGCCGCCGCAGCTCCTCGTAGATCGCCCGGGGGCTGTCGGAGAACTGCCGCCCGCCGTGGCTGTCGAACAGGACGGCGTCCCGCGGCGGCTCGGCGCGGCGGGAGGGGTAGAACTCCTCGCGCAGCAGCCGCTGCTGCTTGGGCCTCCCCTCGGCGCCCAGGTCGCCGCTGATCGTGAGGACCGCCTCCGACATCAGGTCGGTCTCGAAGGTGAGGACGCGGCTGCCGGTGGCGTGCTCCAGCGGCTCGGGCTGCCGGAACTCCACCCTCATGTCGCCCGCGGCGGTGCGGACCGTGAAGCCGTGCGCGCCGGACGGCAGCGGCAGACGGCCCCCGAGGGTCTCGGACGCCTCGGGGGTCACCGTGACACGCTCGCCGTCGATCGGGAACAGCCGCTCGCCGAACCGGCCGCGTGAGGTGACGACCAGCCACGCCGGGCCGTCGAGCGGGCGTATCGGGGCGCCGGCGAGCTCCAGGTGGCCCCGCTCGCTCCACCGGACCCGCTCGACGTGGAAGGTCGGCCGCTGCTCACGCAGCACCAGCCCGCCCGACGCCGACCGGCTCACCACCACGTCGCGGCCGAGCCTGCGGTGCAGGCCGCGCTCCACGCCGTCGCCGACGACCAGCGGCCGGGCGGGCCCCTCCTGGGGGACGACGTCGAAGCGCCACTCGGCCCCGGGGTTCAGGGCGCTCATCTCCAGGCACGACGGGTCGAGGTCCGGCCACCGCTCGGACAGCACCCCGTCGAGGTCGATCATCACGTCGAACGCTCCGTCGTCCGAGATGATCATCGGGTGACGCCGGTCACGCCCGCCCTGGGGGCGGGTGAGCCGCAGGTGCGGGCCGGCGCCCAGGTCGTCCTCGCACCGGCCGCTGATCCACAGCCTGCCGTCGACCACCCGGTGCCCGGTGACCCGGGCGGCGGGCCGGTCGACGCGCAGCCTGAGCTCGTCGGCGGCCGTCCACTCCGTCCACGCCACCGTCCCCCGGTCGTGCTCGGCGAACACCGGCCGCCGCGCGACCGGGCCGGGCTGGCCCAGCGTGGCGCGCCGCAGGAGGCCGCGGTGCAGGACGCGCAGCTCGACCCGCCACGACGAGCCGGCGGGCAGCTCCGCCGTGTCGATCGCCAGGCGGAACCCGCACCAGTCCCTGCGGCGCCGCGGGCCGGTGTCCACCAGCGACGGGCCGCGCCGCCTGCGCACCCGGAGCCGGACGCGGCGGCCGGTGTCCTCATCGACCAGCCAGGCGGCGACGTGCTGCTGGATCCGCTTGCGGGGACGCAGGTGACGGGGCGAGATCCGGCCGTCGACGACCAGCCGGTCGTCCTGCCAGCGCAGCTCGTCCACCCGCTGGCGCAGGTCCAGCTCCGTGCGCATCCGGGTGACGGAGCCGGGCAGCGGCACCGGGCAGCCGAGGTGGTAGCCGCGCACGCCGCCGCCGGTGACGCGGGTGTTCGCCTTGGCGGTCCGCTCCCACTCCAGCACCCGCAGCAGGTCGTCCACCCGGTCCTGCCGTACCAGCTCCCACTTGACGCGGCGCGGCGCGGGGACGGAGGCGAGGACCTTCGGACCGGCCTCCTCCAGGTAGGCGCGGGCCAGGTCGCCGAAGCGCCGCCGGAAACCGTCGTCGGCCTGGTCGAGCACCTGCAGGAAGTTGGGCAGGTCGCTGTCGAGGACCGTCCGGTCCCAGGCGGGCAGATGGCGGGCGCGCCCGGTCCGGACGAGGAAGTCCCGCACCGCGCGGACCGCGGCGAAGCGGTCCTCGACGCCCTTGACGTGCGCCCGGTTCTGGGTGATCGAGGTGCTCTCCCCCTCGCGTTCCCGCCACAGGTAGACGGGGACGCTCAGCACGTCCACGGCCTCGGCGAGGAAGTGCGCGGGCAGCGCGACCGCGATGTCCTCCCACAGCACCCCCTCGGGGAAGCGGAGGTCGTTGCGGTCCCAGAAGGCGCGGCGCCACAGCTTGTTGGTGACCAGCCGGTCCTTGAGCAGGATGTCGTCGCGGGTGACGTGGGTCCGCCGGGCCGGGCGGGCGAAGATGGCCCGGTGCATCGGCGACTGGCGCACCCCGTGGCCGCTGAAGCGCAGCACGTTGCCGGTCGCCAGGTCCGAGCCGCTCTCCAGCAGGGCGCACGCCATCGTCTCGATCGCGGTCGGCGGGAGCAGGTCGTCGCTGTCGAGGAAGGCGAGGAACTCGCCGGAGGCGTGCCGGACGCCGGTGTTGCGCGCCGTGCCCAGGCCGCCGTTCTCCTGCCGGACGAGCCGGAACCGCCCGTCGCGGGCGGCGAAGGCGGCGGCGATCTCCGCGCTGGAGTCGGGCGAGCCGTCGTCCACCATGACGACCTCGATGTCGCTCCACGTCTGCGCCGCCGCCGACGCCAGGCACGCCTCCAGGTACGGTTCCACGTCGTAGATGGGCACGATGACGCTCACTAGGGCCACGATCGGTCCTCCGGTAGTCGAAAATCGCCCGCCCGGCCCGCCTGCCCGGCGTGGCCGCGTCCGCGAGTCAGCATGGCCGCCTCCCATGCCCCGGCGAGTATGGAATAGGGCCGCGATGGAACGAGCTGACCGACTCTTGACCGTCTCCCCGCCCATTCGCTTTCCCTCAGGCGCCGGTCCTTGTGACGTGGTCACGGCCCGCCACCGCCGCTGAAGCACGCCGAATCCAATGGCGCGCTCTGACCCCCCGGCGGATCTCCCGCCCCAAAGAAAGCCCTGACTCCGCCGACCACCGCAAAGACGACAAAGGGTTTACCACCCTCACCGCGACCACCGAATCGGCAAGGCCACCATCGTCACCGTCTACGCGATCACCAGCCTGCCGCCCGGTCGGGCGAGAGCCTTCCATGCGTCGGTGTGCACGTCGTCGGCCAGGGCGGCGATCAGGTCGATGCTCTCATGCACGTAGCGCCAGGCAGTGGTGGTGCCGATGGCGCACCCGCCGGCCAGACGGGTGTAGGCGTTGCCGTTGCGCAGGTGGGCCAAGAGCAGGAGGGCCTGTCGTCCGGGACCGAGGCGGCATCATCGGGGGCGTCGTTCGGCGCGGTGGATGCGGATCAGGTCGGCCAGGCGGGTCAGGGTGTGGTTGGACAGCGGAATCACGGCACGGTATGACAGCAACGAAGCTCCCGGCTGGAGCATCGGATCTTGGTCGACTGCTGTCTCACCGGGGCCTCGTCTCACCTCAACCCAGTCTCCTTGCGCCTACGCTGACCAGCGCTGCCGGGCCGGAAAGGGCTCAAGGTGGACAAATGTCTTTTGAAGTCAACCTGCCAAGATCCAGGTCTGGGACATCGTCAATGACCCCGTCCCCGATCTCGGCGCAGACGGTGGTGATGAGGTCTTTTATGATCGGGAGGCTGCTCCACCGACGTGCCGTCCGATCCACGCCGGCCGTCACGATCTGCCTGCCATCGGTCTCGATGGCCACCGTCGAAATGGCCTTGCCGCGGGCAGGCACCGACGAACTGATCAGCCGACCGCTGCGCCCGTCCCAGAAGCGCACCTGGCCATCGTTGCCCCCGCTGATGAGAATCTCTTCGCGAGGGTGGAAGGCGATGGAGTCCACGCTGCCCGTCTTGTTTTTGATCATGAAGTTCATTGGCTCGAACGTAGGTGAACGCCACAGCCGGATCGTCCCGTCCGGATAGGCGGCCGCCAGGATGCCGCCTGTGACGTCGAAGGTGATCGAGGTGGCTGCCGTGCCTCCTGCCAACTCCGCGACCTTCCTGCCTCCGCTGACGTCCCAGACGACAACCGGACCATGATCTTCCGAAGTGGCCGCCAGCGTTCCGGTCGGATTCAGCGCGGCGCTGCTCAGTGCGCCGCGGTCGGTGGTGTAGGACCTGGCATCTGGTTCCCATACGGCCGTGCGCCACAGACGTACGGCGCCATCAAGACCGCCGCTCAGCAATACCCTGCCATCCAAGCTGAACGCGAGCGCATTGACGGCTCTCATCTTGGCCGGATCATGCACCAACGGCGGGCGCAGCGGCCGATGGGTGTCCGTCGCCCATAGCTGGATGAGGCTCTCGCTGGTGCCTCCGGCGAGGATTCGGCCATCCGGGGAGAAGGCGAGGACGTTGATCGCGGCGCCGCGGGCCGCACGGAGCGGCGGGCCCAGCGGCCGAGAGGTGTCCGCGGACCATAACTGGATGTGGCCGGAGGCGCTTCCCGTTGCGATGATCTTTCCATCGGGACTGAAGATCGCGGCCTGCACCGGGCCGTTGTGCGTCAGTGGGCGTCCCTCCTCAGTGCCCGCAGGTACCTGCCAGAGCCTGACTGTGCCGTCTTCCCCGCCGCTGGCGAAAATCCCGGCCGGGCCGAAGGCCACGGTGGTCACGGCACCGGCGTGTTCCATGAGCGGGGCCGCGGCCTGCTGGCCGGAATGGGCGTTCCATAGTTCGACCGTGCCGTTGAGGCCGGCGGAGACGAACAGCCCGTTGACGGGGGCGAAGGCTATGGCACCGATGCGCGAACCTTGATGCGCGGGCAGTGGCGTTCCCATGGGCCGCAGGGTGCCGGGATGGTGCAAGCGTATGGCGCCCCCGCTGTTCGCGCTCGCGAGGACGCTGCCATCGTCAGAGAACGCCAGCGTAGTTACCGGCGTGTTTCCTCCTTTCATCATGGTGTGCGGGAGACGACGGCGAGCGTGGGAGATGTCCCACCGGTGGATCATGCCGTCGCCGTCACCGCTGGCGAGAATGTGGGTCCCGGGCTGGAAGCACAGCGCGGTGACGCCATCCCCGTGGCCGCTCAGCGTGATGTTGATGCGTTTACGCGTCCGCACGGCCCAAAGGCGGATATCAGGCCCGCGATGTCC
This sequence comes from Streptosporangium sp. NPDC048047, assembly GCF_040653115.1. Lineage (NCBI taxonomy): Bacteria > Bacillati > Actinomycetota > Actinomycetes > Streptosporangiales > Streptosporangiaceae > Streptosporangium > Streptosporangium sp. NPDC048047. The sequence continues at coordinate 40,895 of NZ_JBEZNH010000042.1, read as the reverse complement.
CACGGCCAGCAGATCGCTTTCAGGGGCGAAATCTAACGCCGTTACGGGGACGGTGGGCCTGCCCAGTGTCGCGATCTGCCGTCTGGTCACCGGGTCCCACAGCTGAACGAGCCCTTGTTGATTGCCAGTGGCCATGATCGTTCCATCCGGACTGAATCTGGCCGAGACCAGCATCGACGGTGATGAGATCGGCTCACCAATCGGCTGACGTCGCGCCACATCCCAGAATCGGAGCGTCGAGTCCCGGCTGGTGGTCACCAGGAGCGTGCCGTCCGGGCTGAATGCCGCAGACGTTAGCCGGTGGGTGTGTCCACGTAGAACACCACGCCCTGCCCGTGACAGCACCGACAGCAGCGCCGTGCGTGGTCGCGGCCCCTGCCTCAAGCGCCAGGATCCCGCGGCCAGCAGCGACGACAATTGGGGATCGCGGTCGCCGACGGTGATGCTTCTCTCCGCCGCCTGATCAGATAGGGCTACGTCGGCGTCGTGGCGTGCCTGCTCAATCCACCGGACGCCCAAGACCGTAACAGTCAGCATCAGCAAGGTCACGGCGGCGGCGGACAGCATGCGCTGGTGCGTACGGCGGCGCGTACTTGCGTGGATGAACTCCTTCACCTCAGTGCTGAGTTTCGGATAACGCGGGTCTGATCGCCATTGCTCAGCCGACCGGACGACAGCCGTCAGCCGCTTTCCACGGTAAAGGTAGGACGTTTCTTTGTTGTTGGTCTTCCAGTCAGTGGTATCGGTGATCAGATTTCTGTAGAGGTGGTGCTGGCTCCGGTCGGCGGCGAACCATGTGGTCATACGCGACCACACCTGCAGGAGGATCTCGTGGGAGACGTGCACGCTCTGACGCTCCAGCACGATGAGCCTGGCACGGGCGAATGCCTCCAGCACCTGTTCGACCTCGGCCTCCCGGCCGGTGTTACCGAGGTAGAACTCGGCGCGGGGCACGGGCCGGGCCGACAGTTTGCCATCGTCGCCGACCACGACCATACGGCGGAAGACCTGCTCGGTGAGCTGTTGTAAGGCAGGCGGCAGCCGTTCGTACACTTCTTCGGCACTCTCCTCGACGGCCCGGGCCAGCCTGCCGCTTCGCACGTAACCCAAGCGGGTTAGGCGTCGGCCGTCGCGTTTCTCCCAGGTGCGCCGCATCGCCTCGGACAACAAGGGAAGGGTTCCGCTGTCCAGCCGGTGATCGAGGACCTCGGCGCCGATCGTCTCCCTCAGGGCAGGCTCCACCTCCAGCCCGGCGACCTTGGCGGGGATGACGGCCGCGGCCAGGAAGTCTTCCCGCCGCATCGGGCTCAGCCAACAGCAGCCGTTCTGCAGCACCTCTTTGAGTTCCGGGTGGTTCAGGCAGCGGTCGTGATAGTCGGCACGTATGCCGATGACGATGAGAGCGGCCGGCTCACCTTCGAGAGGGTGGGTGGCCATGGCGTGGAGGGCGGTGATGAACGCCGATCCCTCCTGCTCGGCCTGCCGGTCAGACGAACGGGCGAGGGTGAACACCTGTTCGAATTGGTCGACGATGATTACCATCCGACCCGGGTCCTGACGTGCGGCGCCCGAGTTCCGTACCAGAGCCTCATGAACATGCTGATATGCGTCTTCCGGCGCAGTGAGCAGCATGGCCTTGACCTTGCCGGAGTCCATGTCGCCCACGGCCGCGATCCGGGCCGCCAACTCGGTCAGCGGATGTCGCCCAGGTGCGAAGACCGCGTGCGGCCACCGAGCCGTATCCGGACGCTCGGGCAGGCCTTTGGCCAGGTAGGGCAGCAGACCTGCTTGCAGGAGTGACGATTTCCCCACGCCAGAGGCTCCGGTCACCACGACCAGAGAGGGCGCGGCCAAGCGGCGCTGGACGACTTCGACCAACTCCAGAGTTTCGCTCTCCCTGCCGAAGTAGACGTCCGCGCGGCTTTGGTCGTACGGCTCCAGCCCGGCATAAGGGCAACGGTCGTACCAATGCACCAGGAAGCTGTCTCTAGTACGCAGACCTGCACGGCCGGCCAGGACGTGAACGCCCGCGGTCAACTCCCTCAGGTCTTTACCCAGCGCGTCCAACGCGGTGTCCTGCAGCCGCTGGCGCGCTTTGAACTCGGCCAACGACGCATTCATACCGGGCAGGGAACTGAAGACGTCCTGGACCGCGCGCCGGAGGGCGGTGTCGGTCTGGATGGTCTGCGAGTGCACCGCGTCGAGTTTCGCGAACACCGCAGGCAGGTCACGCACCGCCTCGGCTACGTGAGCGAGCATCTCCGTCGACTGATCATCATCGGTCAGCACCGACTCGAGCCGTTCGCGTAGTACCGCGAGCGCCTCTTGCTCGGTCACCGGCGACTGATCGTTACGCCCGTGCCGTAGAACTCTGATCGAGTCCTGTAGTGCACCGGACAAAAAGTTCCCTCCCACGGCGGCAACTACCGTGAGCCCCGCCTGGACCAAACCGGGATTGCCTGCGAGCAGGGCGGCGAGCGGGGCGAACGCGCCCGCCGTGAACGTGACAGCGAGTGCGTTGCCGGTGACTTTTCGAACGGCGCCAGGCCGGTCAGGCTCCATGTCGTGCGGCGTCTCGATCACACCCCGGGCCAGCGGTAAACCTTGACCCAGTCGACGTACATCCGCACCCACTTCGGCGTTGATGCGTTCCGGCAGGCGATGTACTGGTCGCATCCAGGATCGAGCTGGAGGACGAGCTCCATGGGCTTGGTGGAAGGAACGTAGACCGGGTCGGTGACCGTGAGGGTGCGGCGGCCGTCGACCCAGAAGGTGATGCTCTTGGGCAGCCAGTCGACCGCCACCGTGTGCCAGCGGGTGAAGTCCTTTTCCACCAGCCAGTCACACTTGTTGTCGGAGGGTCCGTTGTGCAGGAAGTGCACGGCTCTGTGACGCTCGGCCTTGTAGATCTCCGCCAAGTCGATCTCGCCACCCGCCGGCCAGGACTTCGGTCCTGGCCACAGGAGCGCTCTCGGCGTGAAGCCCGCTCCCTTGTCCGCTCGCAGCCGCACCTCCCAGCGCCCGTACATACGGTGGCCACGCAGAAGAGCGGCGCCGCCGGTGTCCTTTCCGTACCGTTTGCCCCCGGAGATTTCTAAAGCCCCATTTTTGACCTTGACGGCGGCTCGCACGCGAGGCTGAATCTCGTTCTTGAAGTCGTAGACGTACCAACGCTTCTCGTTGATCGATTTTCCGCTGAAATCCTCCACGACCACAGGCTTGCCCCAACGGACGGAATCGGCCGGTGGAGGCGCAGGCGTGCAGTGCGATTTCTTATTTGCGGTGGTGACGGCGGAGACGGACGGGACTGGCGCTACCACCGAGCCTGCCAGGGTGAAGGCCACCAGGGCGGCCGGAGTGCGCTTGCGAATCATCTCGCCCCTTTACGTTCCCGTTGGAATGAACTGTCATGGCATTTTTGGTTATCCCTAATCCGGTACATCCTTCTCTGGGTTGCTTATTGGGGATGGCTTATTGTGCCGTGCGCATCGGTCTCGGTCCATAGCAAGGTGGAAGCGTTCTCGGCCGATGAGACGGTCGCAGCCCTGACCCGGGTCGGTGGTGGAGGCGGTGCCGAAGCGTTCTCATGCTGTGAGGACGTCTCCCCTGTTCTCCGTGACCGCGCGAGATCCGGCGGGGCCACCGGGCCTGCGCGTGACCGTGCGTCTTCTTCAACGGAGATCCATCGTCCCCCCGGCGGAAGGTCAAGGCTGGGAATGCACACTCCCTAGCAAGTCGCGATGACCCTCCGGAATCACCCCCTGGTCCGACACGATCGACTCGCCGGGCCGCCGGAAACGGCTGGAACCGGCCGGGAACAGCCGGGAACGGGGAAAGCGTCCGCGGGGGGAAGCGCATGGAGTCGACAGTCGTCGTGGGGGCGGGGCCCGCCGGGCTCACCGCCGCCTACGAGCTGACCCGGCGGGGCCTGCCGTGCGAGGTCTTCGAGGCCGACCACGTGGTCGGCGGGATCAGCCGGACCGTGGAGCGCGACGGCTGGCGCTTCGACATCGGCGGCCACCGCTTCTTCACGAAGGTGGCGCGGGTGGAGGAGTTCTGGAACGAGATACTCGGTGAGGAGGACTTCCTGCTGCGGCCGAGGATGAGCCGCATCCACTACGGCGGACGCTTCTTCGACTACCCGCTCCGGGCGTCCAACGCGCTGCGCAACCTCGGCCCGCTGGAGTCGGCGCGCTGCGTGGCCTCCTACGCCCGTGCCCGGCTGCGCCCGCCCGCCGACCTGTCGACGTTCGAGGGCTGGGTCACGGCCAGGTTCGGCCGCCGGCTGTACGAGATCTTCTTCCGCACCTACACCGAGAAGGTGTGGGGCGTGCCCGCCTCCAGCATCCAGGCCGACTGGGCGGCGCAGCGGATCAGGAACCTCTCGCTGGGCCGGGCCATGCTCGCCGCGCTGCGGCCGGGCCGGGGCGGCACCGACGTCACCAGCCTGATCGAGGAGTTCCGCTACCCCCGGCTGGGGCCGGGCATGATGTGGGAGGCCTGCGCCGAGCGGGTCCGTGAGCGAGGCTGCCCGGTCCACCTGGGCGTCCGGGTCGGGCGGGTGCGCCGCGGCCCCGATGGGCCGGTGGTCACCGTCCTGGGCGACGGCGTCAGCCGTGAGGTCCGCTGCGGCGCGCTGATCTCCTCCATGCCGCTCGGCGACCTCGTCCGGGCGTTCGGCCCGGACGTGCCGGACGTCGTGGCCGAGGCCGCGGCGGGCCTGCGGCACCGCGACTTCCTGACGGTGGCGCTGGTGGTGCCCGAGCGGTTCTCCTTCCCGGACAACTGGATCTACATCCACTCCCCCGAGGTACGGCTGGGCCGCGTGCAGAACTACGGCTCCTGGTCGCCCTACCTGGTGCGGGAGGGCCTGACCTGCCTGGGCCTGGAGTACTTCGTCAACGAGGGCGACGACCTGTGGGACGCCCCCGACGACGACCTCGTGTCCTTCGGCACCGGGGAGCTGGAACGGCTCGGCCTGGTCACGCCCGGCGCGGTCCGCGAGGGCTATGTGGTGCGGATGCCGAAGGCGTACCCGGTCTACGACGCCGGTTACGCGGAGCACGTCGAGACGATCAGGAAGTATCTCGACGTGGAGTGGCCGGAGGTCCACCCGGTGGGCCGCAACGGCATGCACCGCTACAACAACCAGGACCACTCCATGCTCACCGCGATGCTGGCCGTGGAGAACGTCGCCGACGGCGCCCGGCACGACGTGTGGGAGGTCAACGTCGACGCCGAGTACCACGAGGAGCGCTCCGGCCCCGGCTCCTCCCGCGGCGGCGGCCCCGCGGGCACCGGCCGTTCCGCCCCCGTCCTGGTGGAGGCGGCGGCCCCGCGCCCGTGAGCCGCCCCGCCCCGTGAACCACCGGACCCCTGCAAACCCCCTTACATCCGACCGGAGTTCGCATCCATGACACAGCGTTCCACGGTTCCCGACGTCAGCGTGGTCGTCATCACCTACGACGACGCGCCCCGGCTGCCGCGAGCCGTACGATCCGTCCTCAGCCAGACCCTCAAGAACCTCGAAGTGATCATCGTGGACGACTGCTCCGGCGATGACACCCCGGCGGTGGCCGCGGCGCTCGCCCGGGAGGACCCGAGGGTCCGGTATGTCCGGCTGCCGGTCAACAGCGGCGGCTGCGGCGCCCCCCGCAACGCGGGCACGGACGCCGCGGCGGCGCCGTACGTGATGTTCCTCGACAGTGACGACGAGCTGCCCCGCCACGCCTGCAAGAGCCTGCTGCTGGAGGCCGAGGCGACCGGCGCCGACTTCGTCATGGGCACCGTGGAGCGCGTCGACGAGGCGACCGGGACCACCACCCTCTGGTACCCCCAGCTCTTCGCCGAGCGCCGGGTCGTGCACGGCGTCCGCGCCGAGCCGGAGCTGCTGTTCAACTGCCTGGCCACCAACAAGCTGTACCGGCGGGCGTTCCTGGAGGCGACCGGCATCCGCTTCCCCACCGGCATCCACCACGAGGACATCGTCTGGTCCACGGAGCTGTTCTGCCACAGCAAGCTGTTCGTGGTCGTCCCCTGGCCGGTCTACCGGTGGCTGCTCGCCGCCGCCCCCGCGACGACGTCGATCTCCTCCCGGCGGCACGAACTGGAGAACGTGCGGCAGCGGGTCACGGCGGCCGAGCTCACCGACCGGGTGCTGGCCGTCACCGGCTCCCTCGACCTGAAGGAGGACAAGGACTTCCGCTTCCTCTCCCACGACCTGCGCCTCTACCTGGGCGACCTGCCCCGGCGCGACCCGGAGTGGATCGCCGCGTTCGCCGGGATCGTCGTCCCGTACGTGGACACGCTGGAACCGGCGGCCGTACGGCGGGCGAGCCGGGCCGAGCGGGTGTGCGTGCAGCTGCTGCGCGAGGGCCGCCACGAGGAGGCCGCCGTCGCCGCCGTCGAGCTGGGCGGCAGGCAGATCCCGCCCCGGACCGTCACCGGGCACGGCGGCCGCGTCTTCTGGGGGGAGACGGTCCCCGCGACCGAGCGGGGCCGCGAGGAGCTGGACGTCACCGAGTCGCACCTGGGTGAGCAGCCGCTGGCCTCCGCGCTGCTCAGGCACGAGCTCACCGGCCTGGAGGCGTCCGGCGACCGGGTACGGCTCCGCCTGCGGACCTACGACCCGGGCCGGGTGCTCGACGGCCGCGCGCTGACCGCCCGGCTGCGGATCGGCGGCCGGAAACGGACGATCGCCGCGCTCCCCGCCGAGTCCGTACCGGCCGGGCCGCCCGGCGGGTCCGTGTCCGTCGTGTCCACCGAGCCCGTACCGGGCCGGGTGCGGGAGTGGGAGGTCGTGATCGACCTGTCCGCGCTGGACTGGCCGGAGGAGGCGGTCAAGGCCCAGTCGGTCGAGCTGTCGCTCGGCGAGGGCGGGCGGTCCTGCTCCCGGCCCGTGCTGGCCTTCCCCGACCTGTCGTTCACCTCCACCGGCGCCCTGTCCGCCGGCCGGCTGGTGCTGGAGGCGTCGGCCGACGTCCCGTTCCGCCTGACCGCGCGCCGGATCGGCCCGGTCCCCCGGCGGGGACGGCTCGCGCGGGCGGCCGAGCTGTGGCGGGACCTCCCGCGGCGGCTGGCCACCCCACGCAACCTGGGCCGCTTCTACCGGCTCGCCGCCGCGCTGACGCCGGTGGACCGGCGGCTGGCGGTGTTCGAGTCGGCGGAGGGCGGCGCGTACACCGGCAACCCCCGCTACGTCTACGAGGAGCTGCGGCGGCGCGGCACCGGGATCAAGGTCGTCTGGTCGCACACCGGCGACACCGCGGACTTCCCCCGCGACGCCGTCCTGGTCAGGCGCAACACCTTCCGCTACGCGTGGCTCCTGGCCCGCGCCCGCTACTGGGTGGACAGCCACAACCTCCCGTACTGCTACCGCAAGCGGCGGGCCACCCGGTACCTGCAGACCTGGCACGGCCAGGTGTTCAAGAAGATGGGGCTGGACGACCCCCGCCTGCGCGCCCAGCCGGCCATGGCCAGGAGGTACGCCGAGGCGGTGGCGCGCTGGGACGTCCTGCTCACCCCGAGCCCGGACTTCCGCCGCGACTTCGGCGACGCCAGCGGGTTCACCGGCGAGACGCTGCACGCCGGGTATCCCCGCACCGACGTGCTCGTCCGGCACGACGAGCCCGAGCAGCGCGAGCGGGCGCGGCGGACACGGGAGTTCTTCGAGGTCCCCGAGGGCAGGCGGGTGATCCTCTACGCGCCCACCTACCGCGACGAACGGCGCTTCAGCGGGGAGTCGATCCGGCTGGACCCGCAGGTCCTGGCCGCCGAGCTGGGCCGCGACTGGGTGATCCTGGTGCGCGCCCACCCCTTCGACCGCTTCACCGTGCCGGACCCGCTCGGGCACCTCGTCCGGGACGCCTCGTCCTATCCCGAGGTCAACGACCTGATGCTGGCCTCCGACGTCCTGGTGACCGACTACTCCTCGATCATGTTCGACTACGCCTGCCTGGGGCGGCCGATCCTCTACTACGCCGACGACTACGAGCACTACGCGGCGGACCGTCGGGGCGTCTGCTTCGACCTGGAGCGCCTCGCCCCGGGACCGCTGCTGCGCAACCCCGGCGAGCTCGTCGCCGCGCTGAACCGGCTCGACACGGTCACCGAGCGGTACGGCGAGCGCTACGCGGACTTCCGTGCCCGCTGGTGCGCCCTGGACGACGGGCGGGCCGCCCGCGCGGTCGTGGACGCGTTCTTCCCCGAGAGCACCCGATCCCCGGAGGCCGCCCGATGAGCCGCGCCTCCTCCGCAGGCCGCGCGCCTTCCGTGGGCCACCCGACGAGCACCGCACACTCCCCGGAGGCAGCCCGATGAGCACGACGAGCACCGCACGACCGCGCCGCGTCTTCTTCGTCAGCACCGACGGGGACTCCATGGGCGGCTCCCAGCGGGTCCTGCACACCCTGGCCCAGGGACTCGCCGAGCGCGGGCACGCGGTGACGCTGGTCAGCGTCAACCCCTCCCGGCAGCCGCAGTCCTACGTCGCCGATCCCGCCTACCGGCACGTCACGCTGTACGGCACGCCCGCCCCGGAGGCGCCCGCCCGCCGGCTGCCGTTCCCCCGGCGCGGCGGGGCCAGGCCCCGGCGCTCCCCGGACGAGGTGGCCGCCGCGAAGGCGAAGCTGGCCGGACTGGCCGAGGAGGTCACCGGCGGCTACATGGTCGTCGCCTCGCCGTGGGCCGCCCACTGGATCTCCGACGTGCCCATGCCGCACCTCGCCATGATCGGCCAGTACCACCAGACCTACGAGGACGCGGCCGGCACCCCGCACCTCCGGCTGATCAGGAAGCACTACGCCCACTACGACAAGTCCCTCTTCCTGTGCGAGGAGTACGCCGCGGCGTTCACCCGCCACCGGCTCGCCAACTGCGGGGTCATGCCCAACCCGGTCGGCCTCTTCCCCCGCGAGCCGGCTCCGCTGGACGCCCCACGGATCGTCTCGGCGGGACGGCTGGTCAGGCCGAAGCGGATCGACCTGCTGATCGACGCCTTCGCCGCCGCGGCCCCATCCGCCACCGAGCCGTGGGAGCTGCGGATCGTCGGCGACGGGCCGGTGCGGGCCGCCCTGGAGGAGCAGGCCCGCGCCACCGGCCTCGGCGACCGGATCGTCTTCCGTGGCCAGGTGGCGGACGTCGAGGCCGAGTATCTCGGCGCCTCCGTCGTCACCCTGACCAGCGACGCCGAGAGCTGGGGGCTGGTGCTGGCGGAGGGCGCCGCCTGCGGCCTGCCCGCCGTGGCCTGCGACGTCTCGGCCGGGGTGCGCGCGCTCGTGGCCGACGGGGACAACGGTCTCCTGACCGGGCCCGGTGACGTGCGGGGCTTCGCCGCCGCGCTGGAACGCCTGATGTCGGACGGGGAGCTGCGCCGGAAGATGGGCGCCCGGGGCCGGCAGCGGATGCGGGAGTATCTCCTGCCGCGCGTCCTGGACCGGTGGGAAGCGCTGTTCGACGAGATCGACCGCTGACGGAGGAGGCGGACCGGGCGGGCGCCGAAGACACGACCCGGCCCGGTGGCGGGTGTTCTCCCCGACTTCGCGAGTGCCATGTCTGAACCGTGAATCATGCCGCGATTACGATGCTGGACGGGTATTCAGGTTGGCATGTGCGGAAGGTATGGTGAGGGCTTGTGACGACGTTCCGGATCAGCGAGGCCGCGGCGCTGCTCGGGGTCAGCTCCGACACCGTCCGCCGGTGGGTGGACGCGGGCCGGCTGCGGGCCGAGCGGGACGAGCACGGCCACCGGCAGGTGAACGGCACCGATCTGGCCGCCTTCGCCCGCGATCAGGTCGAGGCGGTCGAGGGCGGCCGTTCGTCGGCGCGCAACCGCTTCCGCGGGATCGTCACCGAGGTGATCCGCGACGCGGTGATGGCGCAGGTGGAGATCGCCGCCGGGCCGTTCCGGGTGGTGTCGCTGATGAGCCGCCAGGCCGCGGACGACCTGGGCCTGGAGGCGGGGGTGGTGGCGGTCGCCGTGATCAAGTCCACCAACGTCGTCGTGGAGATCCCCGGTCACGAGCGCGTGGCCGGTCACCTGTGAGGAGCCCCCTTTGGTGTTCAGGCCGGTGTTCAGGCGTCTTCCCCGATGGGCGATCGCCCTGCCCGTCGCACTCGCGCTGACGGGTCTGTCCGGTTGCGGCTCCGGCCGGCCGGCCGCGTCCACCGCACCGGCTTCGCCGGCTCCGGCCGCCGACGGCGGGGCAGGGGAGGTGACGGTGTTCGCGGCGGCCTCGCTGACCGGGACGTTCACCGAGCTCGGCAGGACCTTCGAGGCCGCGCACCCGGGTACGACGGTGAGGTTCAACTTCGGCTCCAGCGCGACGCTGGCGCAGCAGATCGTCCAGGGGGCGCCGGCGGACGTGTTCGCCGCGGCGAGCCCGGCCACGATGAAGACTGTCACCGACGCGTCGCTGGCCGGCTCGCCGACCACGTTCGTGCGCAACAGGCTGCAGATCGCCGTGCCGAAGGACAACCCGGCCGAGGTGGACGACCTCGCGGACCTCGCCGACGCGAAGGTGAAGGTCGCGCTCTGCGCCGAGCAGGTGCCGTGCGGCGCCGCGGCGGTCAAGGCGCTGGACGCGGCAGGGCTCAAGGTCACCCCCGTCACCCTGGAACAGGACGTCAAGGCCACCCTCACCAAGGTCGGACTGGGTGAGGTGGACGCGGCGCTGGTCTACCGGACCGACGTGATCGCCTCGGCGGGCGAGGTGACCGGGATCGACTTCCCGGAGGCGGACAAGGCGATCAACGACTATCCGATCGCGACGCTCACCGAGGCGCCGGCCGGTGGTCCGGCCAAGGAGTTCGTTGACCTGGTGCTGTCGCAGCAGGGCAGAGACGTCCTGACCAGGGCCGGTTTCGAGGCGCCCTGATTCGCATGGCCGCCACCGAGCACCTCGGTCCGGTGGAGCCGCACCGCGGCTCCACCGGCCGCCGGGCGACGTCGTCCGGCCGGATCTCCGGCCGCCCGCCGTGGATGCTCCTCCTGCCCGCGCTGCTCGGGCTGGCGTTCCTGGTGCTGCCGCTGGCCGGACTGCTGGTCCGCGCCCCGTGGTCCACGCTGGGCCGGCGGCTGGCCGAGCCGCACGTGCTGGAGGCGCTGCGGTTGTCGCTGGTGTGCGCCACCGTCGCCACCGCCTTCTGCCTGCTGCTCGGGGTGCCGCTGGCCTGGTTGCTCGCCCGGGTGGACTTCCCCGGCCGGCGTCTGGTCCGGGCCCTGGTCACCGTGCCGCTGGTGCTGCCCCCGGTGGTGGGCGGCGTGGCGCTGCTGCTGGTGCTGGGCCGGCGTGGACCGGCCGGGCAGTGGCTGGAGAGCGCCTTCGGGATCACGCTGCCCTTCACCACCGCCGGGGTGATCGTGGCCGAGGCGTTCGTGGCGATGCCGTTCCTGGTCATCAGCGTCGAGGGCGCGCTGCGCGGCGCCGACCGGCGCTTCGAGGAGGCCGCCGCGACGCTGGGGGCCTCACGCTGGACCGTGTTCCGGCGGGTGACGCTGCCGATGGTCATGCCGGGCGTGGTGGCGGGGGCGGTGCTGTGCTGGGCGCGGGCACTGGGGGAGTTCGGCGCGACGATCACGTTCGCGGGCAACTTCCCCGGCACCACCCGCACCATGCCGCTGGCCGTCTATCTCGCCCTGGAGACCGAGCCGGAGGCGGCGATCGTGCTCAGCCTGGTCCTGCTGGCCGTCTCCGTCGTCATCCTGGCCAGTCTGCGCGACCGGTGGGTGAGCGCGTCATGAGCCTGCGAGCCCGCCTGGTCGTCACCCGGCCCGCCTTCACCCTGGACCTGACGCTGGAGGTCGCGCCGGGCGAGGTGGTCGCGCTGCTCGGCCCGAACGGCGCGGGCAAGACCACCGCGTTGCGCGCCCTCGCCGGGCTCACCGGGCTGTCGCGGGGCGAGATCGTCCTCGACGGCCGAGCGCTGCACACCCTGCCCGCCGAGAGCCGCCCGGTGGGCGTGGTCTTCCAGGACTACCTGCTCTTCCCGCACCTGACGGCGCTGGACAACGTCGCCTTCGGGCCCCGCTGCCAGGGCGTGCCCAAAGCCGAGGCCCGCCGCGCCGCCGCGGCCCTGCTGGAACGCGTCGGCCTCGCCGATCACGCCGCCGCCAGGCCCCGGCAGCTGTCGGGCGGGCAGGCCCAGCGCGTCGCGCTGGCCCGCGCGCTGGCCGTACGGCCGCGCCTGCTGCTGCTGGACGAGCCGCTGGCCGCCCTCGACGCCCACACGCGGCTGGAGATCCGCTCCCGGCTGCGCCGCCACCTGGCCGACTTCGACGGCGCCACCGTCCTGGTCACCCACGACCCCCTCGACGCGATGGTGCTGGCCGACCGCCTGATCGTCATCGAGAACGGCGTGCTCGTCCAGCAGGGCGCCCCGGCCGAGGTCGCCCGCCGCCCGCGCACCGACTACGTCGCCCGCCTGGTCGGGCTCAACCTGTACCGGGGCGTGGCCGAAGCGGGCCGGGTCAGGGTCGGCGAGTTGCCGCTGCACACCTCGGAACAGCTGGACGGGCCGGCGTTCGTCGCCTTCCCGCCCGCCGCCGTCGCCCTGTACCGGAGCCGCCCCGACGGGAGCCCGCGCAACCTGTGGCAGGCCGTGGTCGGCGGCATCGAACGGCACGGCGACAACGTCCGCGTCCACCTCGACGGCCCCGTCACCGCCTTCGCCGACATCACCCCCGCCGCCGTCGCCGACCTCGACCTGACCCCCGGCCGGCGGGTCTGGGCGTCGGTCAAGGCCACCGAGACCCACGCCTACCCGGCATGAGCACCCGACCGGGCGACGGCCCACGACCGCGACGCCGTCCGCTCCGGCGGCGCCGCGGGATCACCGGGGTGACAGCAGGGCCCGTACCTCCCGCAGGAGCGTGGGGAGCAGCAGCACCCCGGCGATGATCGGCGTCACCATGAACCGGAAGTCCTGGGCGGTGTTGGTGAGGAGCACGCAGAGCTGCTGGGCGCAGATCACCGCCGCCAGGGCGGCCACCGCCCGGTTCCCGGTGCGCCGCCGGGCCAGCGCGGCCGTCGCGTAGCAGAGGTGGCACCACAGGGCCCCCCGCCACAGCAGCCATTCGAGCCGGTGGGCCCCGGCCGCGTCCAGGGCGGTCAGCGCGGCGGTCCGCAGCCCCTCGGAGAGCGGCCGGGCGCGCATGACCGCGGCGACCGGCGTGCCCTCCCACGCGGGCGGGAGCACCGGGTCGCGCAGCGAGAACCGGTAGAGCTCCCCGCCGGGCTCGCCAGCGGTCGAGCCGATCTGCCAGGCGAGCGCGGCGCGGCAGAGCCGGGCGTCCAGGATGACGCCCGGCGCGCGGACCAGCAGGTCCCGCCAGAGGTCCATGACCTCCGAGACGTGCCGCTCGGCCTCCTGGCCGTCGAAGTCCGGGTCGAAGTAGACGCGTGTCACGGTGTGGCAGGTCGCCCCGCGCAGCCAGGTCTCGATCGGGGCGATCCGGGTCAGCAGTTCCCGCTGCCCGCGGTCGAACAGCCCCGGACGCTCTGCGTAGGCCACGGCGAGGTCGCCGAAGACCGTCTGGTACGCGAAGACACGCGGCGGCGGGGCGATGCCGAGGGCCGGGTAGCCGGTGACCGTCAGCAGCGGTGGCACCGCCACCGCGACGGCCGCGACCGCCGCGGTCCACCGGCGCGCGACCGGCAGCAGCGGGACCAGCAGGGCGGCGGCGATCAGCGCCACGACGAAGCCGTTGTTGCGGAACAGGCCCGCCCCGAGGAGCTCCGCACCCAGGGCGGCCAGGCGGGGATCCCAGGCCCGGCCGCGCGGGCGCGGGCCGTCTGGGGCCGTGCCGCCATCGGGGACCGTGCCGCCGTCCGGGACCGTGCCGCCGTCCGGGGCCATGCCGCTTTCCGGGACCGTGCCGCCGTCCGGGGCTCCGTCTCCCTTCCGGGACGCCGCACGCGGGCGGGCCGCGATCCTGGCGGCGGTCCCGGCGGCGAGCAGGACGCAGATCGTGAACGGCACGTCCTTCCACATGGTCACGGTGAAGGCCCCGAGCGGCGGGAGCAGCGCCGCGCAGCCCACCGCCGCGACCAGCCACCGGCGGCGCGGGCCGTACGGCCGGAGGGCGCCGGCGAGGTGGGCCAGCGCGGCGGACATGGCGGTCGTCTGCAGGAGGGTCACCGGGGACAGGTCGCCGGTGACCCGCAGGGACAGGCGGAGCAGGGCGTCGTAGGCGACCGAGTGGGTGGCGGTCCAGGGCCCGGTGGTGACGTGCCGGACGTAGGAGACGGTGTCGGGGCTCATCAGCCCGGGATGGAGGGCGAGCCACCAGCCGAGCAGCACGAGCTGGCCGGTCGCGTAGCAGGCGAGCGGGAACCACGGGTCCCGAGCCGGCGCGCCGTCCCCGCCGGCCCCGCGGCCGTCCGGCCCGCTCTCCCCGGCCGGACGCGGCCCCGCCGTAGTGATCGTCATCGTCTTCCCAGCGCGTCGGGGCGGGGGGCCGTGCCCATCATCGGGTACGCCGGGGGCGAGTTCGGGCCGTTATACCCGGTCGTGACCGCATGAGTTGTCAAGTTTGCCGTTCGGCGGGGAGGAGCTCGTCCGCCCGTCGCCTCCCGGCATATCCGTCCACCGAACCATCACAAAGCACGTATTCGATGACATAAATCAAGGCTTTTCACAGGACATCGTGACGCATAGACCCCAGAAGCCATCGAGAGCCTCGATAAGATTCCCATTCACCCGACGTCAATTTGACCCGGAGCTCCCCTCATGAAGTCTCCTGCCCGCATGTTGCTGGCCACGTCATGTGCGCTGGCCCTGACCTCCGTTCCGGCCGTCGCCTGGAGCGCGGCACAGAGCGGTTCCACCATCACGATGAGCCCGGCGAGCACGCCGAAGCCCTCGCCGAAGCCGAAGTCGACGGCCAAGCCGAAGCCCGCACCGGTGGACTGCGCCAAGGTCAAGTGCATCGCGCTGACCTTCGACGACGGCCCCGGCAAGTACGCCGACAAGCTGCTCGACACCCTCAAGAAGTACGACTCCAAGGCGACCTTCATGCTGGAGGGCCAGTACGCGAAGTCCCGCCCGGCGTTCGTCAAGCGGATGGTCGCCGAGGGCCACGACATCGGCAACCACAGCTACACCCACCCGCACCTGCGCGAGCTGTCCGAGGACCGGATCCGCGAGGAGCTGAACAAGACCGTCGAGGTCGTCAAGAAGGCCTCCGGCAAGGCGCCGACCATGATCCGCCCGCCGTACGGCGAGCTGGACAACCGGGTGGTCGAGATCGCCAAGGAGATGCAGCTCCCGGTCGTGCTGTGGAACGGCGGCTCCCGCGACTGGGCCACCAAGAACGAGAAGGCCATCTACGACGAGGTGCTCAAGAACGCCAAGCGTGACGGCGTCATCCTGATGCACGACTGGGTCCCGCAGACCGTCACGGTGATGCCCAAGCTGCTCGAAGCGCTGAAGAAGCAGGGCTACCACATGGTGGGGGTCTCCTCCATGCGCGGCGTGAAGGACCTGAAGCCCGGTGACATCTACCCGGTCGGCAGCGAGAAGGACGCCGACCTCTCGTCCGACGCGCCGCTCGGCGACAGCGGCGAGTACGCCGAGTCGCCCGCCGACGGCCTCTGAGACCACCTCCGGGCCACCCGCCTGCCCAGCCGCTGCATGGGCACCTCCACGTAGCGGTAGCTGAGCAGGCTCAGCACCACCGCCGCGGCGATCGTCGCCACCGACACCGCCGCCTGCACCGGCGGCCGCATGGCCCGGACGTCCCCGAGGACGGCCGAGACGGCCTTCAGCAAAGGGTGGTGCAGCAGATAGAGCGAATAGCTGATCAGGCCCAGCCTGACCAGCGAGCGGGGGAGGCGGCGTTCGCGCAGGGCCATCGCGCCCGCGAACGTCGCCCCCGCGAGCGCGATCGTGGTGAACCACACGCCGGGCTGGACCCACCACCAGCCCGCCTGCGGCGACCACACCGGGGCCAGCGCCACCGGTACGGTGGCCGCGGCCACCGGCCAGAGCGGGCCGGTGCCCTGCTCCCAGCGGCGGATCGCGGTCCCGGTGAACATCACGGCCAGGATCGCCGCCCCCAGCCATGGCACGAAGCCGCTGAAGATCGTCAGCAGTACGGCAGTCACACCGAGCACCCAGGCGGCGATCGTCCGGAATCTGCCGCTGATCAGGCAGAACATCCCCACGGCGAACACCGCTCCGGCCGCGTAGGCGGGCCAGGGGCCCTTCAGCAGCGGCCCCGTGAGCACCAGCCCGGCCGCCACCGCCACGACGCCGAACCCTATGGCCAGGGACCCGCTCCGGCGGTGCAGGCCGCCGGTGAACAGCGCGGTGACCAGGAGGTAGAAGACCATCTCGTAGGAGAGCGTCCACATGGTGTCGGCCAGGCCGCCCATGTGGAGCACGTCCAGCAGCATCGTGGCGTGCCCGAGCACGCCCGCCAGGTCGCGCGGCACCTCCTCGCGGACCGGCAGCCACACCGCCATGACCAGGACGATGGCCGTGACCAGCAGATAGACCGGGTAGAGCCGGAACCCCCTGCCGATCCAGAACGCCCGGACATCACCCCGGCCCTCCAGCGACACCGGGATGATGTAGCCGCTGACCAGGAAGAAGACCAGGACGCCGTACATCCCGAGGTTGAACCAGTAAGGTCGCAGGGCGGGCATGAACCACGGCAGCAGGTGCTCCAGCAGAACCGCGACGGCGGCCAGGCCGCGCAGCGCGTCCAGCCATGCGAGCCGGGCGCCCGAGGTGGGTCGCGGGGGCGGGGGAAGGGCGGCGCTCGTAGACACCCATCCCAACTTACCGGCTCACCAGGCATAGAAGGATAAAACCCGCAATTCCCAGGCATGACCTGCGATGTTCACGAATTCCCAGTGACTTCTTCCCCGCCCGGAGCGGTGGCCGTTCCCGGGGGCGCCCGGCGGCCGTTCCCGGGGATGCCCGGCGGCCGTTCCCGGGCCGGACCTGCCGGGAGCCGGTGATCCGGCGACCGGGCGACCGGGCGACGGACCCGACAGGCAGACGGACACCGACGGACGGACACCGACGGACGGATACCGGCGGCAGACGGATAGCGGGCCCGCCAAGTACCGGTGCGTGACGGATTCCGCGATCCGCCGATCTCCGTAACTTTGTGACCTGCAAGGACAACCGCAGGAAACACGGAGGAGAACGAGATGAACGACATCGCCAAGCTGGTCGAGCGCTACCTGGCCACCTGGAACATGACCGACGCCGCCGAGCGCCGCGCGGAGATCGACACCATCTGGGCCGAGGAGGCCCGCTACGTCGACCCGCTCGCCGACGTCACCGGCCGCGATGCGATCGACGCCGTCATCACCGCCGTCCAGGGGCAGTTCCCCGGCCTGGTCTTCACCCTCGCCGGCGACGTCGACGCCCACCACGACGTGGCCCGCTTCACCTGGCACCTCGGCCCCGAGGGCGGCGAGGCCATCGTGGTCGGCTTCGACGTCGCGGTCCTGACGGCGGACGGCCGCATCCGGGAGGTCCACGGCTTCCTCGACCGGGTCCCCGCCGTCTGACCCGGCCCGCCGGATCCACCGGTTCGGGGGCACCGCCCAATGGCCCGCCGGCACCCCGCCCACGGGCCCGGCACGTCCCCGCCGGACCCCCTCACGCCCCGGCCGGACCTCCCGGACGCCCCCGCCGGACCCCCTCACGCCCCCGCCGGACCTCCCGGACGCCCCCGCGCTCCCGTCTCCCACGCAGAAAGGCACACCCGACATGACCACCATCGGCGCCCCCACCACCGCCACCGACACCGCCGGCCTCCTGCGACTGGCGATGCGCCTGGACGCCGTCGTCACCGGCGTCAACGGCCTGGCCTATCTGGCCCTGGCCGGCCCGATCAACGACCTGCTCGGCCTGCCGGTCGGCCTGCAGCGCGGCATCGGGGCCTTCCTCGCCGTCTACGGTGTGGCGGTCTGGCTCGCCGCCGTCCCCGCCCGGATCTCCCGGACCGCCGCCGGAGCCGTCATCACCGTCAACCTCGTGTGGACCGTCGTGAGCGTCGCGGAACTGGCCATGGGCGGCCTCGGCGTCACCACGCTCGGCGCCTTCTGGGTCCTGATGCAGGCCGCGGTCGTCGGCGGCTTCGCCGCCCTGCAGTTCCTCGGCCTCCGCAGGGCACGGTGAGCGACCGAGTGGACGGCCGGGCTCCCCTCACCCGGCCGCCCACCCCACGGGCACCCCGTGGACGGGTACGGCGCGGCCCCGCGGAGCAACGCTCCTCCGCGGGGCCGCGCCGCGTCCGCCTACTCCCACTCGATGGTGCCCGGCGGCTTGCTCGTCACGTCGAGGACGACGCGGTTGACCTCGCGGACCTCGTTGGTGATCCGCGTGGAGATCCGGGCGAGCGCGTCGTAGGGGACGCGGGACCAGTCGGCGGTCATGGCGTCCTCGCTGGAGACCGGGCGCAGCACGATCGGGTGACCGTAGGTGCGGCCGTCGCCCTGGACTCCCACCGAGCGGACGTCGGCCAGCAGCACCACCGGGCACTGCCAGATCTCCCGGTCGAGCCCGGCGCGGGAGAGCTCCTCGCGGGCGATGGCGTCCGCCTCGCGGAGGGTCTCCAGACGCTCGCGGGTGACCGCGCCGACGATCCGGATGCCGAGCCCCGGTCCGGGGAACGGCTGGCGCCAGACCATCGCCGGGGGCAGCCCCAGCTCCTCGCCGGCCCGGCGGACCTCGTCCTTGAACAGGGTGCGCAGCGGCTCCACCAGCGTGAACCGGAGATCCTCGGGGAGGCCGCCGACGTTGTGGTGGGACTTGATGTTGGCGGTGCCGGTGCCGCCGCCGGACTCGACCACGTCGGGGTAGAGGGTGCCCTGCACGAGGAAGTCGACCGGGCCGTCGGCGAGGATGGCGCGCTGCTCGTCCTCGAACACCCGGATGAACTCCCGGCCGATGATCTTCCGCTTCTCCTCGGGGTCGGTGACCCCGTCGAGCGCCTTCAGGAAGCGCTCCTGGGCGTCGACCACCCGCAGCTTGACGCCGGTCGCGTCGACGAAGTCGCGCTCGACCTGCTCGGCCTCGCCCTTGCGCAGCAGGCCGTGGTCGACGAAGACGCAGGTCAGGCGGTCGCCGATGGCCCGCTGCACCATGGCGGCGGCCACCGCGGAGTCGACGCCGCCGGACAGGGCGCAGATGGCCCGGCCCTCCGGGCCGATCTGGGCGCGGACCGACTCGACGGCGTCCTCGACGATGTTGAGCATCGTCCAGGAGGGACGGCAGCCGGCCGCGTCGAGGAAGTGCTTCAGCACCGCCTGGCCGTGCTCGGAGTGGAGCACCTCGGGGTGGAACTGCACGCCGTACAGGCCCCGCTCGGGGTGCTCGAAGGCGGCGACCGGCGTCTGCGGGGTGGCGGCGGTGACGACGAACCCCTCGGGGGCGGCGGAGACGCTGTCGCCGTGGGACATCCACACGGCCTGCGCGACCGGCAGCCCGGCGAACAGCACGCCCTCCTGCCGCACCTCCAGCGGGGTGCCGCCGTACTCGGCCAGGCCGGTGCGGGCCACCGTGCCGCCGAGCTGCTGGGCCATGGCCTGGAAGCCGTAGCAGATGCCGAAGGTCGGCACCCCGGTCTCGAACAGGCCGGCGGGGACGGCGGGGGCGTTCTCGGCGTAGACCGACGAGGGGCCGCCGGACAGGATGACGGCCTTCGGCTTCTTGGCCATCATCTCCTCGACCGGCATCGTGCTCGGGACGATCTCGGAGTAGACGTGGCATTCACGCACCCGTCGCGCGATCAGCTGCGCGTACTGCGCGCCGAAGTCGACGACCAGGACCGTGTCGAAATCAGACACCAAGACCCCCAAAGAAACCACAGCGGTGGGTTCAGTCTATCGGCGCTCGCCGGCACGCCCGCGCCGAGCCGGAAAAGGGGTTCCGAGGGTCCGGGGACGTCCGGGACGTCCCCGGACGTCCGGGCGGGCGGTCAGAGGATA
The DNA here is from genome assembly GCF_040653115.1 of Streptosporangium sp. NPDC048047. Lineage (NCBI taxonomy): Bacteria > Bacillati > Actinomycetota > Actinomycetes > Streptosporangiales > Streptosporangiaceae > Streptosporangium > Streptosporangium sp. NPDC048047. Next base: position 20,946 of record NZ_JBEZNH010000042.1, on the reverse strand, counting down.
TTGGGCAGCAGGCCCAGCGGCGGGGAGCCGAGGTCGAGCATCGCGGTGTGGAAGCGCTTGAGCGAGAAATCCGCGCCCCAGGCCACCCGCGCCCGCTCGCGCAGGTCGAGGATCTCCAGCTTGCCCCAGGTGTAGCGGCCGTAGGTCGGGTCGAAGGTGGCTCGCGCCGCCTCCGACATCGCCGCCGGTCCGCCGATGTGGGTGTCGGCCTCGAAGCGGCGGGCGCCCTCCTCGACCGTCATCGAGCCGGTGTGCACGCCGATCGCGCAGGCCAGCCGGGTCACCCGGATCAGCGCCTCCAGCCACACGCCGATCTCGAAGCGCGGGTCGTCGGGCGCGAAGCCCTCCTCGACGCACAGCTCCTCGGCGTAGTGCGCCCAGCCCTCGGCGAACGCCATCGACATCAGCGTCCGGCGCACGTCGGAGGGCGCGTGGCGCAGCGCCCGGCCGTGGGAGAAGTGGCCGGGCGCGACCTCGTGCACGTTGATCGCGGGCAGCGTGGTCGCGCTGAAGACCTCCAGCCACTCCTCGATGTCTCGCTCCGGCCAGGTGGGGTCCGGCGGGGTGATGTGGTACCACGAGGGGCCGTCGGACTCGCCCGGCGCGGCCCAGCTCATCATCGCCATGGCCCAGCGCCGCGACTCGGGCGCCAGGCCGACCAGGCACTCGCCGTCGTGGTAGGGCACCAGGTCCCTCTCGCGGGTGAAGGCGACCGCCCGCTCGGCGCCGGTCCGCGCGGCGTCCATCACGCCGTCGATGCCGGGGTGGTCGCGGACCAGCTCGCGCGCCGCCTCCAGCGGGGAGCGGCCCGCCGTACCGAGCTTCGCGCACGACTCGGCGAGGCGCTCCATGAGCCGGTCGCGCTCGGCGTCGGCCCGCGCGGCCAGGACGCCGAGGTCCACCGGCAGGCCGTCACCCGCGCCCATCAGCAGGGTCAGCCCCTCGGCGCCGAGCGAGGCGTCGGGGTCGCCGGAGCGGGACGCCTCCTCCACGTGCTCCACCAGCCGGGCGTGGGCCTTGAGCGCCGCCTCCCGCACGGAGGCGTCCGCGTCCTCGGGCACCCCGGCGGCCAGGCCCCGCACCGCCCCCAGCAGCGCGGAGGCGACCGGCGCGCTGAGCCGGTCGAGCGAGGCGATCGCGCCCTCGACCGCCTCGGGCCAGCGGGCGAGGTGGGCGAGCCTGGCCGCGGTCCGCTCCGCCTCGGGGGCGTACTCCCGGTCGTAGCAGGCCAGATCGAGGTTGTTCAGGTGGGCGAGCGGGCTGCGCCGGTGCAGCTCCAGCTCGCCGAACGCCGCCCGGGTGGCCGCCTCGAAGATCTCCAGGTGGGCGGCGTCGTGGGGATCGTCCGGCGGCGCGCCCTCCCCCAGCGCGGCCAGCCCCGCGCGCACCCCCTCGGGGGAGAGGTCCTGCACCACCCCGTCGTACTCGTGCCGCCCGGCCGCCTCCCGGGCCTCGGCCACGGCCATGTCACACACCGCACGCAGGCGGGAGTCGAGTTCACTCATGCAGGCGAAGCTATCCCAGACGGCCTCCCGCGCCGAGCCCCGAATCGGAGGCCCCGCGGACCACGCCGTCTCCCGGCGACCGCCATGAGGGGCGACGCCCTGCCGTCGGCCCCGCTCCCTCCCCGGCCCCCGCGCGGACGCCCGTGCCGACGGCCCACCGGGGTGCGCGGCTCGGGGAAAACCGGTCGAGCGGCGTGGGACGGCGGTGGGAGGATGCCGAAATGCCCCTCCGCATCACCACATTGGCCGAACGTCCTCATTTCCGCGACGAGCTGTGGGACATGCCCACCTCCTGGCCGGAGTTCATGCTCCGGGATGCGACGGGTTCGCTGTTCTACGAGGTCTGCGTCGAGAAGTACGCGGAGTTCGTGCTGGTCGCCGACGATGACGACGAGCCGGGGCGGCTCGTGGCCAAGGCGATGAGCGTGCCGTTCACCTGGCCCCGCGACGAGCTGCCGGACGGCGGGTGGGACGCCGTGATGCTGTGGGCCTGGCACACCCGGATGACCGGCGCGGAGCCCGGCACGGTGTCCGCCCTGGAGATCACCGTCCGCCCCGACCGCCTGGGGACGGGTCTGTCGCCGCTGATGCTGGCCGCCCTGCGCGACAACGCCGCCCGCCTCGGGTTCGGCGAGCTGCTGGCCCCGGTACGGCCCAACGCCAAGCACCTGGAGCCGCGCACCCCGATGGCGGAGTACGCCGCCCGCACCCGTCCCGACGGCCTTCCGGCCGACCCGTGGCTCCGCGTCCACGTGCGCGCGGGCGGCACGATCGTCAAGGTCGCGCCGCGCTCGATGACGGTGCCCGGCACGCTCGCCGAGTGGCGCGAGTGGACCGGCCTGCCCTTCGACGTCAGCGGTCCGGTCGAGGTGCCCGGGGCCCTCGTCCCGGTCCACTGCGACGTCGAGCAGGACCACGCCGTCTACGTCGAGCCCAACGTCTGGATCCGCCACCACCTCACCGCTCCGGCCTGAGCGCTCGCCCGCTCCACGGCCTCGGTGATCTCCGCATCGGACGGCAGAGGTCCCACCTGCGCGGATGACCTCCCGGACCACCTATCGGTGGCGTACGCTGTCGTCATGGGCGAAGCCGCGTACGAAATTCCCTTGGAGGATCTTCACGCGCATCCGGAGCGCTGGGACGATGCGATCGAGTCCGCCGTGCAGGGACGGGTGATCGCCCTCACCGGCAGGGGAGAACGACTGGCCGCCGTCGTTCCCGCCGACCAGATCGACCTCGTGGATCGTCTGCGAGAGACCATCGAGGTCCTCTCCGACACCGAGGCGGTCCAGGCGATCGTGGAGTCACGGGCGTCGATCGCCGCCGGAGAGGGCGTCCGGGGTGCTGACGCGATCCGCGCGCTTCTCGATCACCGGTGAGCGACCAGCCAGAGCCGGTGTCCTTCGAACCGGTGCTGGGCACCGCGGCCCGCCGAGCCATCTCCGACAAGCTTCCACCTGATGTCGCGGCGGGCGCGGTGGAGTTCATCACCGGCGCATTGATGAGAAACCCCTATCGCGTCGGCAAAGAACTCCACGAACCGCTCACCGGCGTGTACAGCGCCAGGATCATGCGAGACTGGCGCGTCCTGTACAAGATCCGCGATGACCTGAACCCACGGGAAGTCCATGTCCTGGACATTCGCCACCGGGGGGACGCTTACCGGCGTCGCTGAGCACTCAACTCACCCAGACCTGCGACGAGTCGCCGAACAGCGGAGGGACGGCGTGATCCTGTGGGCAGGTTGGAGCGGGACGCCGCGGTCGTCGACTTCACCTCCCGTCTGCTCGCCGGACTGGCACGCACCGAGGACATCGCGGTGTTGCATCAGGTCCTGACCGAGGCCCTGCCCTGGAGCACGTTCCTGCCTCCGGAAGACATGGACGCGATGCTCACCGAACTGGTGGACACGGCGCGTGGAACGGCGGTTCCGGAGAATTCCACCCCGATCGCGCTCCTGCTCACCCAGTGGCGGCACAGCGCCGAGATATACGCGGATCCGGCCCTGCTCTCCGTCCTCACCCGCGAACCCGGCGGCGACCTCGGCCCACCTGCCAAGGTCACAGACTGATCCTCAAGGCAACGGTCGTTCGCGGTTTCCGGTGCGTCAGTCCGTTCCGGTGATCCGGTCGAGGAGCGCCTCAAGGGTCTTCTCGTCCGTGGACGGGGACATGACCGTGACGCGCAGGTGGCGGACGCCGCCGATCTCGGCCGAGGTCAGGTGGAAGGAGCCGTCCGCCATCAGGCGCTCGCGGATCGCCGCCTGGTCGCCCGTGCCGTACCGGAAGCAGACGATGTTGCTCTGCGGCTCGTACGGGAAGACGAACCCGGGCCGCTCCCGGCCCAGCTCCCACAGGCGGCGGGCGGCGGCGTACCGTCCCGCGACGTACTCGCCGATTCCCCGCTCGCCCCGCCAGGCGAGGTTGAGGAAGATCTTCAGGCCCAGCGCAGCCTTAGCGCACTCCACCGTACGGCCGGCCGAGTCGAAGTCCTGGTCGCCGTAGAACAGGTAGCTCGCCCGCTGCCGGAACGCCGCGTCCAGGTCGTCCCGGCGCCGGGTCAGCACGGCCGCGGCCACCCCTGAGGTGCGCAGCATCTTGTGCGCGTCCCAGATCAGCGAGTCGGCCAGCCCGATCCCGTCGAGCAGCTGCCGGTGCCCGTCCGACAGCAGGGCCGACGCGCCGTGGGCGCCGTCCACGTGGAACCAGATCCCGTTGTCCGCGCAGAATTCCCCGGCGCCGCGCAGGTCGTCGTAGAGGCCGGTGCCCGTCGCGCAGGCGTTCGCCACCAGGGCCATCGGCCGCCGGCCCGCCCGCCGTACCCGGTCCAGGGCAGCAGGCAGGCGGGCGACGTCGATCCGGCCGAGCGGGTCGGCGTCCAGCGGGACGACGGCCCGCTCCCCCAGGCCGAGGATCGCGGCGGCGCGGGTCAGCGAGTAGTGGGACGCCTCGGGGACGAGCAGCGCGAGGTCGCCGGGCACCCCGTCGGCCCAGGCGTCCGGCGCGGCGGCGGCGCGGGCGGCCAGCAGCGCGGTGAGGTTGGCCAGCGACCCGCCGTGGGTGAGCACCCCGCCGCCGGACTCCCCGAAACCGGCTCTGCAGAGCATCCAGCGCACGACCTCGAACTCGACGGTCGCCGCCGCCGCGCCCATCTCGTAGAACGCCATCGTGTTGTTGGTCACGCCGTGCACGAGGTCGGCGAGCGCGGCGGGGAAGTCGGGGGCGGCGACCTGGTGGCCGAGGGAGGCGGGGTGGTGCGGCCGGCTCCCCTCCGCGAGATAGGCCGCCAGGAACTCCGCGTGGCTGTCCGGAGTCATCCCGCCCTCGCGGATCCACCGCGCCAGACCGAGCCGTTCGGCCAGCTCACGCGGCGGGCGGCGGCCCAGGGCCGGTGTCAGGCCCCGCCGGCTCTCGTCCACGTGCACGGCCAGTTCCTCGACGGTCGCCGCGGCGGCCCGCACGAACTCCTCCACATCCCACGTCACACCGGAATACTGGGCCACCCGGTCCAGGATGACCAACCGCGACCGGTTTGCCTCGACTGTGCCCACGAGTCGTTCGCCGAGGTCTTCCATTCTGTAGAAACAACTCAACATGATGTAGCATTATCTCTACATGGATCGGCATCCCAGCAAGGAGATACGGGCCGCGATCGATTACATGATCATGAGGGGGTGGATCATAGAGAAGGCGGAAGGTCATGCGTGGGGGCGCGCCCGCTGCCCCGGAGGGCGGGACGGATGCAGACCGCCGACGTCGATCTGGTCGACACCGCGATCACCGGAAGCCCATGCGAGACGCCTGCGCCGTCTCGCCGATCATTGCCCGCACACGTCTGAGGACGACACGGCGGAAGGAGGACGGTTCCGATGACCGTCTACAGCTTCGAACTGCACTTCACGGCTCCGGCGGGCGAGGAGGTGATCGACACCCTGTACGAGGCGGGGTGGGACGACGCCACCGTGTCGCTCGACCCCGGCGAGGGCGGATCCGGTGTCGCCGCGTTCGACCGGGAGGCCGCCACCGCGGTGGAGGCGGTCGCCTCCGCGATCGCCCAGGGCCGGGCGGCCGGTGTTGAGATCACCGGCGCCAGCGAGGATCTGGTGACGCTCACTGAAATCGCGGAGCGTACCGGAAGAAGTTTCGCCACCGCCGACCACTGGGCCGTCGGCCGCCGAGGGCCCGGCGGGTTCCCCGAGCCGAAGATACGGCGCCCGCGGGTCAGCCTCTGGTCGTGGGCTGAGGTGGTGACCTGGCTGCATGAGAACCGTCTGGCCGAAATGTCACCGATGGAGGTGGAGGTCGCGCGGGTGTGCGAGGTCGCGGACTCCCTGATCCGCGCACACCGTCTTCAGCGGCGGCTCCCCGCCGAGGATCGCGCGCGTCTCTGCCATGCGTTCTCTTGAGGTCCGCGAAGCCGGTCCCGCCGCCGGTGACCACTGCGGCCGGACCGGCGGACGACCCCCGCGCCCGGGTGCACGGACGGCCAGGGGCCGGGCATTACCTGCCTTGAGCAAGTAAGTCTCATCTCGCTACGACGCGACATCGCACGTTGCACAAATGTTACTTGTTTAAAGTAATTAAATCACCGTATGTTGTGCGGCATGCCACGCCAGAGAAAGGGGCCCATCGAGGGGACCCCTGCCGAGGCGGCCGTTCTCACGACCGTCCTGACGAACGGCCCCGTCGCCCGAGCCGAGATCGCCCGCCTCACCGGACTGTCCTCACCTGCGATCACCCGTGCCGTGAAGCCGCTGCTGGACGCGGGATACCTCGAATACGACGAGGCGGCCGAACCGCTGAGCCCCGACGAGGCACGCCTCGGGCGCCCCAGCCGCCCGCTGCGCATCCGGGCCCTGCACACGGGCAGCGTGGGCATCAAGATCACCGGCGACGAACTCATCGGCGTGGTCTGCGACCTGGCCGGCACCCCTCGCGTCACCAAGCGGCGCGCGCTCGCCCGGCACGTGCCGCACGAGGTCATCGCTCAGGTGGCGTCCCTCCACGGGCAGCTGCTCACGGCCGCGGAGCGGGTCGGTTTCGCGCTCCCACCGCGCCATCTGGGCATCACCCTGTCAGGAGAGGTCGACCACGAGACCGGCTACGTCCGGTACTCGCCCTTCCTGCGCTGGCATCACGTCGACCTGGGCAGGACGCTCTCGGCCGAGCTGGGCCTTCCCGTCGTGGTGGAGAACGACGTCAAGGCGCTGACCATCGCCGAGAAGTGGTTCGGTCTCGGCCGCGGTGTGGCCAACTTCGCCGTGGTGACCGTCGGCGCCGGAATCGGTTGCGCCCTGGTCGTCGACGACGCGCTGGTGCGCGGCGCGCACAGCGTGGCCGGCGAGATCGGTCACCTGCCCCTGGGCGATCGGTCGGTGCTCTGCCATTGCGGCGCCCACGGCTGTGTCGAGGCGCAGGCGTCGACCACCGCCCTGGAGATCGCCTCGCGCAGGGCGACCGGCCGGGACGATCTGACCTTCGGCGACGCGGTCGAGTCGGCCCGCGCCGGCGATCCGGCCGTCATGTCCGTGTTCGCCGACGCCGGCGCCCTCATCGGGCGGGCGCTGGCGTCGGTGGCCAATCTCCTGGGGCCTGAGCAGATCATCGTCGCCGGAGAGGGCGTGGCCACCTACGACCTGTTCGAGACGGCCATCCGCGAGGCGTTCACCGAGCACGCCTTCGGCGCCGCCCTTCGTGTCGCGGTGCACGTCAGAGACCTGCCGTTCGAGGAGTGGGCCCGCGGAGCCGCGGCGATGGCCATCGAGGCGGCGGCGTTCCCGTCATGGGCTCCGGCCACAGGTTCCCGACGCGTCAATGGAGATTCCGTTGCTTGATCATCACTGGGAGACGGCCTTCGGCGACCTGAACATCGGCCTCCGTCTCGACGACGGCACGCTGACGTGGTCGGCGAGCCGCGAGGGCGTCGTGCTGACCTCGCCGGCGCCGATCCGGCTCACCGGCGCCGACGGTGAAGACCTGCTCACCGGCCTGTCGTTCGTCTCGACGGGCGAGCGTGCCGTACACGAGGACTACGAGCTCATCGTCGGCAAGCGGGTCGGCGGTCACCGGGTCGAGCACCGCGAGCGCACCGTCCGTTTCCGCATCTCCGCGGGCGAGCTGTCGGTCGTGCTGCGCGCCGCCGCCGACGGCGTCGCGCTCCGCCTCGTCCTGCACGGCCTGCGCGGCAGGAACATCCGCGGCGGCGACGTCCACCTCCGCCTTCCGGCCGCGGCTCGCACCTGGCCGCTGACCTACACCCCCTGGTACGAGACCATCCGGTTCTCCTCCAGCCTTGACGTGCTCGAACCCGGCGACTACGGATTTCCCTTCCTGGCCCAGATCGATTCCGGCCTCCACGTCCTGGCGACGGAGGCCGACCTGGACGGGCGGTACGGCGGCGCGCTGGCCCGCTACACCGGCGCCGGGGAGCTCGCCTTCACCCTCGCCGAGGACGTGACCCTCCTCGCCGACGAGGTGGCGAGCCCCTGGCGAGTCCTGATCGCCGGTGACCTCGCCACCATCGTCTCCTCACACCTGGTGGAGGACCTCGCCCCCGCCGCCGCCGAGCCGGCCCCCGGGTGGGCGCGCCCGGGACGGGCCGCCTGGTCGTGGTGGTCGGACTTCTTCAGCGGCGCCCACCTGGACAAGCAGATGCGCATGCTGGACTACGCGGCCGCGCGCGGCTGGGAGTACGTGCTGGTCGACTGCGGCTGGGATCCGGCATGGATGCCGGATCTGGTCTCGGCCGCGAGCACCCGCGGCATCGGGGTGTTCGTCTGGGTCGCCTGGGATCGGCTGGGCACCGACGAGCAGAGACGCCAGCTGGCCGAGTGGGCCTCCTGGGGGGTGGCCGGGATCAAGGTCGACTTCATGGAGTCCGAGGCCCAGTCGCGCTACCGGTGGTACGACTCGGTGATCGCCGAGTGCCGCCGGGTCGGCCTCATGATCAACTTTCACGGCTCGGTCATCCCCCGGGGATGGGCCCGCACCCACCCCCACGTCATGAGCTACGAGGCGGTCCGGGGCGCGGAATACTACGTCTTCTACGGCGAGCCGCTGACCGCCGAGCACAACACCATCCTTCCCTACACCCGCAACGTCGTCGGCTCGGCCGACTACACACCGGTGACCTTCTCCGCCAAGGGCCGCCAGACGACCGAGGCGCACGAACTGGCGCTGGCCGTCGTCCTGGAATCGGGCCTGCTGCACTTCGCCGACGAGATCGGCGAGTACCAGGCGCGGCCCATCGCCCAGGCCGCGATCGAGCGCATCCCCGCCCACTGGGACGAGACCCGGCTGCTCGGCGGGCGGCCGGGCGAGTACGCGGTGCTGGCACGACGCTCCGGCGACGACTGGTTCATCGGCGCCGTCGCCGCGGGCCGGAGCGTGGACACCGACATCGACCTGGCCGGCCTCGGCGTCGGCCCCGGCCACCGGATCACGCTCATCGAGGACGACGCCGACGGCGGGCTGACCGAGTCGCGGCACCCCGGCGGCGTCGGCCGGCTCCTGCTGCGCCTGCGGCCCAACGGAGGCGCGCTCTGCGTCGCGGCCCGCGGTGAGCCCACGGCCCGGCGGCGGGATCGGCCCGCCGTCCGCGTGGACTCACCACTGCTGTTCGCCCGTCCCGGCACGGACGCTCGCATCCGTGCCGAGGTCACCGGCGGAGGCGAGGTCCACCTGGAAGTGCCGCCGGACTGGCCGAGCCCCCGGCTCATCCGGCGAGAGCCCGGAGCGGACGGTACCGAGGTCTCCTGGTCGGTCCCCGTACCGGAGTCCTTCTCTCCGTCACGGCTCGCCGTACTCGCCGTGCACGCGGGACGGCCGCGCGCCGCCGAGCGCTCGGTGATCGCGCACGTGCGGGTGGCGCACCCGTTCGGGCCGGGGGAGACCGCGCTGGAACGGGTTCGCCCGACGCGTTCGAGCAACGGGTTCGGACCGGTCGAGGTCGACCGGTCCAACGGCGGCGGCGACCCCGGCGACGGCCGCCCGATGCATGTCGCGGGCCACCACTTCGAACACGGGCTGGGCGTGTGCGCGCCCGCGTCGATCACCTACGCCGTCGGCGGGACCGCGCACACCTTCGTCGCCGGCGTCGGCATCGACGACGAGACACCGGAATCGGCCCCCGCGACCTGCCGGGTGCTCGCCGACGGCCGGGTGGTCGCCGAGGTGACGGTGACCCCCGGAGAACCCGTCCGCCCGCTGGAGGCCGACATCACCGGCGCGCGACTGCTCGAACTCGTGGTCGAGCAGGCCGGCGCCGGTGAGGTCACCCCGCACATCGACTGGATCGCACCGCGCGTCCAGGCCTGAAGGTCAGATCAAGGAAGGTTCCCATGAGCACGAAGTGGACTGCGGTCTCACTCCTCGCGGCGGCCGCGCTCACGCTCTCGGCCTGCGGCGGCTCGGACACCGAGGTCGCCGACGCCGGTGGCATCCGGTTGACCTACGCCATCTTCTCCACCGACCAGCAGCCCGCCATGCAGAAGGTGGTGGACGCGTTCGAGAAGGACCACCCCGGCATCGACGTCGCCGTCCAGGTCATCCCCTGGACCGACTACTGGACCACCCTGCAGAACTCGGCCGCCGGCGGCACCGGGCCCGACGTGGCATGGATGCTGGGCTCCAAGATCGCGCCGTACGCCGACGGCGGCGTCCTGCAGCCTCTCGACGAGACGATCAGCGCCGCCGGCACGAACCTGTCGGCCTACCCCCAGCAGCTCCTGCCGCTCTTCAAGCGCGACGGCAAGACCTACGCGCTCCCCAAGGACTTCGACACCATCGGGCTCTGGTACAACAAGGCCATCTTCGACGCGGCCAAGCTGCCTCACCCGAACGCGGACTGGACCTGGGACGACGTCGTCAAGAACGCCAAGGCTCTGACGGACAAGGGCAAGGGCGTGTACGGCATCGCCGCTCCGGTGGAGGCGCAGGCCGGTTATTACAACACCATCTACCAGGCCGGCGGCCATGTCATCAGCCCGGACGGCAAGACCTCCGGTTATCAGGAGCCGGCCAGCGTCAACGGGCTGCGGTTCTGGACCGACATGATCAAGAACGGCTACTCCCCCGACCTGAAGTCGCTCAGCGACACCGAGGCCGTGGCCCAGTTCATGGGCGGCAAGATCGCCATGTACTACAGCGGATCCTTCTACGCCTACCGCTTCGCCCACGACGACTACACCTCCAAGAACGTCGACGTCACCGAGCTGCCCGCGGGCGTCAAGGAGGCGACCGTCATCAACGGCCTCGGCAACGTGGCCCTCGCCTCCTCCAAGCACCCCCGGGAGGCGGCCGAACTCGCGGTCTTCCTCTCGGGCGAGCAGGCGTCGCGGATCCAGAGCGAAACCGGCACCGTACTCGGCTCCCACTCCGGCACCCAGCAGGCGTGGGTCGACGCGGCGCCCCAGTTCAACCTGCGGGCGTTCCTCGATCAGCTGCCCAACGCCGTGGTGTACCCGGTGTCCGAGAACACCGACGCCTGGTCCAGCCGGGAGAGCGAACTGCTGACTCCGGCCTGGAACGGCGAGACCTCGGTCGAGGAGGCCGCGAAGTCCCTGGCCACAGCCATGAACGAAGCCCTGGCGCAGGAACGGCAGTAGAGACGGTTCCCCATGACGCACCTCGACACCCGGAAGCCCGGGACGGGCGGGCGGTATCCGGACGGCAACGCGGCCCGTGAACCGGAGGTCTCCCGCCACCCCGACAACCGCTGGGCCGCTCTCCTGCTGGCCGGACCGCTGCTGGGGCTGGCGGTCTTCTACCTGTGGCCGCTGGCCCGCACCCTGGTCCTCTCCTTCTCGGAAGGCAACCCGTTCCAGGGTTACCGGATCGAGGGCCTGGGCAACTGGGCGCAGGCGCTGAAGGACCCCCACCTCCCGCGCGCCCTGGGGAACACCCTTCTCTACGCCGGGATCGTGCTCCTGGGCGTGCCGCTCGCGATGGTGACCGCCGCCCTGATGCACCAGGGCGGCCTGCGCGGCCGCGGCCTGTACCGCACGCTGTACTTCCTTCCCGTGGTGACCATGCCCGCCGCCGTCGCCATGGTGTGGCGCTACATCTACAACGGCGATTTCGGCCTCCTCAACCAGGTCCTCGGCTTCTTCGGCGGCCCGCACGAGGCCTGGGTCGCCGATCCGGACACCGCCCTGTTCGCCGTGGCGGTCGTCGGCGTCTGGACCACCTTCGGCACGAACCTCGTCATCCTGGCGGCGGGGCTGGACGCCATCCCCGCCTCGGTGGTGGAAGCGGCCGGAATCGACGGCGCGGGGCCCGTGCGGGTCTTCCGCCACATCACCGCACCGCTGCTGTCGCCGTCGGTGTTCCTGGTGTCGACCCTGTCGGTCATCGGCTCACTGCAGATGTTCGACCTGCTCTTCATCATGATGGGGCGCAACAATCCCGCGCTGCGCGATTCGAAGACCATCGTGTACCTCTTCTACGAAGAGGCGTTCGTCCGCAACGACCGGCCGCTGGGAGCGGTCATCGCCATCATCGCCCTGGCGATCACCCTCGTGGTCACCGCGGTCCAGTTCCGGCTCCAGCGGCGGTGGGTGCACTATGGCTGACCGCCGTAGGGCCGGCGCCGGGCGCCTGCTCACCCATCTGATCCTGCTCGCGGGCGCCGCCGTGATGGTGTTCCCGTTCGTATGGCAGTTCCTCACCTCGCTCAAGACGCTGAGCGAGTCGACGAGCGCGCCGCCGACATTGCTGCCCCGGCACTGGCGCTGGGACAACTACGCGACGTTCTTCGATCTGATGCCCGTCATGTCGATGACGGTCAACAGCGTCATGACCCTGGTACTGCGGGTCGCGGGCCAGCTGCTCTTCGCGTCACTGGCCGCCTTCGTCTTCGCCAGGCTGCGCTTCCGCTTCAGAAAGCCTCTGCTGTCGGCCTTCCTCATCGTCCTCATGGTCCCGCCGCAGCTGTTCGTCATCCCGCAGTACGAGGTGATCCGCCAGGCGGGGCTGCTCAACACCGTGCCCGCACTGGCACTGCCGGGGATCTTCAGCGCCTTCGGCGTGTTCCTGCTGTACCAGTTCATGCGGACGATCCCGGCCGAGGTCGATGAGGCGGCAAGACTCGACGGGGCCAACCCGTTCCAGATCTACCTGCGGATCGTCCTGCCGATGTGCAGGCCCGCGCTGGCGGCGCTGACGATCATGACGGCGCTGTTCTCCTGGAACGACCTGCTCTGGCCGCTGATCGTCAACACCAGGCCGGACATGATGACCCTGCCCGTCGGCCTGGCGACCCTGCACGGGGTCACCATGACCGACTATCCCGTGCTGATGGCGGGCTCCCTGCTGGCCATCCTTCCCATGGTGCTGTGCTTCGTGCTGCTCCAGCGGCAGTTCATCCAGGGGATCGCCATGTCGGGCAGCAAAGGCTGACGCCGCGCACCGTCGACCGCCATACGGAATCGCCATGCAGAAAGGACGCCCATGCCCCTTGTGACCTACCTGGCCGACCGGCGAATGTGGCTGTTGCGGACCCCCGGGTCCTGCTACGCCTTCGCACTGGACGCCGATGACCGACCGTGTCACGTTCACTGGGGCCCCCCGCTGACCGCCGAGCAGGCGCTCACCGTACCGCCCGCACCGCGCCGCGACACCAGTAGTTTCACCCAGCCGGGGTACGGCGAGCTGGAAGGCCCGGGTTTCGGCGCCCCCTCCCTCCGGCTGATCTACGCCGATCACGGCGAGGGCGTGGAGTGGCGCCATCTCGACCACGAGATCGACGGGGGCCGCCTGTCCGTCCGCTTCGCCGACCGCCACCACCCCCTGGAGATCACCCTCCACTACCGCGTGCACGACGACGGCGACGTGATCGAACGCTGGACGACGCTGCGCCACACCGGCGCGGACGACGCCGAGCCCATCACACTGGAGCGCTGCGACTCGGCGGCGTGGACGCTGCCACCGCGCGACGGTGTCCGGCTCAGCCACATGGTCGGCGGCTGGTCGGCGGAGAACCAGGTGCGGCGCGAGGAGCCACCGGTCGGCGAGACCGTGCTGACCAGCCGCCGCGGCACCACCGGGCACCACGCCAACCCGTGGATCATGCTCGATGACGGAACCGCCACCGAGGAGCGGGGCGAGGTGTGGAGCGCGGCCCTGGCCTGGAGCGGAAGCTGGCGAATCACCGTGCAGCGGCCTCCCTTCGACGCCGTCGGCTTCACCGGCGGCTTCGGCCACGAGGGACTGCGCCTGCGGCTGGCCCCCGGGCGGTCCTGGCACACCCCGATCTTCGCCGGCGTATACGGCTCGGCGGGCTTCGGCGCCGTCAGCCGGGCCTGGCACGCCTACACCCGGCGGCACGTCCTGCCCCACCCGGACGAACTGCGGCCCGTCGTCTACAACTCCTGGGAGGCCACCGGCTTCGACGTCGACCTCGACGGCCAGGTCCGGCTCGCCGACCGCGCGGCCGCCCTCGGCGCGGAGCTGTTCGTGCTCGACGACGGCTGGTTCGGCGACCGCAGCAGCGACCGCGCCGGGCTCGGCGACTGGCAGGTCAACCCCGAACGCTTCCCCGGCGGGCTGAACAAGCTGATCGGGGCGGTACGGCAACGCGGAATGCGCTTCGGCCTGTGGGTCGAGCCCGAGATGGTCAACCCCGACAGCCGCCTCTACCGTGAGCACCCCGACTGGGTCCTGCACATGCCGCACCGGCGTCGCACCACGCTCCGCAACCAGCTCGTGCTCAACTTCGCCAGGCCCGACGTGGCCGCGTGGGCGTACGACTGGCTGGACCGGCTGCTGTCGGAGCACGGGATCGACTTCCTGAAGTGGGACTTCAACCGGGCTTTCACCGAGGCCGGCTGGCCCGGCCAGGACGACCCCGGCCGGCTCTGGATCGACCACGTGCGCAACGTCTACGCCATCATGGACCGGCTGCGCGCGGCTCACCCGGGTGTGCGGATCGAAGCGTGCGCCGGGGGCGGCGGCCGGACCGACCTCGGCGTCCTGAACCGTACCGACCAGATCTGGACCTCCGACAACACCGACGCCGTGGACCGGCTGGTCATCCAGCACGGATTCAGTCAGGTCTATCCCGCCGGCACCATGGTCGCCTGGGTCACCGACAGCCCCAACCCGCTCACCGGCAGGCTGGTGCCGCTGCGCTTCCGCTTCCACGTCGCCATGGCCGGCGTCCTCGGCCTGGGCGGCGACCTGTCCGCCTGGGACGAAGCCGAACTGGCGGAGGCGGCCGAGCTGGTGGCCGAGTACAAGCGGATCCGGCCGGTGGTCCAGCACGGCGCGCTGCACCGGCTCGGCACGCCCGGCGAGTCGCTCAGCGGCGTGCAGTACGTCCACGGTGACGACATCGTGATCCTCGCCTATCGGGTCAAGACCCGTTTCGGCCACCACGCCGCCAGGCTGCGCCCCGCCGGGATGGACCCGGACGCCCGCTACCGCGACGTGGTGACGGGCCGGATCCACCACGGCGCGGTCCTCGCCTCCCACGGGCTGGAGCTGGACCTGCCGCAAGGTGATCACGCCAGCGCGCAGGTTCATCTCGTCAGACAGGATCCGTGATCGGACGGACGGGGGAACAGAGCGCGCGGCCCGACCCGGCGGAGGAGCCGGAGGTCAGGTGACGGGGACGATCGGCAGGCGGAGGGCGCCGGGGGCGGCCTCGGGCACGACCGGGCTGCGCGGCGCGACCGGCGTGATCCGGGCGTACGGCGAGCCCGGCGCGGGCCGGGGATCGGTCTCCCCCCGGTTGGGCCACAGGGCCATGGCCCGCTCGGCCTGCGCGGTGATGGTCAGCGAGGGGTTGACGCCCGGGTTGGCCGAGACGGCGGAGCCGTCCACGACGTGCAGGCCGTCGTATCCGTGGACGCGGTGGTAGGCGTCGATCACACCGGTCTCCGCGTCGGCGCCGATGACGCAGCCGCCCAGGAAGTGCGCGGTGGCGGGGATGTCGAACAGGTCCAGCCAGGAGCCTCCGGGCATGCCGCCGATCTCCTCGGCGGCCCGGCGGGCGAACTCGTGCCCGGCGGGCAGCCAGGTCGGGTTGGGCTCGCCGTGGCCGCGCCCGGAGCGCAGCCGGCCGCCGAACACGCCCCGGCGGGCGGACAGGGTGATCGAGTTGTCCTTGGCCTGCATGACGAGGGCGATGATCGTGCGTTCCGACCAACGGCGGTGGTCGAACAGTCTCGGCAGCAGGTGGGGCCTGCGCAGCGCCTCGCCGAGGAACTTCCGCCAGCGCGGCGTCCCCCCGCCGCCGGTGCCGCCGTCGGTGTCGCCGTCGATCAGCAGGGAGCGCAGCAGGCCCATCGCGTTGGAGCCGTCGCCGTAGCGGACCGGCTCGATGTGCGTGTGCTCGTCGGGGTGGATGGAGGAGGTGATCGCCACCCCGCGGTTGAGCTTCTCCCCCGGGCTGCCCGCCGGCCGCTCGAAGCCGAGCAGCGCCTCGGAGTTCGTCCTGGTCAGCGTGCCCAGCCGGTCCGACAGACGGGGCAGCGCGCCGGACGCCTTGAGGCGGTGCAGCAGCCGCTGCGTGCCGTACGTCCCGGCCGCGAAGACCACCTGGCGGGCCGTGAGGGTACGGCGCCGCCACGGCGTACCGGTCCTGGCGACCTCGACCCGGTAGCCGCCGCCGGCCAGCGGGCGGACCGAGGTGACCGTGGTCTCCGGGTGGATCCTCGCGCCGGCCTTCTCGGCCAGGTGGAGGTAGTTCTCGGTCAGCATGTTCTTGGCGCCGTGCCGGCAGCCGGTCATGCACTCGCCGCACTCGGTGCAGCCCCGGCGGCGCGGCCCGGCCCCGCCGAAGTAGGGGTCGTCCACCTCCACGCCGGGCCGGCCGAAGAAGACCCCGACCGGCGCCGGGTGGAAGGTGTGGCCCACGCCCATCCGGTCGGCGACCTTCCTGACGATCTCGTCGGCGCGGGTGACGGTCGGGTTGACCGTCACCCCGAGCATGCGCCGGGCCTGGTCGTAGTAGGGGGCGAGCTCGGTCTTCCAGTCGGTGATCGACGCCCACTGGGGGTCGCGGAAGAACGGGTCGAGGGGCTCGTAGAGGGTGTTGGCGTAGACGAGCGAGCCGCCGCCGACCCCGGCGCCCGCCAGGACCATCACGCCGGTGCCCTTCTCGCCGCGCAGCACGTGGATGCGCTGGATGCCCTTCATGCCGAGCGCCGGCGCCCACAGGAAGTCGCGGACCCGCCAGGAGGTCTTCGGCAGCGTGTTCCCGTCGAACCGCCGCCCGGCCTCCAGCACCCCGACCCGGTAGCCCTTCTCGGTCAGCCGGAGCGCCGTGACGCTGCCGCCGAACCCGGAGCCGACGACGAGCACGTCGTAGTTGAACATTCCGCGATTTCCCTTCGGGCCGTGACGGGGGACGCCCGGCGCATCGGGCGGGAACGGGGCGGGACGGGATCCCGGCGCGCGCCCGTGTGTCCGGGGCACGGGCGCGCCGGCGCGCCCGGCCGGGACGCCCCGTTCCGCACGCGGCCCGCCCCCCTACTTCAGGTGCAGCCGCTTCATGGCCTTGAGGAGCCCGGCCAGGGTGTCGGCGTACCTGTCGTACGTCATGCCGAGGATCGGTTCGAAGCCCATCCAGGTCGCCTGGCTGGAGATCGTCTGCGCCTCGGTGTACTTCAGCAGGCCCTCGGCGCCGTGGCGGCGGCCGAGACCGGAGGACTTCATGCCGCCCATGGGCGCGTCGTAGGAGGCGTATGCCGCGCCGTACCCCTCGTTGATGTTGACCGTTCCGGCCTTGATCCGGGCGGCCAGCGCGCGGCCGCGGGCGACGTCGCGCGTCCAGACGGAGGCGTTGAGACCGTAGGAGGTGTCGTTGGCCCGCTCGACCGCCTCGTCCTCGCCGGTGAAGCGGTAGAGCGACACGACCGGGCCGAACGTCTCCTCGCGGCACAGGGTCATGGTGTCGTCCACGTCCGCCAGGATCGTCGGCTCGTAGAACAGCGGGCCGAGGTCCGGCCGGGCCTTGCCGCCGGCCAGGACGACCGCCCCCTTGGCGACGGCGTCGTCCACGTGGGCGGTGACCGCGTCGAGCTGGCGGCGGGAGGTGAGGGAGCCCATCTGGACGCTCCAGTCGAGCCCCGCGCCCAGGCGCATGTTCTTCGCCTGGCGGACGAACCGCTCGGCGAAGGCGTCGTACACGGCGTCGTGGACGTAGAGCCGCTCGACGGAGATGCACAGCTGCCCGGCATTGGTGAAGCAGGCGCGGACCGCGCCCTGGGCGGCGACGTCGAGGTCGGCGTCGTCGAGCACGAGCATCGGGTTCTTGCCGCCGAGCTCCAGCGAACAGCCGATCAGCCGCCGGGCCGCCGCCTCGGCGATCTTCCGGCCGCCCCGGGTGGAACCGGTGAAGGCGACGTAGTCGGCGCCGTCGAGCAGCGGGTCGCCGATCTCGGCGGGCTCGCCGAGGACGACCTGCCAGACCTCCCGGGGCATGCCGAGGGAGACCAGCAGGTCGATCGTCCACAGCGTGGACAGCGCGGTCTGGGTGTCGGGCTTGTGCACCACGGTGTTGCCCGCGAGCAGCGCCGGGACCACGTCGGTGACGCCGAGCGAGAGGGGGTAGTTCCACGGCGAGATCAGCGCCACGGTCCCCTTGGGCCGGCGCGCCTCGGCGGTCCGCGTCGCGACGGGGAAGATGCCCGCGCGGCGGCGGGTCTCCAGCAGGCCGGGGGCCCGGCGCGCGTAGTACAGCGTGCAGCCGGCGACGTCGAGGACCTCCTCGAAGGCGTGCCTGCGCGCCTTTCCGGTCTCCCACTGCACGACGTCGAGGATCTCCTCGCGCCGGTCGAGGATGGCGTCGTGCAGCCGCATGAACGGCCGGACCCGCTCGGCGGCGGGCAGCGCGGCCCAGGCGGCGTGGGCCTCGCGGGCCCGGGCATGGGCGGCGCGGACGTCGTCGGCGGTGGAGACGGGCAGCTCGGCGAGGACCTCGCCGGTGAACGGCGCGACGATCTCCTGGGTCTTGCCGGACGAGACCACCTGCCGGGCGACACGTTCGACCATGGTCGGGTCGAGGGTCCTGGTAGCGCCAAGGGTGACAGCCATGCTCGAAGAATATTCGGGAGCGGCCGCTCTGGCTACCGGTCGGTAAGCCTTCGAACCGGACACGGCCCGGATCCGTCGTAGGGGCATGAGGACATCCACAGGTACGGCCGGCGCCGTATCCCGCGCGGCCTCCCGCCCGGCGTTCCGCGCCGCCCTCACCCCCGCCCGCACCACCCTCACCTCCACCTTCGCCGCGGCCCTCGCCGTGGCCCTGCTCGCCTCGGGGTGCGAACAGGCGGGGCAGGACGCGGGCCGTACGGCGCCGGCCGACCTGGGCAGGATCAGGCTGGTCTCCTACGACGGCTGCGACGACATGCTGGCGGGGCTGCGGTCGGCCGCGGCGCGGAACGTCGGGCCGTGGGGCCTGGGCCCGCCGCAGATCATGTACATGGACGCGCGCTCGGACACCTCCGCGGCCCGCGCCAAGACCGCCGTCCCCGAGCACTCGACCACCAACGTCCACGAGGCCGGGGCCGACGAGCCCGACCTGGTCAAGACCGACGGCAGGCGGGTGGTCGTCGTCAACCGGGGCGTGCTGCGGGTGGTGGACGCCGCCACCAGGAAGGTCACCGGCACGCTGAAGCTGGTGGACGGCGACCAGGGCTGGGCCCCGGCCGACCTGCTGGTCAGCGGCGACCGGGCGCTGGTGCTGTTCTCCGGCGGCGGGATGGTCCCCTTCGGCGCGATGGCCAAGCGGGCGCCGATCCCCGGACCGCGGTACGTGCTCGTGGACCTCTCGGGCAAGCCCTCGGTGACCGGCACGCTCACCGCGTCCGGATCGCACCTGGACGCCAGGATGACCGGCTCGACGGTGCGGATCGTGGTCCGCAGCCAGCCGGAGATCGCCTTCCCCGACCCCGGCCCCGACCTGACGGACGCCGAGCGGATCCGGCACAACCGCGACGTCGTGGCCAAGGCCCCGGTCGGCGCGTGGCTGCCGGCGTTCGAGACGACGGACGCCGAGGGGCACGGCACCAAAGGCACGGTCGGCTGCGAACGGGTCAGCCACCCCGACGAGTACACCGGCACGTCGATGCTGACCGTCTACAGCGTCGATCTGGCCGCGGGCGCGAAGGGCATCGCCGCACCGGACCCGATCAGCGTGGCGGCCGACGGCGACACGGTGTACGGCACCGCCTCCAGCCTGTACGTGACCAGCAACCCGCGCATGCTGTGGCCCCGGCCGGTCGAGCCGCCCGTCGAGGACGCGCCGAAGGCCACGCCCGCCGCGACGGAGCCGGCGACACCGGTGGTCCCGGTGAAGTCCCCGGCTCCCGGTCCGGGAACGGCGACGCCCGCGAACACCGCGCAGGCGCCCCGCGACGAGCCGACCCCCTCCGAACCGGCCCCCGTGCCGCCCACGGTCACGGCCACGGCCACGGCCACGGCCGAGACCGCGTCCGGGACGGCCGCCCCTGAGACGACGGCTCCCGAGCCGACGCCGTCCCTGCCGCCGGAGGAGACCGAGATCCACCGGTTCGACATCGGCGCTCCCGGGGCGCCGCGCTACGTCGCCTCCGGGAAGGTCCCCGGACGGCTGCTCAACCAGTACTCCCTGTCGGAGCACGAGGGGCATCTGCGGGTCGCCACCACCTCGGCCGACCCTTCGGACCCGGCGGCCGGGGAGCGTGACTCCTCCAGCGCCGTGTACGTGCTGGACGCCCGGACCCTGGGGAAGGTCGGCGAGGTCGGCGGGCTGGGCCGGGGCGAGCGGATCTACTCGGTCCGCTTCGCCGGGCCGATCGGCTACGTGGTGACGTTCCGGCAGGTGGACCCGCTCTACACGCTGGACCTGCGCGACCCGAAGGCCCCCCGGGCGACCGGTGAGCTGAAGATCAGCGGTTACTCCGCCTACCTGCACCCGGCGGGCGACGGACGGCTGATCGGCATCGGGCAGGAGGCGAGCGAGAAGGGCCGCACGCTCGGCACCCAGGTGTCGCTGTTCGACGTCTCCGACCCGGCCGCCCCGCGCCTGCTGTCGCGGATGTTCGCCAAGGACTCCGGCTCCGAGGCCGAGTGGGACCCGCACGCCTTCCTCTACTGGCCCGCCACCGGCACCGCCGTCGTCCCGCTGAACTCCTGGAGCGGTGAGCGGCCCATGGGCGGCGCCCTGGTCCTGCGGATCGACGACTCCTCGGTCACCCGGACCGGCACGATCACGCACCCCCGCCCGGGGAACGATGGCAACGGCCGCTTCGCCTACGACCCGGGCATCCGCCGTTCGGTCGTGATCGGCGACGACCTGTGGACGGTCTCTGACCTGGGACTGAAGGTCAGCGCCTTGGACGGCCTCGCCGACCGGGCCTGGATCCCGTTCGGCTGAGACCGGTGCGGTGGGCCCACGGGCCCACACAGGCGCGACCCACCACGTCGGGGGAACGGGACTACCACTTGCCGAGGACGAG
>NZ_JBEZNH010000041.1:0-75144 GCF_040653115.1 Streptosporangium sp. NPDC048047 | reverse complement strand
CGGTGTTTTTTTTACGTCCTCTGCGCCGGCCGGCCGGGGGGGTCTGGGGTGGGGGGGGGGGGGGGGGGGGGGGGGCCCCCCCCCCCCCCCCCCCCCCGGTCCCGGGCGTCCGAGCACGCCCGAAAGCCGCCACCGGTCCGCCCCCGTGACGACCGGCCCACCTCGCGGCCCGGCGACCGGGGACGGCCACCGCCTCCATGATCGGAAAAATCAGGAACAGGACGGTGGAGAAATTCCGATCAGCGGCCTGGCGGAATGCCGAATAGGAGGCCGGTGAAATCGCTGACAGGAGGGGCGGCCTCGATGAGGATCTCCCGTCGGATGCGGCCACGACTTGAGCGCGCCCTGTCCGCCTACCGGGTGGTGGTCATGGGCGGCCCTCGATGGCAGGAGGTCCCGCCGGGCCTCGCCGTACCCGCTCCTACGGCGGTCCCTCGTAGCCCGCGGGCGGCCCGGCGCCCTCGTACGGCGGGACCGGTGACGGCCGGCCGTCGAGGAAGGCGAGGACGGCGGCCAGGACCGTGTCCGGACGGTCCCGGTGGAGGTTGTGCCCGGTGCCCGGCAGGTAGATCAGCCGGGATCGGGGCAGCAGGCGACGGTACTCGGCGGCCGACCGCCAGGACAGGTAGTCGCACGACCCCTTGAGGATCAGGGTGGGCGTGGTCAGCCCGGCCAGCGCCGGCCGAGGGTCGCTCCGCGCCGGGGCGCCCGCGGACTGGGGGTACTGCATCGCGTAGAAGCCGCTGCCGTGCGCCGGCCGGTCGGTCCGGGCGCCTCGGCAGTGCAGCGCGGGCTCGGCGAGTTCGAGGACCCTGTCGTTGCGGGCGTCGGCCTCGGCGTCGGGCAGGAAGGCGTGGGCCGCGCCCGGGCTGACCTGCAGCAGGCCGTACCCGAGGAGGGCGCGCGGGGCGAGCACCTCGGCGTACGTCCTGATCTTCCGTCCGGTGTCCAGGCGGGCACTCGCCAGGTTCCCGCTGGTGTCTGCGGGGTCGAGCGCTCCCGGCGAGATGAGCACCAGCCCGGCGACCCGGTCCGGGTGGGCGGCGAGATAGCGTGCGGCGAGCCCGCCGCCGTAGGAGTGGCCGACGAGCACGACCCGGTCGAGGCCGAGGCCGAGGCGCAGCGCCTCCAGGTCGGCGACGTCGCGGGCGGCGGAGTAGCCGCGCGGGTCGGCCAGCCGGGTCGAGGTCCCGGTGCCGAGCTGGGCGTAGAGGTAGACGTCGTATCCGTGCCCGGTGAGCGGGGCGAACACCCGGGCGTTGGCCGCCAGGTCGGGCACGCCGGGCCCGCCGTGCAGCACGATGACCGGCGGGCGGTGCGAGGAGGCGGTGCGCGCGGGCAGCCGCAGGATCTCCAGGCGGGACCCGGTGGACACCTCGACCCGGCGGGCGCCGGGCACCGTGACGACGGCCGGGGCCGGGACGGGCGGCGGGACCAGAGCCGCCCAGGCGAACACCGCGGCCGGCAGGAGCGAGGCGGCGGCGAACATCGTCCGGCGGGCCGCGCGGCGGCGCGGCGGCGGCACCCGCCGGGTCGCGACGAGGGCCGCGGCGGCGTAGCCGGTCGCCAGGAACACCGCGAGGCCGGCGGTCATGAAGACCGCCGGGACCGGCGTGAGGGCCGCCGCGGCGAACAGTGCGGCGAGGCCGCACACCGCGGCGAGCGCCGTCGCCCCGGCGAGCGCCGCGCAGGTCACCGTACGCGACGGGCGGCGGCCGGGGCCGTTCGGACCGCCGGAGCCCGTGGAACCGGCGGGGTCGCCGGGGTCGTCCGGACCGCCGGAGCCCGTGGAACCGGCGGCGCCGCCGGGGTCGTCGGGTCCACCAGGGTCGTCGGGTCCACCGGGGTCGTCGGGTCCGGCGGGACCTCTGGATCTTCGTAGGGCCACGGCGTCCAGTGGACCACCCCGGGACCGGTCTCCGGCTCCGGGATCCCCCCTGAGATCCGGCCGGGGGGACCCGGAGTTCCGGACGCGGGCCGCACCTCGGCTCCTCGGCCCGCTTCCTCCTGCCGGAGTCCTCCACAGCGGTCTCTTATACCGACATATCGTCTTTTACAAGATCTTGTCAGGAGATAAGAACCGGTGTTGTGTCGTGCGCATCACGCGTGCGCCACGTGTGACCGGCCGGCGACGGCCGTCCCCGCGCAGGAGGATCTTTGCCCCCCAGACCCTGGCTACGCGTCACCGCCCTCGCGGCCGCCGCCGCGATCGCCCTTCCCCTGCCCGCCGACGCCCAGCGGGCTCCCTCGGGGCAGACCCCCGAGATCCACGACTTCCAGGCCGAACAGCACGGCAAGCCCGACGTTGACAACCGCCGCGGCCACGTCGCGCCCCCGGCCTCGATGGCCAGATCCACCCGGACCGCGACGATCAGGTGGAACGCCCTCGGCACCCCGGCCGTCGTCACCGCCTCCGCACCGCTCGCCGAAGGGCTGGACGCCGACCCCGAACGGGCCGCGCGGGACTACCTCAAGGCCAACGAGCCCCTCTTCGGACTGTCCGACGAGGCCGTGGACGCCCTGGAGAAGGTCGCGGTCAACCCGATCGGGGACGGCCACGCCGTACTGCTGCGGCAGAGGTTCGGCGATCTGCCCGCGGGCGTGGACGGGCAGGTGGCGATCGGCGTGACGGGCGGGAAGGTGGTCCACGTCACCTCCACCCTGTCACGTTCCACCGCGCCTCCCCCGGCCGCCGCCATCACCGCGCAGCGGGCACTGGAGATCGCCGCCCGGGACGGCGGGATCGACCTGGCCACGGCGACGACCAGGACGGCGACCCCGGTGGCGGTGCCCGCGCCCGACGGGACGCACAGCGCCTTCCAGGTCGTCGTCATCGGCGGCGCCGAGGGCGAGCCCGCCGGGTACACCACGCACGTGGACGCGGTCAGCGGGGAGATCCTGACCCGCGAGAACCTCGTGGACCACGCCTCCGACGACCCCGACCCGCGCTGGGCCGCCTTCACCGCGAACCCGCCGGCCGACTACTCCTCAACCGACACCCGGGCCACCTGGTGCCACGTCGCCGGACCCGGCTGCGACCAGGTCACCGGCGACGCCGCGACCGGCCGGGCCTGGGACGTCGACCACGTGACCGGCGCGCCGACCCGCACCAGCGTCGGCAACTCGGCCAGGACCGTCGAGAACCGCGCCAGCGACAACCCCTACAGCGTCGGCACCCGGAGCAACGTCACCACACCGAACCGCGAATACGTCTACCCGTGGACGAACCGGTGGTACACCGCGAAGTGCGACCCCGCCGCCTTCGACCAGCCGGGCGAGGCCGACCTGGAGGCCGCGATCGCGAACCTGCACGTCATGCACAACCGGATGCACGACTGGTCCTACCGTCTCGGCTTCACCGAGACCGCGTGGAACATGCAGAAGGACAACGGCTCCCGCGGCGGTCTCGGCGGCGACCCCGAGCAGGGCAACGCCCAGGCCGGCGCCCGGGTGTTCAGCGTGCGCGACAACGCCAACCAGATCACCGGCCCCGACGGGGTCGCCCCGATCACCAACATGTACCTGTGGCAGTCGATCGCCGGCGCGTTCTACTCCCCCTGCGTGGACGGCGACTACGACATGTCGGTCATCGGCCACGAGTACACCCACGCGATCTCCGGCCGCATGATCGCCGGGCCGACCGCCGGGTGGAGCGGCGCCCAGCCCGGCGCCATGAACGAGAGCACCTCCGACCTGTTCGCCATGGAGTACCTCTACGAGAACGGCTTCCGCCCCGCGGGCGAGACGCCGTACGTCACCGGCGGCTACGTCACCGGCGACCGGAAGGCGGGCATCCGCAACTACGACATGTCCCGCTCGCCGCTGAACTACAGCGACATCGCCTACGACATCGTCGGCCAGCAGGTGCACGCCGACGGCGAGATCTGGTCGGCCACCCAGTTCGACGTGCGCGAGGCGTTCCTGCGCCGGTACGGCAAGGGCACCCCCGCTCAGCAGAGGGCGTGCGCCGAGGGCACGACACCCGTGGAGAAGTGCCCGGGCAACCGGCGCTGGGCGCAGGTCTCCTTCGACGCGCTGCTGCTGATGGCCTCCGGCGCGGTCAGCTACGTCGACCACCGCGACGCACTGCTCGCCGCCGACGCCATCCGCTTCGGTGGCGAGAACCAGGACATCATGTGGCGGGCGTTCGCCGGGCACGGCCTGGGCGAGAACGCCGCCAGCAACGGCCAGAACGACCCCGACCCCACCCCGAGCTTCGCCGACCCGGCAGGAAAGAACGGGAAGCTCCAGCTCAAGCCGCTGCTCGACGCCAAGGACGCGAAGCTGCGGCTGTACGTCGGCGACTACGAGGGCCGCGCCGTACCGGTGGCCGACACCGACCCGGCGACCGAGCTGGGCGACACCGTGGAGATGACGCCGGGCGTGTACGACTTCGTGGTGACCGGCGCCGGGTACGGGCACACCCGGGTGAAGTTCGCGGTGCTGCCCGGTGTGAAGCTGCCGCTGCCGCTTCCCCTGCCGAAGAACCTCGCCTCGGCCGCGCTGGGCGCGACGGCGTCCGGCGACGGGGTCAACCAGGACAAGCTGATCGACGAGACCGAGGCGACGAACTGGGCCTCGCTCACCGGCCCGGTCAAGGGCAGGGGCGTCACGGTGGACCTGGCCGGGACCGCCCCCGCCACGGTCCGCCGGGTCCAGGTCAGCGCCATGCTGCGGCCCAACGTGAACGACCCGGCCGACCCCGGCGGCCAGAACCGCTTCAGCGCGCTGCGCGCCTTCGAGGTCCTGGCCTGCGACGCCACCGCCGGGGACTGCGCGTCGCCGGAGTCCTACAAGGTCGTCTACACCAGCCCGCAGGACGCCTTCGCCACCCGGCTGCCGCGTCCGCGCGGCGCCGACCTGCTGATCAAGTCGTTCCGGATCCCCACGACCAAGGCGACCCACCTGATGCTGCGCGCGGTGTCCACCCAGTGCGCCGGCAACCCGCTCTACGCCGACGAGCAGGACGCCGACCCCAACTCCGCCACCGACTGCGCGACCGCGAGCCCCGCCAGGGACCAGCTCCGCGCCGCCGAGTTCCAGGCGTTCTCCCACTGACCCATCGGCTCACCGCGGCCCCTTGACCAGGCGCCTGGTCAAGGGGCCGTCGTCATCCGCGGCCCACCTCGGTGATCCGGCCCCGGGCCCGGACCCGGTCACGCGCTTCTCGGCACCACCGCGGGCACCACGTCGGGGGCGCCCAGGCGGACCGCGTCGGCCTCCTGGTCGGTGTCCTGCTCCTGGGACAGGCGCTCGGCCTCGACCCGCTTGGTGTAGTACTCCACCTCGCGCCGGATCTGCTCCTCGCCCCAGCCCAGCGGGCCGGCGATCAGCTCGGCGGCCTCCTGCGCGACGGCCAGGCCGCGGTGGAAGGTCTCGATCGAGATGTGCGTCCGCCGGGCCAGCACGTCGTCCAGGTGGCGGGCGCCCTCGTGGGTGGCGGCGTAGACGATCTCCGCCCGGAGGTAGTCGTCGGCGCCGGCCAGCGGCTGCGCCAGCGACGGGTCCTCCTCGATCAGTGTGAGAACCTCACCGATCATGGAACCGTACCGCTGGAGCAGGTGCTCGATCCGCGCGACGTGCAGCCCGGAGGAGGCCGCCAGCCGCTGCCGCGCGTTCCACAGCGCCTGGTAGCCCTCGGCCCCGGCCAGCGGGATCCTGTCCGTGCACGAGCGCGGGACCCGCTGGTCGAGCCCGTGGGCCACGGCGTCCACCGCGTCCTTGGCCATGACCCGGTAGGTCGTGTACTTGCCTCCGGCCACCATGACCAGCCCCGGCACCGGGTGGGCCACCACGTGCTCGCGGGAGAGCTTGGAGGTCTCCTCCGACTCCCCCGACAGCAGCGGCCGCAGCCCGGCGTAGACGCCCTCGACGTCGTCGCGGGTCAGCGGCACGGACAGCACCGCGTTGACGTGTTCCAGCACGTAGTCGATGTCCGCCCTGGAGGCCGCCGGGTGCGCCCGGTCGAGCTCCCAGTGGGTGTCGGTGGTCCCGATGATCCAGTGCCGTCCCCAGGGGATGACGAAGAGCACCGACTTCTCGGTGCGCAGGATGATCCCGGTGAGGGAGTGGATCCGGTCGCGCGGCACGAGCAGGTGGACGCCCTTGGAGGCGCGGACGTGGATCTGCCCCCGCCCGCCCACCAGCTCCTGGATGTCGTCGGTCCACACGCCGGTGGCGTTGACGACCTGCCGGGCCCGCACGTCCAGCTCGGTCCCGGCCTCCAGGTCGCGCACCCGGACCCCGGTGACCCGCTCGCCCTCGCGCAGGAAGCCGATCACCTGCGTGCGGGAGGAGACGTGCGCGCCGTAGGTGGCGGCGGTCCGCAACATGGTCATCACGTAGCGGGCGTCGTCCACCTGCGCGTCCCAGTACTGCACGGCGCCGGTGAACGCCGACTTGCGCAGCGCGGGCGAGAGCCGCAGCGCCCTCCTGCGCGACAGGTGGCGGTGGCCGGGCACACCCCGGGTGTACCCGAAGGAGAAGCCCAGCGAGTCGTACATCACCAGGCCGGCCCCGACGTACGGGCGCTCCCAGCCGGTGTGCGTGAGGGGGAAGAGGAACGGCACCGGGCGGACCAGGTGCGGGGCGATCCGCTGCAGCAGCAGGGCCCGCTCCTGCAGCGCCTCCCTGACGAGGTCGAAGTTGAGCTGTTCCAGGTAACGCAGGCCGCCGTGGATGAGTTTGGAGGATCTGGAGGAGGTTCCGGAGGCGAAGTCGCGGGCCTCCAGCAGGCCGACGCTCAGCCCGCGGGTGACCGCGTCGAGAGCGACGCCGGCGCCGACGACCCCGCCGCCGATCACCACCACGTCGAGTTCCCGGGCGGCCATCTGCGCCAGCGCGGTGCTCCGCTCCTCGGGACCTAGGCGTGCCGTGCTCGTTCGCACCGTCATGCTGCATCCCCCTGGGGGTTGGAATGTCACCTTGCGCGGGGTATCTACCCCACAAGACCGGAAAGCACTACCGGTGGGTAGCGTCCGGCGGGTGAGATCAGCGCCACATCCCCCTGCCGCGCCTGCCGTACGGCGGGGCCGTACCGGCGGACCGGGCGCGAGCCGGGACCGGGCGCGGACCGAGGTCAGGCGCGAGCCGGGCATGGGGTCAGGCGCGGATCACCTCCACGCCCGCCTCGGCGAACCGCGCCGCGGCCTCGCCGGGCAGGCTCCCGTCGGTGACGAGGACGTCGACGGCGCCGATCGGGCAGATCCGGGCGAAGGCCCGGTGGCCGACCTTGGAGGCGTCGGCCACCACGATGACCCGGGCCGCCCGGCCGATCAGGAGGTTGTTGACCTCGGCCTCGCCCTCGTGGCGGGCCGACGCGCCCGCCTCGGGGTCGATCGCGTCCACGCCGAGGAACGCGATGTCGAGGGAGACCCGTTCCAGCACCCCGGACGCCAGCGGGCCGATCAGCTCGTACGACTGCGGCCTCGCCACCCCGCCGGTCAGGACGATCTTCACGTGCCGCCGCACGGTCAGCTCCGCGGCGATGTTCAGGGCGTTCGTGACGAGGGTGAAGCCGATCTCCGGGTCGGCGCGCAGGGCCAGCTCCCGGGCGACCTCGGAGGTGGTCGTGCCGCCGTTCACGCCGACGACCGCGCCGGGTTCCACCAGTTCGGCCGCGGCCCGCGCGATCCGCTGCTTCTCCCCGGCTCGGCGGGCCGTCTTGTAGCGCAGCGGCAGGTCGTAGCTGACGCTCTGCACGACCGCGCCGCCACGCGTGCGGGTGAGCATCTGCTGCTGGGCGAGCTGGTCGAAGTCGCGGCGGACGGTGGCCGTGGAGACGTCGAGAGCCTCGGCGGCCCGTTCCACCGGCAGGCTCCCCTCCTGCGAGAGCAGTTCGAGGATCGCGTTCCAGCGCTCATAGCGGCTCACGGTGACCAGCCTGGCACAGCCCGGCGGGAAACTCACCCCTGCGCAAACTTGCTCATTTCTGCTATAAATCAATCACAAACGAACCATGAGGAGGCACGCCGTGACGGACGGGACCGCCGGGACCACGCGCACCGAGGCCGAGATCGCATCGCAGCCGGACTGCTGGCGCCGCGTCACCGAGGTGCCCACGGGCGCGCTCCCGCGCCGGGGCGAGCGGGTGGCCGTCGTCGGCTGCGGCACCTCCTGGTTCATCGCCCAGGCGTACGCGGCCCTGCGCGAGCGGGCCGGGCACGGCGAGACCGACGCCTTCGCCGCCTCCGAGGCCCCGACGGGGCGCTCCTACGACCGGGTGCTCGCGCTGACCCGCTCGGGCACCACCACCGAGGTGCTGGAGCTGCTGGAACGGCTGAAGGCCGCCGGCACGCCCACGACGGCGATCACCGCCGACCCCTCGACCCCGGTCATGACGCTGGCCGGCGAGGTCGTGGTGCTGGACTTCGCCGACGAGGAGTCGGTCGTGCAGACCCGCTTCGCCACCACCCAGCTCGCCCTGCTCCGCGCCCACCTCGGCGAGGACCTCTCCGCCGCGGTCGCCGACGCCGAACGGGCGCTCGCCGAGCCGCTGCCCGAGGAGACGGTCTCCGCCGAGCAGTTCACGTTCCTGGGCCGCGGCTGGACGTACGGCCTGGCCCTGGAGGCCGCGCTGAAGATGCGCGAGGCGTGCCGGGCGTGGACCGAGTCCTACCCGGCGATGGAGTACCGGCACGGCCCGATCAGCATCGCCGGGCCCGGCCGGATCACCTGGATGCTCGGCGAGGCCCCCGGCGGCCTGCGCGGCGAGGTGGAGGCCACCGGCGGATCGTTCGTGGAGAGCGCCCTCGACCCCATGGCCGAACTCGTCAGAGTGCAGCGGGTGGCGGTGGCGCGCGCCCGCGCCGCCGGGCTCGACCCCGACCGGCCGATGCACCTGACCCGTTCCGTCATCCTCCCCGGCTGACTCCCCGGCCGGCGCGAGAAGGGAAGGAGCCCCCGTGGCCGTGCGCCTCATGACGGCCACCGCCGTACCGCCGCGAACCGGGCAGGCCCGGAACCGGAGAGGATAGGACCATGAGCATCACTCTCGCCGACGCCCGTGTCGTGACCCCCGGAGGCGTGCACGAAGGCTGGCTCACCGTGGAGGACGGCCGCATCACCCACGTGGGCCGGGGCCCCGCCCCCGGGCCGGGGCACAGCCTCGCGGGCCGGTACGTCGTTCCGGGCTTCGTCGACATCCACTGCCACGGCGGGGCGGGCGGCTCCTTCCCGAACGGCGACCAGGACGAGGCGCACCGGATCGCCGATCTGCACGCCCGGCACGGCACCACCACGCTGATGGCGAGCCTGGTCACCGCGAGCCTGGACGACCTGACCCGCGCCACCTCCGCCCTGGCCGACCTGTGCGAGGACGGCCTGCTCGCAGGCGTCCACTTCGAGGGCCCCTACATCTCCAGCGCGCGCTGCGGCGCGCACGACCCGGCCCTGCTGCGCGACCCCTCCCCCGGGGAGCTCGCCGGGCTGCTCGCGGCGGGCAGGGGGCACGTCCGGATGCTCACCATCGCCGCGGAGCTGCCCGGCGCGCTGGACACCATCCGGGAGGCGGCGGGCAGCGGCGTGATCGCCGCCCTCGGTCACAGCGACGCCACCTACGAGCAGACCCTCGCCGGCATCGACGCCGGCGCGAGTGTCGCGACGCACCTGTACAACGCGATGCCGCCGCTGCACCACCGGAAGCCGGGGCCGATCGCCGCACTGCTGGGGGACGAGCGCGTCACGGTCGAGCTGATCAACGACGGGGTGCACCTGCATCCGGCGA
The DNA here is from genome assembly GCF_040653115.1 of Streptosporangium sp. NPDC048047. Classification (NCBI taxonomy): domain Bacteria; kingdom Bacillati; phylum Actinomycetota; class Actinomycetes; order Streptosporangiales; family Streptosporangiaceae; genus Streptosporangium; species Streptosporangium sp. NPDC048047. The sequence goes on along the minus strand of NZ_JBEZNH010000041.1, from coordinate 65,420 downwards.
TGACCCGCCTGGCCTACGACGTCGCGGGGCCCGCCCGGACCGCCCTGATCACCGACGCGATGGCGGCGGCCGGCATGGGCGACGGCTCCTACCGGCTCGGCCCGATGAAGGTCGAGGTCACCGGCGGTGTCGCCCGGCTCGCCGAGGGCGGCTCCATCGCGGGCAGCACGCTCACCATGGACGTCGCCTTCCGCCGCGCCGTCCAGGAGGCCGGGCTGTCCATGACCGAGGCCGCCGAGGTCACCGCGCTCACCCCGGCGCGGGTGCTCGGCCTCGACGACCGCCTCGGGTCCGTCTCCGTGGGCAGGCAGGCCGACCTGGTGGTCCTCACCGGCGACCTGGAGGTCGCGGGCGTCATGAGGCGTGGAAGGTGGATCACCGAACCCCGTTGACGTCCGACCCCGCCGGTCCGGGCGTCCCGCCGGAAGGTCCCCGAGCCGGCGTCCGGCCCCGGCCGGGGCCGGACGCGCCGCCGAAAGTCTCCGAGCCGACGTCCCCCGTCACCGGGTACGGGCGTCCCGCCGAAAGGTCCCCGATGAGCTCCCCCGCCGCAGGTTCCGGAACGATCCTCACCGTCACGCTCAACCTGGCGCTGGACGTCACCTACGTGGCCGGCGGCGTCGACTGGGACGGCGTCAACCGGGTGCGGTCCGTCCACCGCAGGGCCGGCGGCAAGGGGATCAACGTGGCCAGGGTGCTGGCCGCCCTCGGATGCGACGTCCTCGTCACCGGCCTGGCCGGCGGGCCGAACGGCGGGGCCGCCGAAGCCGACCTGGCCGCGGCGGGCCTGCCCGCCGCCCTCACCCCCATCGCCGCCGAATCGCGCGCCACCCTCGCGGTCTGCGACCCCGCTCCGCTCCCGTACGGCACGGCCCCGCCCGGCGTCTCCCCGGACGATCCGGCACATGAGGCTACGGTCCCGAATGATCCGGCACGGACGGGTACGTCCCCGGACGCCCCCGGTGTTCCGTGCGGTTCCGGCTCCGTGCGGGAGGACGCGGCCCCGGCCGGGACGGCCGATCCGCGCACGGCCCTGTTCAACGAGCCCGGCCCGGTGGTCACCGATGCGGAGCTGGACGACTTCCTGCGCGGTTACGACCGGCGGCTCCGAGGGGCCGCGGCCGTCGTGATCTCCGGCAGCCTGCCTCCCGGGGTCCCGGCCGCCTTCTACGCCGAACTCGCCGCACGGGCCCGCGAACGGGGCGTCCCGGCGATCGTGGACGCCGACGGCGAGCCGCTCCGCGCCGCCCCGGCGGGCCGTCCCGCCGTCCTCAAGCCCAATGCCGAGGAGCTCGCCCGCGCCCTGTCCGCCGTGGACCCCCGGACGCGGGACGGCGTTCCAGGGGACGGCGGGGCGCGGTACAGCGGTTCGGAGGCTCGTGGCCCGGGAACCGGTGTTCCGGGGATCGGTCTTCCGGAGATCGGGCAGGCGCCGGTCGCCGGCGCGCTGGCCGGGGCCGAGGTCCTGCGGCGCGACGGAGCGGAGTCGGTCGTGGTCTCCCTCGGCGCGGACGGGCTCCTGGCGGTGACCCCCGAGGGGGCCTGGCGGGCGGCCATGCCGTACCGGGTGGCGGGGAACCCGACCGGGGCCGGTGACGCGCTCGTCGCGGGGCTGGCGCTGGGCCTGGTGGAGGGCACGCCCTGGCCGGACCGGCTGCGCCGCGCGGCTGCCCTGGGGGCGGCCGCGGTGGCGGCGCCGGTCGCGGGCGACTTCGACGAGGAGACGTTCCGGCGGGTCCACCCCGGCATCCGGGTGGACCCGATCCGCCCATGACCCGTCCCCCGGATCCCGGGCCCTGAAGAACCCCGACCCCCTGAAGAACCGGGTCCCCGAAGAACCGGGTCCCGACCCCCTGACGAAGGAGTGACCATGCCTGTCGCCGGCATCGGAGACATCATCGACGCCGCCCCGGCGGGCGTCGGCGCGTTCAACGTCATCCAGCTGGAGCACGCCGAGGCGATCGTCGCCGGCGCGGAGGACGCGGGCATGCCGGTCGTGCTGCAGATCAGCGAGAACTGCGTCCGCTTCCACGGAGCACTGGCCCCGATCGCGGCCGCGTCGCTCGCGGTGGCCCGCGCGGCGGCGGTCCCCGTCGCGGTGCACCTCGACCACGCCACCGACCGCGCGCTGGTGGAGGAGGCCCTGGAGCTGGGCCTGGGTTCGGTGATGTTCGACGCCTCGGCGCTGCCCGACGAGGAGAACGTGGCGGCCACCGCCGAGGTGGTCGCGCTGTGCCACGGACGCGGCGTCTGGGTGGAGGCGGAGCTCGGCGAGGTCGGCGGCAAGGACGGGGTGCACGCGCCGGGCGTCAGGACCAGGCCGCACGAGGCGGTGGACTACGTCGCCAGGACCGGCGTCGACGCGCTGGCCGTGGCGGTGGGCAGCTCCCACGCCATGACCGTCAAGGACGCCGTCCTCGACCTGGAGCTGATCGGGAGGCTGCGCGCCGCCGTACCGGTGCCGCTGGTGCTCCACGGCTCCTCGGGCGTACCCGACGAGACCCTGCGCGCCGCCGTACGGCAGGGCATGAAGAAGATCAACATCGCCACGCACCTCAACGCGGCCTTCACCCGCGCGGTCCGCGAGCACCTGGCGGCCGACGAGAAGGTAGTGGACACCCGCAGGTACCTGGGGTCGGGCCGTACGGCCGTCGCCGCCGAGGTCGCCAGGCTCCTGGGCGTCCTGGCGGGCTGAGCCCGGTGTCCCGGGCCGGGCCGATCAGGGCCAGTCCCAGCGGACGCCGACCGCGCCCGGCCCGAACGGCCCGGTCACCAGGTGGGCCGCGTGGTGCGCGTTGAGGGTCAGTTCCGTCTCCACCCGCTCGTACCCGTCCGATGCGGAAACGTGGGCGTCCAGCCCGTGCTCTCCCGGCCCGTGGTCGTCCAGCACGTGGTCGTCCGGCCCGCGCTCTCCTGACCGGTGGGCTCCCGGCTCGCGCTCGCCCCGATCGGGGGTGTGGCAGGTGAAGCGGCGGACGCGGCCCGGGAGCGCGACCGGGGAGAAGGCGACCCGCAGGACGTACTGGTCGGCGGGAAGCCGGAAGATCCGCTCGTACTCGGTGGTCTCCACGCCGCTCGGGTCGGCGAGCTCGTAACGGATCACCTGGGTCTCCCCCGCCTCCAGCGCCCGGCCGAACAGCAGCTCGGCCACCACCAGCGCGGTCGCCCCGTCGCGCCGGATCCGGCCGACCCGGCAGTCCTCCAGCGCCCTGATCCGCACGCGCTCCACGTCGCATCCCAGGTCGCCCCGGTAGACCATGATGAACCGGTCGGGATCGTCCCGGCGGGCCCGCACCACCTGGAGCGTCTCGCGCCGCGTGGCGCTGCGGTCGGCCCCGATCTGCAGGGTCTCGTACATCGCGGTGACGTGCAGGCGGCGGTCGTCGGCCACCCCGTCCAGGTCGTGGAGCAGCGCCGACAGGGTGTGCGCCGACCCGGCGGGCGGGACGGCGGGCCATCCGTCGTCCTCCGGGGACCGCGTGCCCTGCCCGCGGCCCCGGGGGCGCGGCGGGCCGAGAAGCCCCATCAGGGATCGCGGCGGCAGGGCGAGGATCTCCTCCAGCCCGCGTACGGCGCGCAGCGACTCGGGCCGTTCCGGACGACGCAGGCCCTGCTGCCAGTAGCTCAGGCTCGTCATCCCGACCCGTAGCCCGCGCTCCTCCAGGCCCCGGCGGAGCCGCTCCAGGGTCAGGCCCCGCGCCTCCACCGCGGCACGCAGCGCTGCGTGGAACGGCCCCTCGCTGAGGGCGACGCGGAGCCGTGGGTCATCGGGCACAGGGGAATGTTCACAGATTTTCCGTCATACGTCATTTTCGCGCCCGTCACTCACGTTTGTCCGACGTCGCGCGTTCCACGGCCGCCACGCGGCCGTACCCCGGCGCCGCGGCCTCAGGGCGCCGGGGGCGGGACGTCAGCTGCCCTGCGGGGCGACGACGACCTCGACGCGCTGGAACTCCTTCAGGTCGGAGTATCCGGCGGTGGCCATCGTGCGCTTGAGCGCGCCCATGAGGTTCATCGAGCCGTCGGCGACCGAGGAGGGGCCGTGCAGGATCTGCTCCAGCGTCCCGACCGTGTCGAACTTCACCCGCTTGCCGCGGGGCAGCTCGGGGTGCTGGGCCTCGGAGCCCCAGTGGAAGCCGCGCCCGGGGGCCTCGGCGGCCCGGGCCAGCGGCGAGCCGACCATGACCGCGTCCGCGCCGCAGGCGATGGCCTTGGCGATGTCACCGGAGGTGCCCATGCCGCCGTCGGCGATCACGTGGACGTAGCGGCCGCCCGACTCGTCCATGTAGTCGCGGCGGGCCGCGGCCACGTCGGAGATCGCGGTGGCCATCGGGACCGCCACGCCCAGCACGGTGCGGGTGGTGTGCGAGGCGCCGCCGCCGAAGCCGACCAGCACGCCGGCCGCGCCGGTCCGCATCAGGTGCAGCGCGGCGGTGTAGGTGGCGCAGCCGCCCACGATCACCGGGACGTCGAGCTCGTAGATGAACTGCTTGAGGTTCAGCGGCTCGGCCCGCCCGGAGACGTGCTCGGCGGAGACCGTGGTGCCGCGGATCACGAAGATGTCCACGCCCGCGTCGATGACGGCCTTGTGGTACTGGACCGTTCGCTGCGGAGACAGCCGGACGGCCGTGGTCACCCCGGCCTCGCGGATCTCCGCGATGCGGCGGCCGATCAGCTCCTCCTTGATCGGCGCGTTGTAGATCTCCTGGAGCCGCCGGGTGCCGGCCTCGCCCGGGAGTTCGGCGACCTCGGACAGCAGGGACGCCGGGTCGTCGTAGCGGGTCCACAGCCCTTCGAGGTCGAGTACGGCGAGGCCGCCGAACCGGCCGACCTCGATCGCGGTCGCGGGCGAGACGACGCTGTCCATCGGGCTCACCACGACGGGCAGCTCGAACCGGTAGGCGTCGATCTGCCAGGCGATCGAGACCTCCTCCGGGTCGCGGGTACGCCGGGACGGGACGATGCCGATCTCGTCCAGCGCATAGGCACGACGGCCGTTCTTGCCGCGCCCGATCTCCACCTGAGTCATATGCCTGTCTTTCCCATTTCGTGCGGGTGCGGCGCACCCGATCGGCGTGAGCCGTACCCGCCGTCCCGGCCCGCCCTCTCGGCGCGCCTGGTACGAGTCGGTCGTTTCGTCGTCCGCCCCGGGCGTCCGCGGCCGGACCCCTACCGGCGGTGGTAGTTGGGGGCCTCGACCGTCATCTGGATGTCGTGGGGGTGGCTCTCCTTGAGGCCCGCCGCGGTGATCGGCATGAGCTCGCACCGGACGTGCATCTCCGCGATCGTGCGGCACCCGGAGTACCACATGCCCTGGCGAAGGCCGCCGACGAGCTGGTGGGCGACCGCGGCGACCGGGCCGCGGTAGGGGACCTGGCCCTCGATGCCCTCGGGGATGAACTTGTCCTCGCCGCCGACGTCGGCCTGGGCGTAGCGGTCCTTGCTGAAGGAGGCGCCGCCGCGCTCGCGGTTGCGGACCGCGCCGAGCGAGCCCATGCCGCGGTAGGACTTGAACTGCTTGCCGTTGATGAAGATCAGCTCGCCCGGCGACTCCTCGCAGCCCGCCAGCAGCGAGCCGAGCATGACCGTGTCGGCGCCGGCCGCGATGGCCTTGACGATGTCGCCGGAGTACTGCAGACCGCCGTCGCCGATCACCGGCACCCCGGCCGGTCCGGCCGCCAGGGACGCCTCGTGGATGGCCGTCACCTGCGGGGCGCCGACGCCGGCGACCACGCGGGTGGTGCAGATGGAGCCCGGCCCGACGCCGACCTTGACCGCGTCGGCGCCGGCGTCGACCAGCATCTGGGCGCCGGCGCGGGTGGCGATGTTGCCGCCGATCACCTCGACGCCGCTGTTGGCCTTGATCTTGGCGATCATGTCGGCGAGCCCCTTGGAGTGGCCGTGCGCGACGTCGACGATGATCACGTCCACCCCGGCCTCGATGAGGGCGGAGGCCCGCTGCTCGGCGTCGCCCCCGACCCCGACGGCCGCCCCCACGACGAGCCGCCCGTCGGCGTCCTTGGTGGCGAGGGGGTACTGCTCGCTCTTGGTGAAGTCCTTGACGGTGATGAGCCCGCGGAGCCGCCCGGCGGGGTCGACCAGCGGCAGCTTCTCGATCTTGTTCTTCCTGAGCAGGTCGAACGCGTCGTCCCTGGAGACCCCGACCGGCGCGGTGACCAGCGGCATGGGGGTCATGACCTCGCGCACCGGGCGGCCGTGGTCGGTCTCGAAGCGCATGTCGCGGTTGGTGACGATGCCGACGAGCACGCCGTCGGCGTCGGTCACCGGGACGCCGGAGATGCGGTAGGTGCCGCACAGGCGCTCGACGTCGGCGAGGGAGTCGTCCGGCGAGCAGGTGACGGGGTTGGTCACCATCCCGGCCTCGGAGCGCTTGACGAGGTCGGCCTGCTGGGCCTGGTCCTCGATGGAGAGGTTGCGGTGCAGGATGCCGATGCCGCCCTGGCGGGCCATCGCCACCGCCATCCGGGCCTCGGTGACCGTGTCCATCGCCGCGGAGATCAGCGGGATGCTCAGCGTGATCCCGCGTGACAGGCGGGTACGGGTGTCGGCCTCACCCGGCTGGAGGTCCGAGAAGGCGGGCACGAGGAGCACGTCGTCGAACGTGAGTCCCGGTTCGGTGAACTTGGCCATCTGCAACCCTTCTGCATCGGCGCTCTCATGGCTGGGGAAAGGCGCCGGCCCCCGTACGCAAGTTTAGGGTCTGGCTTCCGAGCAGGGGACGCGGGGCGCGAAACCCGGACGCGGGGACCCGGGGCGCCGCCAGGCGCGGGGCGCTGTTTCCGGGCGCGGGGCGCGGGCCCCGGCGGGTCCGGCGCGGACGCCGCACGATCCACCGCGGATGTCACGTCCCGGACGGCTCGGACGGTTCGGGGCCTGCCCGTTGCATCGAGGTCATATGGTGGGATAGTGCTCGACGATGTCCCACGCGACCCGTTCGCGGACGACCCCGACGACCCGGCGGCGACCCTGGGGGAGCCGGGCGACGCCGAACCGCTGACCTCCGCCGAACGCGACGAGGCCATGACCGACCTGGCCGACGTGGAGGTCTTCCGTTCCCTGCTCGAACCGCACGGTGTGCTCGGGCTGGTCCTCGACTGCCCGGAGTGCGGCGAGCAGCACTACTTCGGCTGGGAGCTTCTGCGCGGCAACCTGCGCCAGATGATCGAGAAAGGCTGGCCGCAGGTGCACGAGCCCGCCTATCAGCCCGACCCGAGCGACTACGTCACCTGGGAGTACGCCAGGGGCTACGTCGACGGTGTGATCGACACCGAGGAACGCCGCTGATCGACGTCGTCGACCAGCGCCGCGAGCAGGGCGATCGCCGGATCCGCGGTGGGGACGGCCTCCCTGCGGGAGAGCGCCTCCAGCAGGGCTTCGGTCCCGGCCACGGCCGCGCCGTCGTACGCGCGGCCGTCGTCCGGCCCGCGCTCGCGCGCCGGACGGAACGGGTGGACGGTGGTCATGCCCGCGCTCGATCGAGGTGCTCGCCGGCCCGGCCGGATCCGCGCCGGGGACGGCGCGGCCCTCGCCGGGCACCACTCGACGGGTTCGGGGTCAAGCCGTCGACTCCAGCTCCGCCATCGCCCGGAGGCGAGCCAGCGCCCGATGCTGGGCGACGCGAACCGCTCCTGGTGACATGCCCAGTACATTACCCGTCTCCTCGGCGGACAGGCCCGACACCACCCGCAGGATGAGCAGCTCCCGCTGGTTGTCGGGGAGCCTGGACAGCAGCCTGCGCGCGTGCTCGGCCTCGATGTAGCGCACCACGGTCTCCTCCGGGCCGGGGCCGTCGTCGGGCCCGTCCGGAAGGTCCTGCGTGGGCACGGCCGAGCGCACGGAGCTGCGCAGGGCATCGGCCACCTTGTGGGAGGCGATGCCGAAGACGAAGGACGCGAAAGGGCGTCCCATGTCGCGGTAGCGGGGCAGCGCGGAGAGCACCGCGATGCACACCTCTTGGGCCACGTCGTCCGCGATGTGATACTGACCGGAAACCCGGCCCAGACGAGCGCGGCAATAACGCACGACCATTGGCCGCAACTGTGCGATCAGACTTTCGATCGCTGTTCGGTCACCTTGAACTGCGAGGCTTGTCAGATCCTTGAGGTCATCCCTGTGGGCGCTCCCTTCAGACCTCGTCGCAAGCCTTACCCCTCTTTTGGCGTCGGCGACGCATCCCTCGGTCACGTTACGCATGATGCCCGTATCGCTCGGGCCTGTCCCCATGACCAACGGCTACGGATTGGTCACATTGACGCGCCGATAACCCGGTGTAATCAAACGACGACAGTAAGGGTCACGCGATGAAAATATATTTCATAGAGCGGCCTAATATGTCAGTGATTTCCCATAAGGGTGTTTCTCTTACCCGCTCACCGCGGTGACGCTTTGGGGCCCCTTTCGGTTTACCCGGAAACGCGTACGGCCCGCGTCCCGAACGGGACACGGGCCGTACCGGCCGATCATGAGGATCAGTGGCCGTGACCGTGGCCGTGACCGTGGCCACCGGCGGCGGCCGGGGCCTCCTCCTCGGGCTTGTCCACCACGAGGGCCTCGGTCGTCAGCAGCATGCCGGCGATGGAGGCGGCGTTCTGGACGGCCGAACGGGTGACCTTGACCGGGTCGATGACGCCCTGGGCGATCAGGTCGCCGTACTCGCCGCTCGCGGCGTTCAGGCCGTGGCCGACCGGGAGCTCGGAGACCTTGGAGGTCACGACGTAGCCCTCCATGCCGGCGTTCTCGGCGATCCAGCGGGCCGGCTCGACGAGCGCCCGGCGGACCACGTTGACGCCGGTCGCCTCGTCGCCGCTCAGGCCCAGGTCGTCAAGGGCCTTGGAGACGTGGACGAGCGCGGAGCCGCCGCCCGAGACGATGCCCTCCTCGATCGCGGCGCGCGTCGCGGAGATGGCGTCCTCCAGGCGGTGCTTCTTCTCCTTGAGCTCCACCTCGGTGGCCGCGCCGACCCGGAGCACGCAGACGCCGCCGGCGAGCTTGGCCAGGCGCTCCTGCAGCTTCTCGCGGTCCCAGTCGGAGTCCGCCTGCTCGATGGCGACCTTGATCTCGCGGACGCGGTCCTCGATCGCCTGCGCCTCGCCGGCGCCGTCCACGACGGTGGTGGCGTCCTTGGTGATCACGACGCGGCGGGCCGTGCCGAGCACCTCGAGGCCGACGTGCTCCAGCTTGAGGCCGATCTCCTCGCTGACGACCTGGCCGCCGGTGAGGATGGCGATGTCCTGGAGCATGGCCTTGCGGCGGTCACCGAAGCCCGGAGCCTTGACGGCGACGGAGGTGAAGGTGCCGCGGATCTTGTTGGTCACCAGGACCGCCAGGGCCTCGCCCTCGACGTCCTCGGCGATGACCAGCAGTGCCTTCTTGGTCTGCGCGACCTTCTCCAGCAGCGGCAGGAAGTCCGCGACGGAGGAGATCTTGCCCTGGGTGATCAGGATGTAGGGGTCCTCCAGGACCGCCTCCATGCGCTCCTGGTCGGTCACCATGTAGGGCGACAGGTAGCCCTTGTCGAACTGGAGGCCCTCGGTGAACTCCAGCTCCAGGCCCATGGTGTTGGACTCTTCGACGGTGATGACACCGTCCTTGCCCACCTTGTCGAACGCCTCGGCGATCAGGTCGCCGATCTTGGCGTCCTGGGCGGAGATCGTCGCCACGTGGGCGATCTCCTTCTTGTCCGCGACCGGACGGGCGGACTCGACCAGCCTGTCGCTGACGGCCTTGGCCGCGAGGTCGATGCCCCGCTTGAGGCTCAGCGGCTGGGCGCCGGCGGCGACGTTGCGCAGACCCTCGCGGACCATCGCCTGGGCCAGGACGGTCGCGGTGGTCGTGCCGTCACCGGCGATGTCGTTGGTCTTCGTCGCGACTTCCTTGGCGAGCTGCGCGCCGAGGTTCTCGTACGGCTTCTCCAGCTCCACCTCGCGGGCGATGGTGACGCCGTCGTTGGTGATGGTGGGAGCGCCGAACTTCTTGTCGATGACGACGTTGCGGCCGCGCGGGCCGAGGGTCACCTTGACGGCGTCGGCGAGGGCGTTGACACCGCGCTCCAGCGAGCGGCGGGCGTCCTCCTCGAACGACAGGATCTTGGGCATGACAGTCCTCTCTGGGGGCACACGGGAGCATCGAAGCCCCGGGCGCTCTCGCGACCCGGGGCTCGATGCGTCATCTCGGAAGCGTCGGAAGCGATGGACTACTTCTCGACGATGGCGAGCACGTCACGGGCGGAGAGCACCAGGTACTCCTCGCCGTTGTACTTCACCTCGGTGCCGCCGTACTTGCTGTAGAGGACGACGTCGCCCTCCTTGACGTCGAGCGGGATGCGCTTGTCGCCGTCCTCGTCCCAGTTGCCCGGGCCCACCGCGAGGACCCTGCCCTCCTGGGGCTTCTCCTTCGCGGTGTCGGGAATGACCAGGCCGGAGGCGGTGGTCTGCTCGGCCTCAAGCGGCTGGACCACGATGCGGTCGCCGAGCGGCTTAACGGGAACCTTGGTGGCGGTCGTCACGTCGGACCTCCCCTTCAGATTTGAATGATCTAGAAGAGGCGACCAGCGGTCTGCCGTCGCGGGTGTCAGACCAGCCTCGTCGCACTTGCGTTGGCACTCTCACCGGGAGAGTGCCAATACGGAACAGTATGCAAGGAGGCCTTGACAGTCAACACGAACCGCCCGCCGACGCCCTCGGCGGCCCCGATGAGGGGACAGGAACCCCCGACGGGGGCACCATGAGAGGGAGGAGAGACGACGAGCGTTGACCGAAAGTAATGTGATGGACACGAATAGCAATGGGGATGACGCTACGGTGGACGACGTGACCAGCACTCTCCGCGAGGAAACGAGCACTCGGCGCGAAGGGCGCGACCTGCTCGCCGACTGGCCCCGCCCCCCGGCCGGCGGGTGGACCGCCGACGACCTCGATCGCCTGCCCGACGAGGGCCCGAACGGCGAGCCGGACTTCTTCAAGCACGTCGAACTCGTCGATGGAGCCCTGCTCTTCATGTCCCCCCAGAAGCGTTTCCACGATCTCGTGATCCGCAGACTCGCGGCCGCCTTCGAAGCCCAGACCCCGGACCGGCTGGCGGTCGCCACCCAGATGGACGTCAGGCTCGGCCCGCGGCAGCGCCCGTGCCCCGACGTGCTCCTCATCGACGCCGCGCTCGCCCACGACCACGACCGCACCGCCTATCTCCCCGGCGAGGTCCACCTGGTGGTCGAGGTGGTCTCCCCCGAGTCGAGGCTCCGCGACCGCGAGGTCAAGCCGCGTTCCTACGCCCAGGCCGGGATAGTGCATTTCTGGCGGGTGGAGGAAGCGGACGGCGTGCCCGTCGTCTACGTCTACGAACTCGACCCCGCCACCCGCGCCTACGTCCCCACCGGCGTCCATCGTGATGTGCTCTCGGTCCCGGTCCCCTTCCCCATCGAGATCGATCTGGCCGGCCTGCTGAAGTGAGGCGGTAGCGTCGGGCGGTGTGGACCTCGACGCATTCCGGGAACTGCTGACGCCGCGCGGCCAGGAGGCCCTCGCCGCGGCCGCCGAGGCCGCGGGTGACGGCCCGGTGGCCGCGGTGACGCGGCTGCGCCGGACCTACGACGCGACCCTGACCTCCGCGGCGCTCACCCAGGCGGCGCTCAGGGAGCGCGCGCGGGAGAAGTTCGGCTCCGACGCCGCCGTCATGTACTTCACCCCGCACGGCCTGGAGCAGGCCACCCGCCGCGAGGTGGCCGACCACCGCGCCCGGCGCGTCCCGGCCGGCTCCCGGGTGGCCGACGCCTGCTGCGGGATCGGCGGCGACCTGCTGGCGCTGGCCAGGGCGGGCTGCGTCGTGGAGGCCGTGGACGCCGACCCGCTCACCGCCGCCGTCGCCCGGGCCAACGCCGACGCCCTGGGCCTCGGCGACCGCGTCACGGTCCGCGCCGCCGAGGCCGCCACGCTCGACCCGGCGGCCTTCGACGTGCTGTTCGCCGATCCCGCCCGCCGTACGGCGCGGGGCCGGACGTTCGACCCGATGGCCTACTCGCCGCCCTGGCCGGAGGTCCTCGGCATGGTGGCGAAGGCCCCGGCGGCCTGCCTGAAGGTCGCCCCCGGCATCCCGTACGAGTTCATCCCGGCCGGAACCGAGGCCGAGTGGGTCTCCTGGCGCGGCGACGTCAAGGAGGCCGCGATCTGGTGCGGCGGCCTCGCCCGGGACGCGGGGCGCAGGGCCACGATGCTGCCGTCCGGCACGACGCTGACGCCCGAGCCGGGTGCGGATCCCGCGCCGGTGGGCGCGGTGGGCCGCTACCTCTACGAGCCGGACGGCGCGGCCGTACGGGCTCACCTGGTGGCGGAGGTGGCCAAGCGGGTCGACGGCCGGCTGCTCGACGAGCGCATCGCCTACATCACCGGCGACGCCGAGGTGACCACGCCGTGGGCGGCGCGGTACGAGGTGCACGAGATGATGCCGTTCTCGCTCAAGCGGCTGCGGGCGGCGCTGCGCGAGCGCGGGGCGGGCGTCGTGACGGTCAAGAAGCGCGGCTCGGCGGTCGACGTGGAGCGCCTGCGCAGGGATCTGCGGCTCTCCGGCGGCGGCTCCGCGACGGTGGTCCTCACCCGGGTCGGGGAGCGGCCGTTCGCCCTCATCTGCAGCCCCGCCTGACCCGCGGCCTCCGGGCACGGATCGGGCGGGGCCGTACGGTCAGACGTGGACGGTGGTGATCGGGAGCGAGGAGTCGGCCGGGATCTCCAGGGACGACGGGGTGACGCCCGCCGCCACCAGGTCGGAGCCCAGGGCGGCCACCATGGCGCCGTTGTCGGTGCACAGCCCCGGCCGGGGGACGCGCAGCCGCACCCCCGCCGCGTCGCAGCGTTCCTGCGCCAGGGCCCGCAGCCGGGAGTTGGCCGCCACGCCGCCGCCGATCAGCAGGTCCCGGACGTCGTGCTCGCGGCACGCCTGAAGGGCCTTGCGGGTCAGCACGTCGACCACGGCCTCCTGGAACGACGCCGCCACGTCGGGCACGTGGATCGGCTCGCCGGACCTCTCCCTGGCCTCCACCCAGCGGGCCACGGCGGTCTTCAGGCCGGAGAACGAGAAGTCGAGGGTGCCGTCGTCGTACTTGCCCCTCGGGAAGGCGATGGCCGCGCCGGAGCCGTCGCGGGCCGCCCGGTCGATGTAGGGGCCGCCGGGGAAGGGCAGGCCGAGCACCCGCGCCACCTTGTCGAACGCCTCGCCCGCGGCGTCGTCCACCGTGGAGCCGAGCGAGACGACGCCCTTGGCGACGTCGGGGACCAGCAGCAGGGAGGAGTGACCGCCCGAGACGAGCATGGCGATGCACGGCTTGGGCAGGGCGCCGTGTTCGAGCTGGTCCACGGCCACGTGGGCGGCCAGGTGGTTCACCCCGTACAGCGGGACGCCGAGGCCCAGCGCGTACGCCTTGGCGGCGGCGACGCCGACCAGCAGCGCGCCGGCCAGCCCCGGCCCGGCGGTCACCGCGATCGCGTCGATGTCGGAGAAGCGCAGGCCCGCCTGCTCCAGCGCCCGCTCGACGGTGGGGGTCATCGCCTCCAGGTGCGCCCGGGAGGCCACCTCGGGCACCACCCCGCCGAAGCGGGCGTGCTCCTCGACGCTGGAGGCGATCGTGTTGGCCAGCAGGGTGTGCCCCCGGACGATGCCGATCCCGGTCTCGTCGCAGGAGGTCTCGATGCCCAGGACCAGGGGTTCGTCACTCATGGATGAGATCCTTCCGCATCGTGATCGCGTCGGTGCCGTCCTGGTAGTAGCGGCGGCGCAGGCCGAGCCGGACGAAGCCGAACCGCTCGTACATCGCCTGCGCGGCGGGGTTGTCGGCGCGCACCTCGAGGAAGACCGACCGCGCGCCGCGCCTGCCGGCCTCGGCCAGCAGCTCGGTGAGCAGGGCGCCGCCGACCCCGGTGCGCCGCCGGCCGGCCGCGACGGCGATGGTCTGCACGTCCGCCTGGTCGCCGGCGGCGAAGAGCCCGGCGTAGCCGATGATCCCCTCACCGGTCTCGGCCACCACGTAGTGACGGGTCCCGGGCTGCCCGGCGAGCTCGTCGCGGAGCATGCCCTCGCTCCAGGCGTCCGCCGGGAAGGTGTCCCGCTCGATCTCCATCACGGCGGGCAGGTCGTCCCCGGTCATCGGGCGCAGCGTCACCGCCATCAGGTGACCTTCTTGGGCGCGGCGGGCACCTGCGCGTCGGGGCGGCGGAGGTACACCGGGCGGGGCAGGCTCAGCACGGGGTGCGTGCCGCTCTCCACGACCTCGCGGACATCGGGCTCGCCGAGCTGCTCGGCGGCCAGCGACGCCAGCGCCCCCGCGAAGGGGTACTCGGGGGCGTCCAGCAGCCGGGAGGCGCCGACGACCTCGGCGTACATCCGCGCGCCCGCGCCGACGAGCGGGAGGCCGCCGGGCAGGTCGTGGGGGCGGCTCACCGCGGGGCCGGACAACCGGGTCCGCATGTCCTCGTAGTGGCCCCAGAACACCTCCTTGCGGCGGGCGTCGGTGGCCACCAGGAACGGCTCGGACAACCCGCTGCCGTAGGCGACGGCGTCGAGCGTGCACACGCCGTACGCCGGGACGCCGAGCGAGGCGGCGAGGGCCTGGGCGGTCATCAGGCCGACCCGCAGGCCGGTGTAGGGACCGGGTCCGGCGCCCGCGACGACGACGGTGACGTCGGCGAGCTCGGCGCCGGCCTCCCGCAGGACGGTCTCGATCGTGGGCACGAGCAGTTCGCCGTGGCGGCGGGCGTCGACGGTCGTCGACTCGGCGAGGACCCGTTCACCGTCGTGCAGCGCTGCGGTGACGGCGGGGGTCGCGGTATCAAAGGCCAGGACCAGCACGAACAGTTAGCCTAGTCCGTCGCGCGGGAGGCGGGACCGCCTGGGCGGATCAGGTCCTGGGGTCGGCCCGTTTGACCAGGGTGGCGTAGACGATGACGTTGTCGCGGTACTCGTGGCGGTCCCAGTCGAAGTCCCCGCCGCAGGTGATCAGCCGCAGGCCGTCCTGGAGGTAGACCTTGTCCGCCGGGAAGCGGTCCTTGCTCACCCGCTCGACGGAGTCCACCCGGTACTGGGCGACGTCGCCGTCGCTGCGCCTGACCTTGACGACCTGCCCCTCACGGATGTCCTTGAGCCGGTAGAAGACCGCGGGGTCGGTCTTGGTGTCCACGTGCCCGAGGATCACCGCGGGGCCCTCGTCGCCGGGCACCGCGGTGCCCTTGACCCAGCCCGCCGCGTTCGGCTTGTCGTACGGCGGGAGCTCGACCTCGCCGTTCTTGACCCCGAGCCTCATCAGGGGCGCCTTGATGCCCAGCGAGGGGATCTCCACGCGTTCGGGCACCACCGGGTCGCGGACCTCCGGGACGTCGACGCCCGCGCCCCGGTGGAAGAGCACCATGACGAGGCCGGTGACGATGCCGGCGGTGATGACGTGCGACCAGCGCGTGGGTGCGGCCATCGGCGGCTACGAACGCCGTCGCCTGGCGATCGCGACCCCCGTGCCGCCCACCAGGGCGGCGGCCAGCAGCACCCCGGGCACCCCGAGCGGCGAGCCGTCGTCGTCCGGGCCGCCGGCCGCGGTGCCTCCGCCGCCGGTGGAGGGCGCGCGCGTGCTGATGACGGTCCGGGTCGGCCGGGGCCTCGGCCTGCGGGTCGGCTCTTCGGACGCCTCCTCGGTGGGGGCGGCGCTGGGCCTGGTCTCGCCGACCACCCGGAGGCTCGCCTTGCCGGTGTCGTTGGTGCCCTCGCAGCGGGCGTTGACCTCGTAGACGCCGGCCGCGGTGCCGGGGGCCACGGTGGCCTGGCCCCGGACCCACGGCCGCGGGGTCGGCGTGGCGCTCGACGAGGGGGCGGGGCTGGGCGTGACCAGGATCGGGTCGAGGGTCACCGCGGTGCGGAAGATCCGGGACGACCCGGTGCCGCGATGCTCCGGCCCGCCCTGCGGGATCGGGCAGTTGGCCAGGATCCACACCTTCTGCCCGGCCTTGACCCGGGCCGGCTGGAGCTGGACCTCGATGTCGCCTCTGCCGGCGGACGTCTGGGACGCCGCGGGTGAGGTGGTCGTCCCCGGCTCGGAGTCCGCCTCGGCCGTGCACCCGGTCACCCCGAGCAGAGCGAGGCCACCCAGAGTGGCCCCCAGAACCGCGGCATGCTTGACGCTTGGCACCGTCGCACTCCACTTCCACTCCGGCCGACGACCCTCGCCCGGCACCACTGCACCTGTTCCCCTTAAAACAAGGGCAAACCCGCTTGGGTCAATCATCGATTTCGATGATCTATACCAACTCGGACGCGGAACGGACGCTCCGGGTTCCGGTCAGACGACACCCTCCCACCGGGCGCCGACCCCGCGCAGCCGTACGGTGCGCTCCTCGCCGGTCTCGCCGCGCTCGATGGAGATCTCCAGCCGGTCCTCGGCGAGGCCCTCGACCAGGCCCTCGCCCCACTCCACGACCGTCACCGACTCCTCCAGCGAGGCGTCGAGGTCGAGGTCGTCGACCTCCAGGTCACCGCCCAGCCGGTAGGCGTCCGCGTGCACGAGCGCCGGCCCCCCGGACAGCGAGGGGTGCACCCGGGCGATGACGAACGTCGGCGAGGTGATGGGGCCGCGCACCTTGAGGCCGTCGGCGATCCCCTGGACCAGGGTCGTCTTGCCCGCGCCCAGCGGCCCGGACAGCACCGCCAGGTCACCCGGGCGCAGCAGCCCGGCGAGCTCCCTGCCCAGCTCCCGCATCTCCTCGGCGGTCGCCGCGATTCTCACTTCTCGATCAACTCCCCTGCGATGGTCACGTCCCGCGAGCCGCGTCCGGCGGCCCGGTCATCCGCGCGGGCCTCAGGCATCGGTCCCGCCGGCCTCGCCCGTCCCGTCGGAGTCGGCCCCGTCGGTGCCGGCGCCGTCGGCATCGGCGGCGGCGGCCTCGTCGGCGAGTGCCCGCTTGATCAGGTCGCGCAGCGCGTCGTTGACCACGGCGGGCCGTTCGAGCTGGACCAGGTGCGAGCTGTCGGGAACCTCGGTGAACCGGGCGCGGGGCAGCGCCGCCGCCATGGCCTTGCTGTGGTCCACCGGCGTCAGCCAGTCCTTGTCCCCCACGATGATGGAGGTCGGCACGTCGTCCAGCACCCCCAGGGCGGCCAGCTTGTCGTGGGACATCAGCGCCGGGTAGAAGTCGGCGATCACCTCGAACGGGGTGGAGCGGATCATCGACTCGATGAAGTCCACCACCGTGGGGCTGACGTTCGCGGCGTCACCGAAGCCCAGGTGGCGCAGCATCAGGAAGGCCAGGTCGTTGGCCGCCTCCCGGCCGCGGTCCACCAGCGCGCCCCGGCGGCCCAGCAGTGAGACCGTGCCCGGTGTGACCGTGTGCACGGCCCTGGCCAGCAGGGCGGGCAGTCCCAGGGAGACCTCGCCCAGCCTGCCGGCGGAGGTGGAGATCAGCGCGACCCCCCTGATCTTCTCCTCGAACAGCTCGGGGCGGCGGTCGGCCAGCGCCATGATCGTCATGCCGCCCATGGAGTGGCCCACCAGCACGCACGGGCCGGGTACCAGTTCCTCGATCACCTCGGCGAGGTCCTCGCCCAGCCGGTCGATGAGGACGCCGTGGTCGTCGACCGACGCGCGCGGCGAGCGCCCGTGGGAGCGCTGGTCCCACAGCACCATCCGGTAGGAGTCGAGCAGGTCGCGCCGCTGGTAGTGCCAGGAGTCGAGGTTGAGGGTGTAGCCGTGGCAGAACACCACGGTCAGCGGGGCGTCCTCGGGCCCGTCGACCTCGGCGTGCAGGACCACGCCGTCGGAGGCGGTGACCGCGACGGGCCGGCCGCGCAGCTCGCCGAACGGCTCGCCGGCCTCCAGGTCGGGCCGGAGCCTGATGCGGCCGATGGCGTAACGCTTGGCGAAGGCCGCGGCGGCCACCCCGGCGGACGCGGCGCCGACGAGCGCGCCGGCGACCCCCACCCTGCGCCGTGTGGCGATGCCCATGCGACCCCCTGACGTGCCTCTCACCGGTGAACGCGCGGGACCCGCGAACCGATCCGGGTCACGATCTCATACGAGATCGTGCCGAGGGAATCCGCCCATTCCTGGGCGGTCGGCTCGCCGTGCGAGCCATCGCCGAACAGGATCACCTCGTCGCCCTCGGCCAGCGGGTCGTCCCCCACGTCGATCATGAACTGGTCCATGCAGACCCGTCCGGCGATGCGGCGGCGCCGTCCACCCGCCATCACCTCCGCCCGATTTGTCGCATATCGCAGAACGCCGTCCGCATACCCGAGGGGCACCAGTCCAAGCGTGGTCTCACGATCCGTGACGTAAAGGTGCCCGTAGGACACCCCGGATCCGGCCGGAACCCGCTTGGCCAGCGCGATCCGCGCGGTCAGGGTCATCGCCGGGCGCAGGCCGAAGTCCCCGAGGGCGGGCACCGGGCTCAGGCCGTAGACCGCGATGCCGGGACGGACCATGTCGTAGCGCGCCCGCGGCAGCGTCAGCGTCGCCGCCGAGTTGGCGATGTGCCGGACCACGTGGGAACCCGCGACGCCCGCCTTCTCCGCCATGGCCAGCGCGTCGTCGAAGACGGCGAGCTGGGATGCGACCGACGGGTGCCCCGGCTCGTCGGCGCAGGCGAGGTGCGACCAGATCCCGGCGACCTCGATCGTCCCCTCCGACTGCCGGGCCAGGGCCCGGTCGAGCAGCGCGGGCCAGTCGCCGAACGCCGCGCCGCCGCGCGACAGGCCGGTGTCGATCTTCAGGTGCAGCCGGGCGGTCCGGCCGGCGCGGACCGCCGCCTCGGCGATCCGGTCCACCAGGCCGGGTGCCCCGGCCGACAGCTCCACGTCACGGCCGACCGCCTCGTCCAGCGGCTCGCCCGGAGGGATGATCCACGACATGACCGGCGCGGTGACGCCGGCGTCGCGCAGTTCGAGGGCCTCGCGGATGTAGGCGGTGCCCAGCCGGGCGGCCCCGCCCTCCAGCGCGGCCCGCGCGCAGGCGACCATGCCGTGCCCGTAGCCGTCGGCCTTGACCACGGCCATGACGTCCGCCCCGGGGGCCCGCCCGGCCAGCAGGGCGACGTTGTCCCGGATCGCGGACAGGTCCACCCGCGCCTCGGCGGGCGTGGTGACGCCGTCCAGGGTCGCCGGGCGGTCCGCCCGCGCCCCGGCCGGCGCGGTGCCGGCGTCGTCACGGACGGCGGAGAGGTCCGCCCGCGCCTCGGCGGGCGTGGCGCCGGCGTCGTCCCGGACCGCGGAGAGGTCCGCCCGCGCGCCGGCGGGCGTCGTCGGGAAGCTCATCTTTCCAGTTTGGCAGCTCGGCCGTCCTCCCGGAGCCGGTCCGTGACCTCCCTGACCGCCTCCGGGACGCCTTCCAGGACGTCCCACGCCGAGACCGGCCCGTTCCGCCCGGCCAGGCCGTGCAGGTACGCCGCGCAGGAGGCCGCGTCGTACGGTCCCAGCCCGGCGGCCAGCAGCGCGCCCGCGACCCCGGCCAGCACGTCGCCGGTGCCCGCGGTGGCCAGCCACGGGCTGCCGGTGAGGTTGATCCTGACCGGCCGCTCGTCCTCGGCGACCACGGTGGTCGAGCCCTTCAGCAGGGTCGTCACGCCCAGCTCGTCCGCGGCCCGCCGCGCGTACTCCGACCGGCGGGCCTCGATCCGCGATCTCGGCACGCCCAGCAGCCGCGACAGCTCACCCGCGTGCGGGGTGATCAGCACCGGCGCGGAGCGGCGCAGCAGCGACCGGTTCCCGGCGACCAGCGTCAGGCCGTCGGCGTCCACCAGCACCGGGACGTCGCTCGCCAGCACCGAGCGGGCCACGGCGAGCGCCTCCGGTCCGGTGCCCAGGCCGGGCCCGAGCACCCACGCCTGCACCCGTCCGACCTCGCCGATCCCCTCGCCCGGTTCGAGCGGGGTGATGACGACCTCGGGCCAGCGCGCCCGCACCTGGGCCACGGGCTCGGCGGGACCCGCGTAGCGGACCATGCCCGCTCCCGCCCGGACCGCCCCGCCCACGGCCAGCACCGCCGCGCCGGTGTAGAGGTGGCTCCCGGCCGCGACGCCTACGACGCCCCGGCGGTACTTGTCGGACTCCACGCCCGGCCGGGGCAGCATCAGCGCCACGTCGGGGCCGGTGAGCGCCGACGCCCCGGGGTCGGGGAGGTACGGTCCCAGCCCGATGTCCACCAGCTCGACCCGGCCGGCGCGGGCCGCGCCCGGGTCGACGAGCAGCCCGATCTTGCGGGCCCCGAACGTGACGGTGACGTCCGCCCGGACCGCCGGCCCGTCGACCCGCCCGGTGCTCGCGTCCACCCCGCTCGGCACGTCCACCGCGACCACCGTCGCGGGCCCCTCGGCGGCCAGCCGGGCCAGGGTCGCGTACGGCTCACGCAGCGCGCCCGTCCCGCCGATCCCCACGAGCCCGTCCACCACGAGGTCGGCTCCGTCGAGGAGGCGCCGCACCCCGGCGCCCACCGCCGCGCCCTTCGCGGAGTCCTTCCCGGAGTCCTTCCCGGTCTCCCCCGCGGGACCCGTCGCGGGATCCGTCACGGGGCCCCGCGCGGGGCCCGCCGCCCCGTCACCCGCCGGGGCCTCCCGGGTCGCGCCGCCGAGGTCCGTCACCCGGCCCCCGGCCCGCCGCAGCGCCGCGAGCCCGCCCTCGTGGGCCCGCGTCCCGGCCAGTACGGCGTGCACCCGGGCGCCCCGGGCGGCGAGCCGCGCCCCGGCGTACAGGGCGTCGCCGCCGTTGTCCCCGCCGCCGGCCAGCACCACGACGCGGGAGCCGTACACCGTCCCGAGGACTCCGGCGCAGACGACCGCGAGGCCCGCGGCGGCCCGGTCCATGAGCGTCCCCTCGGGCAGCTTCGCCATGAGCGCCGCCTCGGCGGCCCTGATCTGATCGGAGGTGTACGCGGTCAGCATGGCTCCGACGGTATCCCGCGACGATCTCCGGCGTGTGCTCCGGCGCGGCCCGCCGTACGGCCGGCCCGCCGTCGCGCGTTCCCGCGCCCGCCACGCCCCGCCGCGTCCGCCGCGCCCTCACCGTCTTCCCGCGTCGCCGCGCCGTACGACCGGTCGGCGGGTCGGCGGGGCGGCGGGGCGGCGGGGCGCGGTCAGGCTTCGGCGATCACGTAGGCGATGGCGACGCCCCCGTCGTGGGTCAGCGAGAGGTGCCAGCGCCCCACGCCCAGCCGCTCCGCGACCTCGGCGACCCGGCCGCTGACGTGCAGCTCCGGCCGGCCGTGCGGGCCGCGGCGCACCTCGGCCTCCAGGTGCTCCAGCCCCGGCGGGGCGCCGAGCGCCTTGGCCACCGCCTCCTTGGCCGCGAAACGCGCCGCCAGGGAGGGCGCGGGCAGGTCCCGCTCGGCCTCGGTGAACAGCCGCTCCCGCAGGGCGGGGGTCCGCTCCAGCGCTTCTTCGAGCCGGGCGACGTCCACGACGTCCACCCCGATGCCCACGATCACCGCCTCAGGCTACAAGCAGTGCCCGTCCTCGCCCCGCTCCGGCGGCTACTCCACGGTCACCGACTTGGCCAGGTTGCGGGGCTGGTCGACGTCGTGGCCCTTGGCGGTGGCCAGCTCGCAGGCGAAGACCTGCAGCGGCACCGCGGCCACCAGCGGCTGGAACAGGGTCTCCACGGCGGGCACGCGGATCAGCGTGTCGGCGTAGGGCTCCACCGCGGTGTCCCCCTCCTCGGCGATCACGATGGTCCTGGCGCCGCGTGCCCGGATCTCCTGGATGTTGGACACGATCTTGTCGTGGATGACGCGCTGGCCCGACGGGGAGGGGACCACCACGACGACGGGCAGGCCCTGGTCGATCAGCGCGATCGGGCCGTGCTTCAGCTCACCGGCCGCGAACCCCTCGGCGTGCATGTAGGCCAGCTCCTTGAGCTTCAGCGCCCCTTCGAGGGCGACGGGGAAGCCCACGTGGCGGCCGAGGAAGAGCACGCACCGCTCGCCGGCCAGCGAGCGGGCCAGCGCGCGGACCGGCTCCATGGTCGCCAGCACCTCCTCCACCTGGGCGGGCATCCCGGCCAGCCGGTCCAGGACCTGGGTGATCTCGTCGCCGAACTTCACGCCGCGGACCTGCGCGATGTACAGGGCGACGAGGTAGCAGGCGACGAGCTGGGTGAGGAACGCCTTGGTGGAGGCGACGGCGATCTCCGGACCGGCGTGCGTGTAGAGGACGGCGTCGGACTCGCGCGGGATCGTGGAGCCGTTGACGTTGCAGATGGCCAGCACCCGCGACCGCTGCTCGCGGGCGTGCCGTACGGCCATCAGCGTGTCCATGGTCTCGCCCGACTGGCTGATCACGATGACGAGCGTGTCGCGGTTGAGGATGGGGTCGCGGTAGCGGAACTCGCTGGCCAGCTCGACCTCGCACGGAACCCGGGCCCAGTGCTCGATCGCGTACTTGGCGATGAGGCCGGCGTGGTAGGAGGTCCCGCACGCGACCACGATGATCTTGCTGACGTCCCGCAGCTCCTGGTCCGACAGCCGCATCTCGTCCAGGGTGAGCAGCCCGTCGGAGCCGATCCTGCCGAGCAGCGTGTCGGCGACCGCCCGCGGCTGCTCGGCGATCTCCTTGAGCATGAAGTGGTCGTAGCCGCCCTTCTCCGCGGCGGAGGCGTCCCAGCCGACGTGGTAGTCGCGCGTCTCGGCCGGGGCCCCGTGGAAGTCGGTGACCGTGATCCCCTCGTCCCGCAGCTCGACCACCTGGTCCTGGCCCAGCTCGACGGCCTCACGGGTGTAGGCGATGAACGCGGACACGTCCGAGCCGAGGAAGTTCTCCCCCTCGCCCCGCCCGACGACCAGCGGCGAGTTGCGGCGGGCGCCCACCACCACGCCGGGCTCGTCGGCCGACACGGCCAGCAGCGTGAACGCCCCCTCCAGCCTCCGGCACACCCGGCGCATCGCCTCGGCCAGGCCGTCGGCGGCGTGCCGCTCCAGCAGGTGCGCCACCACCTCGGTGTCGGTGTCCGACAGCAGCTTGTGCCCGTCGTCCTCCAGCTCGGCCCGGAGCTCGGCGAAGTTCTCGATGATGCCGTTGTGGATCACCGCGATCCTGGAGCGGCAGTCGGTGTGCGGGTGGGCGTTGCGGTCGGTCGGCGCGCCGTGGGTCGCCCAGCGGGTGTGCCCGATGCCGACCGTCGCCTCGGGGAGGGACCGCGACGTCAGCGCCGAGCGCAGGTTGGCCAGCTTCCCGGCCCGCTTCTCCACGGCCAGTTCCCCGGAAGGGCCGACCAGCGCGATGCCGGAGGAGTCATAGCCGCGGTACTCCAGCCGGCCCAGACCCTCGACGGCGACCTCGACCGCCGACCGATGGCCGATATATCCCACTATTCCGCACATGTCCCAACCTCCTTCTTCCTGTGAGATCGACCGACGAGCCTATGGAGAACCCCCGGATGAAACCAAGAATCCTGCCCGCCATCGGGCAGGACCTGCCCCGGACGGAACCGCGCATGCCCGGACCCGCGCGGAGCGGCTCCCGGCGGATCAGTACGCTTGCTGGCTATGACCAACGGGTGGGAGGCGACTCCGTACGTGGAGCTGAGCCGCGAGCAGTGGAGCGGTCTCCGCAGGAACACGCCGCTGACGCTTACCGAGGACGAGCTGGAGGAGCTGCGCGGCGTCGACGACCCGATCGACCTGGCCGAGGTCACCGACATCTACCTGCCGCTCACCCGGCTGCTCAACCTGCACTTCACCGGGGGCAGGCAGCGCGGCGCGGCGGTCAGCACCTTCCTCGGGACGGGCGCCGGGCCCGCGCCGTACATCCTGGGCATCGCCGGCAGCGTCGCCGTCGGCAAGTCCACCACCGCCCGGCTGCTGCACACCCTGCTGGCCCGCTGGCCCGAGCACCCGCGGGTGGACCTGATCACCACCGACAGCTTCCTGTACCCCAACGCGGTCCTCACCGCCCGGGACATCACGCACCGCAAGGGCTTCCCGGAGAGCTACGACCGGCGGGCCCTGGTCAGGTTCGTCGCCGACGTCAAGGCCGGCCGGCCCGAGGTGACCGCCCCGGTCTACAGCCACCTGGAGTACGACATCGTCCCCGGCGCGACGCAGACCGTCCGACGGCCCGACATCCTCATCGTCGAGGGCCTCAACGTGCTGCAGCCCGCCCCGCCGGCCGCCCTCGCGGTCAACGACTACTTCGACTTCTCCATCTACGTGGACGCCAAGGTCGAGAACGTCCGGGACTGGTACCTCGACCGCTTCCACAAGCTGCGCCGTACCGCCTTCGAGGATCCGCGGTCCTACTTCCGGCACCTGGCCCAGCTGTCGGACGACGAGGCGACCGAGTTCGCCAGGAACGTCTGGCGCGACGTCAACGAACGCAACCTCGTCGAGAACATCGCCCCCACCCGGGGCCGGGCCGACCTGGTGCTGCACAAGGGCCCAGACCACTCCGTGCGCCGGGTGGGACTGCGCCGCATCTGACGGGTAGGAGGAGTCGCGTGCTGCATCTCCGCGTGATCAGCCCGTCCGAGCGGACGGAGGAGGTCCTCGGCCTGCTCGACGAGGCCGTCGGCGTGGCCAACATCGTCGTGCTGCACGGCGCGGCCCGCTCCCCCAAGGGCGACCTCGTGCAGTTCGACATCGCCCGCGAGGCCGCCAGCGAGATGATCGACTGCCTGCGCGACCTCGACCTGGACACGGCCGGGTCCATCGCGGGCGAACGGGTCGACCTCTCGGTCTCCGAGGTGGCCGCCCGCGCGGAGGAGGAGGCGCCCGGCCACGGCGACGACGCGGTGATCTGGGACGAGCTCGCCCAGCGGGTCGAGGACGACACCGAGCTGAGCTGGGCCTTCCTGGCGTTCCTGGTGATCGCCACACAGATCGCGGCGGTCGGCGTGATCGTGAACTCGCCGATCCTGATCGTCGGCGCGATGGTGCTCGGCCCGGAGTTCGGCGCGGTCGCGGCCGTCTGCTTCGGCCTGCTCAGAGGCGACCGGCACCTGATCGTCCGTGCCCTGCGCACGCTCCTGACCGGGTTCGCGGTCGCCATAGCGGTCACGCTCGCCTGCGCGCTGGCCTTCCGCGCGCTGGGCTGGATCGACCCCGGCACGCTGCGCGGGCACGAGGAGATCGAGTTCATCGTCAAGCCCGACCGCTGGTCGATCGTCGTGGCGCTGCTGGCCGGGGCGGCCGGGGTGCTGTCGGTCACCGCAGGCAAGTCCTCGGCCCTGGTGGGCGTCTTCATCTCGGTGACCACCGTTCCCGCCGCCGGATACCTCTCCGTCGCCGTCGCCCTCGGCCGCTGGGCCGACGTGACGGGCTCGGTCACCCAGCTCGCGGTGAACATCGCAGGCATGGTCGTCTCCGGTACGGTCACCCTGGTCGTCCAACGGGCCTACTGGGCGCGGTTCGGCGTACGGTTCCCCGCGCGCGGGTCACGCGGTGGAGGGCCGGGACTCCCACGGGGCGGCCGGTAGGGATCGCGACCGGCGGGAACCGGGCGGAAGCCCGAGCCGGACGAAAGCCCGAGCCGGGCGGAGACCGTACGGCCGGAACCGGGCGGAAGCCCGAGCCGGGCGGAAGCCCGAAGCGGGCGGAGACCGTACGGCCCGAACCGGGTGAAAACCGTACGGCCGGCGCCGGACCGGCCTTTCGGCCGAGGCGGATTCGTCCGCACGGCGGAGGAACCAGGCACGGCCGGTGGATAGTGTCCGGGTATGACTATCCTCGCCACCGAGGGACTCACCAGACGATTCCCCCGGGTGACGGCACTCGACGGGCTCACCGTCGAGGTCGGCCCCGGCGTGACCGGCCTGGTCGGCGCGAACGGCGCGGGCAAATCGACGCTGATCAAGATCCTGCTGGGTCTGCTCGCGCCCTCGGCCGGCCGCGCCGAGGTGCTGGGCATGGACGTGACGACCCGGGGCGCGGAGATCCGCGGGGCCGTCGGGTACATGCCCGAGCACGACTGCCTGCCCCCCGACCTGTCCGCCACGGAGTTCACCGTCCACATGGGCCAGATGGCCGGCCTGCCGCGCACCGCGGCCCGCGAGCGCGCCGCCGACGTGCTGCGCCACGTCGGCCTGTACGAGGAGCGCTACCGCGCCATGGGCGGCTACTCCACCGGTATGAAGCAGCGGGTCAAGCTGGCCCAGGCCCTGGTGCACGATCCCCGGCTGGTCCTCCTGGACGAGCCCACCAACGGGCTGGACCCCCAGGGGCGCGACGAGATGCTGGCGCTGATCCGCAGGATCGGCACCGAGTTCGGCATCAGCGTGCTCGTCACCTCCCACCTGCTGGGCGAGCTGGAGCGGATCTGCGACCACGTCATCGTGATCGACGGCGGCAGGCTGCTGCGCTCCTCCCCCATCTCCGACTTCACGCAGACCACCCGGACCGTCGTGGTGGAGGTGGAGGAGGGCCGCGACGCCCTGGCCGCCCGGCTCACCGAACTGGGCGAGACCGTCACTCCGCACGGCCGGACGCTCCTGGTGGAGGTCGGCGCGCCGGAGACCTTCGACACGCTCCGCGACGCCGTCTGCGACCTCGGCCTGCACCTCGTCCGCATGGAGCAGGGCCGCCAGCGCATCGAGGACGTCTTCCGGGAGCCCGCCGATGCCTGACCTGCCCGGCCCGCCGGACGACCGGAACCGGCCCCGCCCGCCGGATCCGCCGGACGACCTGACCAGCAGCGACACGCCCATCCGCCCGGACGGGCCCCCGGCGGGCCCCGGTCGCACCCGTGAGAGGACCGCCGTGCCCGAGACGCCCCCAGCGCCCTCCGGCGCGCTCACCCCGGCTCCCGCCGGGGTCATCCACGACATCGGCTACCGCCACTACGAAGGGGTACGGCTCGGCCGCGCCCACGCCGTCGCGGCACTGACCCTGCACACCCTGCGCGGGGTGTTCGGACTGGGCCGCCCGGCCCGATCGAAGATCATCCCGTTCGCGCTCGCGACGGTCATGATGTTCCCCACGGTCGTATCCATCGGGGTCATGGCACTGATCAAGCGTGAGGGGATCATCACCTACACCGGTTACGCGACCATCATGCAGGTCGTGATCGCCGTCTTCCTCGCCGCGCAGTCCCCCTACACCGTCGCGCCCGACCTGCGCTTCCGGGTGCTGCCGCTCTACCTGTCGCGGCCGGTGCGGCTCGTCGACTACGTCGGGGCCAAGGTCACCGCGATGACCGCGGCGATGTTCCTGATCCTGGCCGTCCCGCTCACCGTGCTGTTCATCGGCGAACTGGTCATCGACCTGCCCGGCCCGACCAACGTCTCCGGCTATCTCACCGCCCTCGCCGGGGCCGCCGTCCTCGCCGTGACGCTGTCCTGCCTGGGCGTGGCGATCGCCTCCTTCACCCCGCGGCGCGGCCTGGGCGTCGCCGCGGTCATCGCGTTCTACCTGCTCACCTCGGCGGTCTCGGGTGCGCTCGCGGCGATGCTGGAATCGGTGAACGACTACACCGCCGCCGCGTGGGCGTGGATGATCAATCCGTTCTTCCTCGTGGACGCCGCGGTCCAGGTGGGCGTCTTCGGCGCGAAGGCGTCCGGCCCCACCACCTACCCGGCGGGCGCCGGCGTCGCCGTGACGATCCTGGCCGTGGCCCTGCTGATCGCCCTGTCCGTGACCGCCCTGATCCTGCGCTACCGGAAGGCGGCCTCGCAATGAGGATCGAACTGGCCCAGGTCTCCCGCTGGTACGGCAACGTCGTCGCCGTCAACGACGTCACCATGACCATCGGCCCCGGCGTCACCGGCCTGCTCGGACCCAACGGCGCCGGCAAGTCGACGCTCCTGCACATGATGGCCGGGTTCCTCGCCCCGTCCAGCGGCACGGTGACCCTCGACGGGACGAAGATCTGGCGCAACCACCGCGTCTACCGCTCCATCGGCCTGGTCCCCGAGCGTGAGGCCGCCTACGGCTTCCTCACCGGCCGGCAGTTCGTGCTGTCCGGAGCCCGGCTGCACCGCCTCCCCGACCCCGAGGACGCCGCCCGCAAGGCGATCGCCCTGGTCGAGATGGAACCCGCCGGGGACCGCAGGATCGAGACCTACTCCAAGGGGATGCGGCAGCGGATCAAGGTCGCCGCCGCCCTCGTCCACGACCCGCAGGTCCTCCTGCTCGACGAGCCCTTCAACGGCATGGACCCGCGCCAGCGCATGCACCTGATGGAGCTGGTCACCGGCATGGGGGCGGCGGGCAAGACCATCCTGTTCAGCTCGCACATCCTGGAGGAGGTCGAGCGCGTCGCCCAGCACATCGAGGTCATGGTCGCCGGCCGGCACGCCGCCTCCGGCGACTTCCGCGAGATCCGCCGCAGGATGACCGACCGGCCGCACGTGTTCCGGATCCGCTCCAGCGACGACCGCCGCCTGGCGTCGGCCCTGGTCGCCGACCCCTCCTCCAGCGCGGTCTCCCTCACCGGGCAGGGCCTGGAGGTGCAGGCCGTCGACTTCCGGCGGTTCACCCACCTGCTGCCCAGGGTCGCCCGAGACGCGGGGGTGCGGATCACGCAGGTCTCCCCGGCCGACGAGGACCTCGAAAGCGTCTTCTCCTACCTGATCGACAGGAGCAGCTGATGAACGGTGTCATCGCCGGGATCTCCTACCGCGCGCTGCTCGGCCGCAGAAGGATCTGGCTGCTCGTCCTGCTCCCACTGGTGCTCCTCGGCCTGGCCGTGCTGCTGCGCTGGATCGGCGAGGCCGGCGAGCAGGCGACCATCACGCTCCTGCAGACCTTCGCCATCGGCACGATGCTGCCGCTGCTCGGCCTGATCGCGGGCACCGGCGTGATCGCCCCCGAGATCGAGGACGGCACGGTCGTCCACCTGCTGTCCAAGCCGATCTCCCGGCCGGTCATCGCGC
This sequence comes from Streptosporangium sp. NPDC048047, assembly GCF_040653115.1. Lineage (NCBI taxonomy): Bacteria > Bacillati > Actinomycetota > Actinomycetes > Streptosporangiales > Streptosporangiaceae > Streptosporangium > Streptosporangium sp. NPDC048047. Next base: position 36,587 of record NZ_JBEZNH010000041.1, on the reverse strand, counting down.
GGACCAAGTTCGCCGTCGCCGCCTCCCTGCTCGCCCTGTTCGGCGCCGTCCCGACCTTCGCCGCGGCCTACCTGCTGGTCGGCTCCGAATCCGGCATCGCGTACGGCTTCACCGCCGGCGCCCTGGCCGGGGGCGTCGCGTACGCCGCGGTGTTCATGCTGCTGGGCATCATCACCCGGCACGCGGTCACGATCGGCATCGCCTACGCCCTGGTGTGGGAGGGCGTGGTCGGCAACTTCGTCCCGGGCGCACGCAGGTTCTCCATCCAGCAGTGGGCCCAGACCGTCGCCGACCAGGTGTCGTCATCGGCGTTCCTGTCCACCGGGATCGCGATCGGCTTCGCCTCCGTCGCCCTGCTGGTCGTCACCGTCGGCGCGGTCGTCTGGGCCGGCCACCGCCTGCGAGGCTTCTCCCTCACCGGCGACGAGTAGTTCCGGCGGCATGCGCGCCCCGGCGAGGGGGCGCGCATGCACCCGCTCACACATGCTCCGCCCCTGCTCGTGACGAAGGGGGGCGTGGCCCGCGTGTCGCACGCGGGCCACGCCCCCCTTCGTTCGGACGCTCCGGCGGTCCGGTGATCAGACGCAGGCCGTGCGGACGACCTGGGCCAGGCGGTCCGCCATCAGCTCGGCCTGCTCCGCCGAGGCGGCCTCGACCATGACGCGGATCATCGGCTCGGTGCCGCTCGGCCGGATCAGCACCCGGCCGGTCTCCCCGAGCTCCGACTCCGCCACGGCGACCGCCGCCGACAGCTCCGGAACCGAGGCCTTGGCCCGGTCGACGTCCCTGACGTTGATCAGGACCTGCGGCATCCGGGTCATCACCGAGGCGAGCCCGGCCAGCGGCCTGCCCTCGCGGGCGACCGTCTGCAGCAGCTGGAGGGAGGTCAGCACGCCGTCGCCGGTGGTGGCGTGGTCGAGCATCAGGACATGACCCGACTGCTCGCCGCCGAGGTTGTAGCCGCCCGCCTTCATGGCCTCCAGCACGTAGCGGTCGCCCACGGCGGTCTCGACCACCTCGATGCCGGCGTTCCGCATGGCGATCTTGAAGCCCAGGTTGGACATGACCGTGGCGACCACGGTGTCGGCCGCCAGCCTGCCCTCGGCGCGCAGCGCCAGGGCGAGCACCGCCATGATCTGGTCGCCGTCGACCACCTCGCCGGTGTGCGCCACCGCCAGGCAGCGGTCGGCGTCACCGTCGTAGGCGATGCCGACGTCGGCCCCGCCGGAGACCACGGCCTCCTGGAGCCGCTCCAGATGGGTGGAGCCGACCCCGGCGTTGATGTTGAGGCCGTCCGGGCTCGCGCCGATGGTCTCGACCGTCGCGCCGGCCCTGCGCAGCACCTCGGGGGCGACCACGTGGGCCGCGCCGTTGGCGCAGTCGACGACCACCCGCAGGCCGTCCAGGCGGCCCGTCATGGTGGACAGCAGATGGGACACGTAACGGTCGGCCTCGCCGTACGCCTCGCGCACGCGGCCGACCGCGGCGCCGGCCGGGCGGTCCCACTTCTCGCCGAGGCGCCGCTCGATCTCGTTCTCCACCGCGTCGGGCAGCTTGTGACCGGTGCGGGTGAGGAACTTGATCCCGTTGTCGGGGGCGGGGTTGTGGGAGGCGGTGATCATCACGCCCGTGTCGGCTCCGAGAGCCGTGGTGAGGTAAGCGACCGCCGGGGTGGGCAGCACGCCGAGCCGGAGGACGTCCACGCCGGAAGACGCGAGGCCGGCGACCACGGCGGCCTCCAGGAACTCTCCTGAAGCCCGCGGGTCCCGGCCCACGACCGCGACGGGGCGGTCGTGCCGCCCCGTACCGGCGTTGAACGCTCCGGCGTCGCCGAGGACATGAGCCGCGGCCACGGACAGCTCCATGGCCAGCTCGGCCGTGAGGTCGCTTCCCGCGACCCCACGGACCCCGTCGGTGCCGAAGAGGCGCCCCAACTTAACGCTTGCTGTACTGCGGAGCCTTGCGGGCCTTCTTGAGGCCGTACTTCTTGCGCTCGGTGGCGCGGGCGTCACGGGTCAGGAAGCCGGCCTTCTTCAGCGGCGGGCGGTTGACCTCGACGTCCAGCGTGGCCAGCGCACGGGAGAGGCCCATGCGCAGGGCGCCGGCCTGGCCGGTCACGCCGCCGCCGTCGATGCGGGCGATGACGTCGAACTGGTCCTCGGCGCCGAGCGTCACGAAGGGCTCGTTGACGATCTGCTGGTGGACCTTGTTCGGGAAGTAGACGTCCAGCGGACGGCCGTTGATCGTCCACTTGCCGGTGCCCGGCACGATGCGGACGCGGGCGACGGCCTCCTTGCGGCGGCCGGTGCCGTAGGAGTTGCCCGTCGTGATGGGCTTGCGGACGGCGGCCTCGCCGCCGGCAACGGACTCGGTGGTGTACTCGGAGGGGAACTCCTCCGACAGAAACGTTTCCTGCTCACCCTCGACGGGCGTCTCGACACCGGTGGGCTCAGCCACGGTTCTCCTCTTACTTTCCTACTTGGCGCCGGCCGTCGGACCGGCGCTGCTGGCGATAAGCAGCTGGGCGACTACTGGGCGATCTGGTTCAGCTCGAACGGCACCGGCCTCTGAGCCTGGTGCGGGTGCTCGGAGCCGGCGTAGACCTTGAGCTTCTTGATCATCTTTCGGCCGAGGGCGTTCTTGGGGAGCATGCCCCGCACGGCCTTCTCGACGGCGCGGTCAGGACGCTTGTCCATGAGCTCGCCGTAGGTCATGGAACGCAGACCGCCGGGGTAGCCCGAGTGGCGGTAAGCCTTCTTCTGCTCCAGCTTGTTGCCGGTCAGGGCGACCTTGTCGGCGTTGATGACGATCACGAAGTCACCGGTGTCGACGTGGTTGGCGAAGGTCGGCTTGTGCTTACCGCGAAGCAGGATCGCGACGTGGCTTGCCAGCCGGCCGAGCACGATGTCGGTGGCATCGATGATGTGCCACTGACGCTCGACTTCAGCAGGCTTGGGTGTGTACGTGCGCACGGTCGTATGCCTTCTTTGCTCGCGTCTTCGGGACTGTCGGAAACGACAGCGGCTTGGTCGGTAGGTGCGGGCACACGACAGCCCGGACCTTCCGTCTCCCAGCCTTCAGGAGATGACGCCGGACGCGCCGCGCATCGGTCTTGACGAAGGAGACCAATTCGCACACAACAAACTAAGAGGGTACCGGTGATGGAGGGCACGGGTCAAAGAGACCCGGCCACACGCCGGTGCCTGCGACCAGTGTACCCATGCCCGGCGACTGCTCCGGGATCGCCGCACCCGGCTCACCAGAACGGTTCCGCTACGTTCCGGGCATTCTCTTCTTCCTCTTACGAAACATCTCTATCTTTGACAGCGGTATGTGGCAGTCCCCTCACGCCCGGCGCACCCATCGGTCCAGCCTTCGCCGCATGGGGCTGTTCGCATGCCTGACCCTCGTTCTGCTGCTGGGGTTCCTGCTCGGCAGGAACAGCCGCGAGACGACGACCACCGGCCAGGTGTACCTGAACAACGCCGACCCGGCGCGCCCCTCCCCCTCGGCCGCCGGCCGGCGGCCCGACGGCCGGGGCCCGCTCGCCCGGGTCGTGCGTCCCACCGCCCCCGTGACGTCCTCGTCACGGCCCACCGCGCGTGCCAGCAGGGGCCCGCGCCACCCCCTCACCGACCCCACCGAGGACGCCCCCCGCTACCTCAACGGCGACGACACGGGCACGACCCGGGTCATGACGTCCCTGAGCGCGATGGAGCGCGACGTCGTCCGGCTGACCAACGCCCAGCGCAGGCGGGCCGGCTGCGCGCCGCTGCGGATCGACGCGCGGCTGGTCAGGTCCGCCCGGGTCCACTCCGCCGAGATGGCGGCCAGCGGGCTCTTCTCCCACAACTCCCCCGACGGCGCCTCGCCCTGGAAGCGGATGGAGGCGGCCCGCTACCACGACGGCGGCGCCGAGAACATCGGCCGCGGCTACTTCACCGCCGCCGAGACGGTCCGCAACTGGATGGCCAACCCCGGCCACCGGCGCAACATCCTCGACTGCAGGCTCGCCGCCACCGGGGTCGGGCTCGCCGAGGGTCCGGACGGCCCCTGGTGGACGCAGGATTTCGGCTACAGCTAGACCCGCGCCGCGGGGACGGGGGCCCCGGCGGGCCCCGGGCCGATCCGCGCGGGCGGGCCGCTGGCGGGCGGAAGATCTGAAGCACATGGCCTAGTCTCGGCGCATGGGTTTTCCCGGTGAACCGCCGCGCCGCCAGCCGTACGTCCTGCCCGACGCGCCGACGCCGCCCTCGCGCGGTGAGCACCCGCCAGGGTCCCCGCCGCACGACCGGCCCGGGGTCACGCCCACCGGTGACGGCGGCTGGTTCGCCTCACCGGGCAGGCCCTCCGAACAGCCGTACGACGCCTCCGAGCCCCGCGGCGGGTCCGGGCAGCCGTACGACGACTCCGGGTCCCGCGGCGGGTCCGGGTGGCCGTACGGCGCGCCGCAGCCGCCCCCGGAACGCCACGAGGCCGCACCGTCCGCCGGGGAGTCGCCCGCCAGGGAGGACGCCGGGTCCGGCGCCGCGCCGTACGAGCGGACCTCCCGGCGGCGCGCGGGGTCCCCCCGCACCACCGGGGAGCCGGCCGGAGCGCCCGAGCAGCCGCGCCAGGCGATGTGGAGCCCCTACGACGAGGGCCCCCGCTCCTACCGGCCGTTCATCTTCATCGGGGCCGGGCTCGCCGTGCTGGTCGCCGCCGGGTTCGGCCTGGCGGCCCTCGCCGGCTCCGACGACGTCCCGCCGTCCGCCACCGCGAGCCCGCCGGCCAAGACCTCGGGCGCGCAGCTGCCCGACGTGCCGGACGGCAAGTTCGGGTTCGCCGCCTCGCGGACCACCGACCCCGGCAGGCTCACACTCGACGAGCTGTTCAAGCGGAAGAAGGTCGCGCACGGCGGCCAGAGGTTCGAGATGACCGTCCGCAGGAACGACACCAAGTGCAAGGACGCCGTGGTGGGCGACAAGCTGCAGAAGGCACTGACCGGCGGCAAATGCAACCAGCTGCTGCGGGCCAGCTTCCGCGACGCCTCGGGGAAGATCATCGGCACCGTCGGGGTCGCCAATCTCAAGACCTCGGCCTCGGCGTCCAAGGTCGTCTCCACGGTGCGGGGCAAATCCCTGGAGGAATATCTCAAGGCGCTGCCCGGTAAGGACAAAGTCACCAAATCTCTCGGCAGCGGCGAGGCGTTCGCCGGCGGATGGACCCACGGCCACTACGCCGTGCTGGTCTGGTTCCAGTACAAAGACGGGCATCTGCCGAAGAAGACCGAGGTCAAGAAGCTGAACCAGGCGGCCTTCGGGGCCGTCGACGCGACCGTCACGCCCGCGCTGGAGGCACGCTCGCTGACCGGCAAGCGCCCCTGACGGAGGGCTCGCCCGCCTGTCTCCGACGGGGAGACAGGCGGGCTGATACGGCCCCGGACGCCCATACCCGCCTGACGATCTTGCGGCTATCGCTACGCTTCCCCGTATGCGTGGCCAGGAATCCGGGTCCGAGCACGAACGCGAAGCCGAACGTTCGGCCGCACCGACGACGCCTCCGCCGAGTTTCGGCCAGCCTTCGCCGCCGGTGCAGCGGACCGCCCCCTCAGGTGACGACCAGCCCTACGACCAGTCCCGGGACCCCTCGGCGTGGCCGGAGCAGGCTCCGGGCGCGGCCCAGCCGTGGACGGTCCCCGACGACGGCGCCCCCTACGACTGGTACGCCGACCCCGACGACGAGGCGCAGGCCCCACGGCCCTCCCAGCCTCCACAGTCCTTCCAGCCGCCGCAGCCCCCTGCCTCGCGGCCAGGCGTCCCGCAGCCCGGGGCGCCCGCGCCGCCGGGGCGCTCCGGGCCGCCATGGGCGGGCCCCGCGACCCCGCAGAGCCCTCAGAACGCCCAGAACGCCCAGAGCGCCCAGGGCGGCGGCTCCGGGGCTCCTCCGTGGGCGGCGGCTCCGCAGCCCCCTCAGGAGGCTCCTCGGGACCCCTCCTCACCACCCTGGGCCCCGCAGGCGGGAGCGGCGGGCACATCCGCCCCCTCTCCGTCCGGCCCGGCGTGGGCGGCCCCGCCGGCTCCGGAGCAGCCCGGCGGCCCCGGCGGCGGGTCACCCGTCCCGCTGACCACCGCTCCGATCGTGCCGGGGGCCCCGCCCTGGCAGCCGCCGCCCGCCTTCACCGCGGCCGCCGCCGGGATGCAGGTCTGGCCCTCCACCGAACCCGGGGCCCATGACGGCCCGCGGTGGCCTGCCGCCACCGGCGAGCCGGTCTGGACCGAGCACGACGACGCCGCGGGCCGTCCCGGCGGGCCGGGCGGCGTCGCCGTCCGGCCACCCGGCGGGGACGGCCCCGGGGGCGACCCCGCCGCCGAGGCCGGGTCCGGCGGTGCGGCCGCCGCGGAACGGCCCGCCGGGCCCACGGGCCCCGGGCAGGACGCGCCCGCAGGGGGGACCGTCCCCCCGCGCGTGCCCGACCAGGATCAGGCGGCCGCAGAAGCGGCCGCCCCCGGCCATCCCGGTGCCGCCCCCGGCTCTCCCGGTGCCGTCCCCGCGGCTTCCGCCGTACCGGACGCGACGCCGGAGGCGGCCTCGCAGGCGCCCGCCGGGCAGTCCCCACCGGGCGCGCCGCACCCGGCGCGCGAGGGCTCGGCGGCCTCCGAGAGATCTGAGGCCTCTCCCTTGCCCCCCGGCCCTCTACCCCCCGGTCCCGCGCCGGCCGGGGAGGCGGCCCCGCCGGGTGGCATACCCGAGCTGCCGCCGCTCTTCCCGCCCATCCCCGCGGCGCAGACGGCCCAGCCGCCCGTCCCGATGCAGGCGGTCGCGCAGGAGCGCGGCCCCTTCACCCCGCCCTCGGCGATGGTTCCCGTCCAGCCCGCCCCGCAGGCCGCGCCCTCCGCCGCCCGGCGGAACCGGGTCGTGATCCTGGCGGCCGCGGCGGTGGTCCTGGCGGCCGGCGTCGGCACCGGCGTCGTCCTCGTCCAGCGGTCCTCCGACGATCCGAAACCGCCGGCCGTGGCCCAACCGGACCCCACCGCCGGGGACACCGGTCCCACGGACCCCCCGGCGGCCGCGGAGGAGCCTCAGCTGACCGACGCCCAGGTGATCAACTCGGAGAAGACCGACCCCGGCAAGATGACCGTGACGGACGCCTTCACCAAGAAGATCACCGTGGGCTCGGCCACCTTCGTCCGAGTCAAGACCGACGTCGCCAAGCAGTGCCAGGAGGCGGCTGCCGGGAAGTTCGCCAGCGCGCTGAGCAACCGCGACTGCCGGCAGGTGCTGCGCGCGACGTACGTGGACAAGAAGCGGAAGTACGCCGTGACCACCGGGATCGCCGTGCTGCCCGACCGGGCGTCGGCCATCGCGGCCGACCAGGAGAAGAACCTCGGCACCAACCTGTGGTTCCGCGGCCTGTCCGGGGCCGCCGGATCCGGGGCCGAACGCGTGAGCATCGCGGGCGGCTACGCGTCAGGGATGGTGTGGGGCCGCTACATCGTCTTCAGCTACGCCACCTTCAGCGACGGCCACACCCCGACCGCCAAGGAGAAGGTCCTCGGCAGGGTCAGCGGAGCCTTCCGCGACGCGACCGCCAAGGCCGTCGAGAAGCGCGCGGTCGCGGGGCAGGCCGGTCAGACCGGCGGCGCGTCCGTCACCGACTGAGCGTGCGCACCCGGCGGGTCTCCTTGGCCCGCCGGGCCAGCTCCCCGGGCTCGGGGTAGCGCACCTCCTCCAGGCAGAGGCCGTGCGCCGGCGCGACGCGCACCCCGGAGTCGCGCACGGCCCGCGTCAGCACCCCGCCCGGCCAGTCCACCGGCAGGCGGCCCTCGCCGACTGGCAGCAGCGCCCCGATGAGCGCGCGGACCATCGAGTGGCAGAACGCGTCGGCCACCACGGTGGCCACGAGGAGGTCGCCCTCTCGCACCCAGTCGAGCCGCTGCAGTTCGCGGATCGTGGTGGCTCCCTCGCGCTTCTTGCAGAACGCGGCGAAGTCGTGCTCGCCGAGCAGGGTTCGCGCCGCCTCGTTCAGTCTGCCGAGGTCGAGGGGCCGGCCGTACCAGACGACCTCGTGACGGCGGAGCGGGTCCACCCCGCCGGCGGCGTCGCAGACCCGGTAGGCGTAGCGGCGGGACACCGCGGAGAACCGCGCGTCGAAGCCCTCCGGGGCCGCCGTGACGCCGTGCACCCTGACGTCCGGCGGGAGGATCCCGGCGAGCCTGCGGCGCAGCACGGGAAGCCGTACGGCGACGCCCTCCGCCGTCTCGGGGCCGGGGAGGGGCTCGGTCCGGCGGTGCCGGCTGTCCAGTGCGCCCAGCATCGCGGCGTCCACGTCCACGTGCGCCACCTGGCCCCGGGCATGGACCCCCGCGTCGGTCCGGCCGGCCACGGTCAGCGCCGGCGGATCGGGGACCCTGAGGACCTTCCCGAGCGCCTCCTCGATCTCCCCCTGGACCGTCCGCCGACCCGGCTGCCTGGCCCAGCCGGAGAAGTCGGTGCCGTCGTAGGCGAGGTCCAGGCGCAGCCGTACCACGATGTTCCTCCCTTGAGCGCCTTCGAGCCCCTGAGCGCCCGAGTCCTTGAGCGCCTGAGCCCCTGATGAACGCGGAACGGGCCCGGCACCCGGGAAAGGGATGCCGGGCCCGTTCAGCGGGCCTGACGGATCAGGCTTCGTCCTTCTTGGCCTCGGTCTCCTCGGCCTTCGGAGCCTCGGCGGTCTCCTCGGCCGGGGTCTCCTCGGTCTTGGGGGCCTCGGTCTCCTCGGCCTTGGTCTCCTCGGCCTTGGGGGCCGGGGCCGCCGGGGCCGCGGTGGTGCGGACCGTGTTCAGCGGCTCGGACACCAGCTCGATGACGGCCATCGGGGCGGCGTCGCCCTTACGGTTGCCGATCTTGGTGATCCGGGTGTAGCCACCGGGACGCTCGGCGAAGGTCGGGGCGATCTCCGTGAACAGGTGGTGGACGACGCCCTTGTCGCGGACGATGGTCATCACCTGGCGACGGTTGTGGATGTCGCCCTTCTTCGCCTTGGTGATCAGCCGCTCGGCCAGCGGGCGAAGCCGCTTGGCCTTGGCGACCGTGGTGGTGATCCGGCCGTGCTGGAACAGCTGAGTGGCCAGGTTCGACAGGATCAGCCGCTCGTGAGCGGGGCTTCCACCGAGACGGGCACCCTTGGCGGGCTGAGGCATTTCGATCTCCTTGTAGTTAACCCGCCCCGGCCGTACGAGGTACCGGGGTCGGGCCGGCGGGCCTCAGTGGCCCCCGATTGATGAAACTCAGTACTGCTCGGTCTCGACGTACGCGCTGTCGTCGTCGTCGTAGCCGCCGCCGGCCACCGCGGTCGGGTCGAACCCGGGCGGGGAGTCCTTGAGCGCGAGCGTCATCTCGTGCAGCTTCTGCTTGACCTCCTCGATGGACTTCGCACCGAAGTTGCGGATGTCCAGGAGGTCCTGCTCGCTGCGGGCCACGAGCTCACCCACGGTGTGGATGCCCTCGCGCTTGAGGCAGTTGTAGGAGCGGACCGTGAGGTTCAGCTCCTCGATCGGCAGCGCCAGGTCGGCGGCCAGGGCCGCGTCCGTCGGCGACGGGCCGATGTCGATGCCCTCGGCCTCGACGTTCAGCTCGCGGGCGAGGCCGAACAGCTCGACGAGGGTCTTGCCGGCCGAGGCCACCGCGTCGCGGGGCTTCATGCACGGCTTGGTCTCGACGTCCAGGATCAGACGGTCGAAGTCGGTGCGCTGCTCGACACGGGTCGCCTCGACCTTGTAGGTGACCTTGAGCACCGGGGAGTAGATGGAGTCGATCGGGATCCGGCCGATCTCCTGGCCCGGCTGCTTGTTCTGCGCGGCGGAGACGTAGCCGCGACCGCGCTCGACGGTCAGCTCCATCTCCAGCTTCGCCTTGCCGTTCAGGGTGGCGATGCGCAGCTCGGGGTTGTGCACCTCGACGCCCGCGGGGGGCGCGATGTCGGCGGCGGTGACGTCACCGGGGCCCTGCTTGCGCAGGTACATCACGACCGGCTCGTCGTGCTCGGAGGACACGACCAGCTCCTTGAGGTTCAGGATGATGTCGGTGACATCCTCCTTGACCCCCGGAACGGTCGAGAACTCGTGCAGCACGCCCTCGATGCGGATGCTCGTCACGGCCGCGCCCGGGATGGACGACAGCAGCGTGCGGCGCAGCGAGTTGCCGATGGTGTAACCGAAGCCCGGCTCCAGCGGCTCGATGACGAACTTGGAGCGGGTCTCCTCGAGGGACTCCTCGAGGAGGGTCGGACGCTGAGCGATCAGCATGTGGGTTCTCCCCTTGCATGGCGACGCCCGCTATTTGACGTCGCTCGTTACAAACAGCTTAGGTGCCGTACGGCTGAGCCGTACGGCACCCGTGTGAGCGCTACTTGGAGTAGAGCTCGACGATCAGCTGCTCCTGGACCTGCGTGTCGATCTGCTGGCGGACCGGGAGCTGGTGGACCAGGACGCGCATGGCCTCGGGGGCCACACCCAGCCAGGCCGGGAAGGTCCGGTCACCGGCGGTGGCGCGGGCGACCTCGTAGGGCAGCAGGTTGCGCGAACGCTCCCGCACCTCGACGATGTCGTGCTCGCGCACGCGGTACGACGGGATGTCGACCTTCTTGCCGTTCACCAGGAAGTGGCCGTGGCGCACCTGCTGACGGGCGGCGTCGCGGGACTCGGCGAAACCGGCGCGGTAGACCACGTTGTCGAGACGGCTCTCCAGGATCTGGAGGAGGTTCTCGCCGGTCTTGCCGCCCTTGCGGTTGGCTTCCTCGTAGTAGTTGCGGAACTGCTTCTCGAGGATGCCGTAGATGCGGCGGGTCTTCTGCTTCTCACGAAGCTGGAGCTGGTACTCAGACTCCTTCGGACGGCCGCGGCCGTGCTCACCCGGCGGGTAAGGACGGATCTCGATGGGGCACTTCGCGGACTCGCACTTCTTGCCCTTGAGGAAGAGCTTGGTCTTCTCCCTGCGGCAGAGCTTGCAGTCCGCACCCGTGTAACGAGCCATTTTCTATCTTCTCCTGGGCGTCAGACGCGACGGCGCTTGGGCGGACGGCAGCCGTTGTGCGGCACGGGGGTGACGTCCTGGATGGACCCGACCTCGAGCCCGGTCGCCTGCAGCGAGCGGATCGCGGTCTCACGGCCGGAGCCGGGGCCCTTGACGAAGACGTCGACCTTGCGCATGCCGTGCTCCATGGCGCGGCGGGCGGCGTTCTCGGCGGCCATCTGGGCGGCGAACGGGGTGGACTTGCGAGAGCCCTTGAACCCGACGTGGCCGGCGCTGGCCCAGGAGATCACGTTCCCGTTCGGGTCGGTGATCGAAACGATCGTGTTGTTGAACGTGCTCTTGATGTGGGCGTGCCCATGAGCGACGTTCTTCTTTTCCTTGCGACGCACCTTCTTGGGCGCGCCCTGGCGGCTCTTAGGAGGCATAGTTTGCCTTCACTCCTGAGGTCTTCGGTCCTGCGGCTACGCGGACTACTTCTTACCGGGCTTCTTCTTGCCGGCGACGGTCTTCTTCTTGCCCTTGCGGGTACGCGCGTTGGTCTGCGTGCGCTGACCGTGCACGGGAAGGCCGCGGCGGTGCCGGATGCCCTGGTAGCACTGAATCTCGATCTTGCGGCGGATGTCGGCCTGGACCTCGCGGCGGAGGTCACCTTCGATCTTGAAGTTGGCCTCGATGTAGTCACGCAGCGGGACGAGCTCGTCGTCCGTGAGCTGGTGAACGCGAAGGTCGCCGTTCACGCCGGTGGCCGCGAGGGCCTCCAGCGCGCGGGTGCGGCCGATTCCGTAAATGTAGGTGAGAGCGATCTCCAGCCGCTTGTCGCGGGGGAGGTCGACGCCAACCAGGCGAGCCATGGTCGGGCATTCTCCTTCGTTGTGGCGGAGGTCCTGCGCCGCACTGCCCCTCCCCATGCCCAGGGGCGAGGGCCCCGGCCTCCGACCGGGGGTCTCCCGCGTGGTCCGGCCCGATGCGGGCCGCCTGCGCGGGCGTGAGACGCGCTTGCGTTTTACGGCCCCACATGGGACGAGTCCGCCACGTGGAGCGGACTCATGTAAGGCCTTGTTCTGCGACTAGCCCTGGCGCTGCTTGTGGCGCAGGTTGTCGCAGATCACCATGACGCGACCGTGCCGGCGGATCACCTTGCACTTGTCGCAGATCTTCTTGACGCTCGGCTTGACCTTCATAGTCCTAATTCGTCCCTCAGACGCTTACTTGTATCGGTAGACGATCCGCCCACGACTGAGGTCGTAGGGGCTCAGTTCGACGACAACCCGGTCGTCGGGAAGGATCCGGATGTAATGCATTCGCATCCGCCCGCTGATGTGGGCCAGGACCTTGTGGCCGTTGTCGAGTTGCACCCGGAACATCGCGTTCGGGAGCGACTCAACCACAGTGCCCTCGATCTCGATGGCGCCGTCTTTCTTGGCCATGGCCCTCGCGTTTCACTGATCGGTCGTCTGAGGCATCGGAACACTAAGCAGCCGCGACCACGCGCTTCGATGAGAGCGGCGGTTGCGAAACCGCCGACACGCAATGGTCATAGTGAACCGAAGAAGGAGTGTACGGCACCGGGCGATGAAATGCGAAACAGACGGCCGGTACCTTGACACAACCGCTATCCAGGATACCTCAGATCAGGTCGTCCTCACGCGCCGGCGAGGTCTCGCGGGCATCGCGCGCCCTGCGGCCGCTCGCCAGGGTCAGCCCCGCTCCCAGCACCGTCACCACGATGGCGAGCGCCCCGAACAGCCACAGCGTCCGGGCGACGGACGCCGCCCCCGTCTCCCGCCCCGCTTCTCCTCCGGGGTGTCCGGCCGGCTGCGACGCGCCCACCGTGAACATGCCGTTGTACGGCCCGCCCCTGACGCACCGGACCGTGACGACGTAGGAGCCGGGGGTGGCGTCGAAGCTGACGCGGGCGGTGCCGTACATCGCGCCGTCGTGGTCGCCGAGCCGGGCGGAGGTGGTGTCGAAGGCGGCGGAGTAGGCGACCGCGGGGGCGACGCACGGGTCGACGGAGACGATCACGAGCTGTCCCGGACGGGCCGTGGACGGGGTGACGCTCACGTCGTCCCCCGCTGCGGCGCCGCCGGCGAGCACGAACGCGGCCGCGCACATCCCGAGGACTCTCGCGCACGTCGCGACGTCGCGACCAGGCCCCATCGCCCACCCCCACCTCACGGCCCACCGATGGCGATCATGTACCCGGTCGCCCGCGGGGCAAGGCCCTCGGGGAGTAAAGATCGCGCACAACGCCGGAAAGGCCCCGGCGGCGGGGTGTCGTCAGCGGTCCCCGCGGCGGCCCGCCGAGAGCAGCGTGATGACCAGCAGGACCATGCCCCACGGCCCCATCACCCACAGCGGCCAGGGATAGGGGAAGTCGAGGCCGCTCACCAGGCCGACGAAGAACCAGATCCCCCAGTTGATCGCGACGGCCACCGCCCAGACCTGCCACGCCTCCCTGATGTCGCCGGACTTCTTGCCGGACTTGGCCTTCGTACGGCGCTCCGGCTGCCGGGAGGCGGGCTCGGGGAGGCTCCGCAGGTCGACGTCGGGGAGGTCCGAGGTCAGCCGGGCCAGCTCGCCGTAGGTCTTGCTGGTGTAGAGCTGCTCCAGACGCTCGTCGAACTCCTCCGTGCTGAGCCGGCCCTGCGCGTAGTGCTCTCTCAGCGCCGCGGCGACCCTGTCACGGTCACCGTCAGAGGCGCGCATCTCCGGACCAACCGCCATCGGCATCACATCCGCTCACCGGCGGGCAGGTCGCCTAGCCCGCGTCTCCCAACAGGTCGGCAAGCCGCTCTTTCCCCCCGTCAAGGGCGGTCAGTACCCACGGACCATTATCGGTCACCGCGACGCTGTGTTCGAAGTGCGCGGACGCCTTTCCGTCGACGGTCACGACGGTCCAGTCGTCGGCCAGCACCCTGGTCCGGTCGGTGCCGAGGTTCAGCATCGGCTCGACGGCGAAGCACATGCCCGCCTCGAAGCGCGGCCCGCGGCCCGGGCGGCCGTGGTTGGCGACCCACGGGTCCATGTGCATCTCGGTGCCGATGCCGTGCCCGCCGTACTCCTGGGGGATGCCGTAGCGGCCCTGGGAGCGGACGTACCTCTCTATCTCGTGACCGATGTCGGAGAGGTGGCGGCCGACGGTGAGCGCGGCGATGCCCCGCCACATGGCCTCCTCGGTGACCCGCATCAGCTCGGTCAGCTTGGGATCCACCTCGCCCACCGGAACCGTGATCGCGGAGTCGCCGTGCCAGCCGTCGAGAATGGCCCCGCAGTCGATCGAGATGACGTCGCCCTCGCGCAGCGGGCGCCGGTCACTCGGAATCCCGTGAACGACCTCGTTGTTCACCGACGCGCAGATCGTCGCAGGGAAGCCCTGGTAACCCTTGAAGGAGGGGATCGCGCCCTCGTCCCTGATGGCCTTCTCCGCGATGCCGTCGAGGTCCAGCGGGGTCATCCCCGGCTGGACGCTCTCGCGGAGCAGTCGCAGCGTCCGGCCGACCACCAGGCCCGCCGCCCGCATCTTCTCCAGCTGTTCGGGCGTCTTCAGCTGGATTCCGTGCCTGTTCTTCTTGAACACGTGCGCACCCCCTGGGGTGGTTCAACGGGCGGTCGAGGAGCCCAATTCCCCCGATTCTGCCCTAAATGACAACACGCCACCCGTGGAGTTCCCATGGGTGGCGTGCTGGATGAGATTTCCGGCCTCCCGGCCCGCCTCGCGAGCCGTTCTCCGGGTCATGACCCGGGAGCTGACCCGAGCCGGCCGTTCCCGCGCCGGGCCGTTCCCGGGCCCGGACGGGCCGCTCGCGAACCGGGACCCGGGCGGATCACTCCCGGACCGGGATCTAGTCGGCGAAGGGGCGCAGAGCCTCCATCGCGCGCTGGGTGATCTCCTCCACCGGGCCGGTGGCGTCCACACCGATCAGGATGCCCTCGTCGGCGTAGAAGGAGACGAGCGGGGCGGTCTGCTCCTGGTAGACCTCCAGCCGGTGGCGGACGGTCTCCTCGGAGTCGTCGTCACGCTGGTACAGCCGGCCGCCGCAGACGTCGCAGACGTCGTCCTTCTTGTCGTCGAAGTCGACGTGCCAGATGCGGCCGCACTGGCCGCAGGTGCGGCGCCCCGCCAGCCTGCGCACGACCTCCTCGTCGTCGACCACGAGCTCGAGGACGACGTCGAGGGCCGCGCCGAACTCCGAGAGCATCTTCTTCAGGATCTCGGCCTGGGGCACGTTCCTGGGGAAACCGTCGAGCAGGAAACCGTCCTGCGCGTCGCTCTCCGCGAGGCGGTCGCGGACCATCGCGATCGTCACCTCGTCGGGCACGAGGTCGCCGCGGTCCATGTACTCTTTGGCAATCCTGCCGAGCTCCGTGCCGCCCGAGACGTTGGCACGGAAGATGTCACCTGTCGAGATCTTCGGGATGGACAGGTTCGATGCGATGAACTGGGCCTGCGTCCCCTTACCCGCTCCGGGGGGCCCGACCAGGACGAGACGCACTACTTCAGGAAGCCTTCGTAGTTGCGCTGCTGGAGCTGGCTCTCGATCTGCTTCACGGTGTCGAGACCGACACCAACCATGATCAGAATGCTCGTTCCTCCGAACGGGAAGTTCTGACTCGCACCGACGACCGCGAGCGCGACGATCGGCACCATGGCGATCAGGCCCAGATACAGCGCGCCGGGAGCGGTCAGCCTCGTGAGCACATAGTTCAGGTACTCAGCCGTCGGCCGGCCCGGGCGGATGCCCGGGATGAACCCACCGTACTTCTTCATGTTGTCGGCGACTTCAACGGGGTTGAAGGTGATGGACACGTAGAAGTAGGTGAAGAAGACGATGAGCAGGAAGAAAGTGACCATGTACGCCGGGGTGTCGCCCCGCACCAGGTTCTGGTCGATCCACTGGACGACCTGGTTCGGCTCCTCCGCGGAGTTGCTGAAGAGGGTCGTGACCAGCTGCGGGAGATACAGCAGCGAGGAGGCGAAGATGACGGGGATGATGCCCGCCTGGTTCACCTTCAGGGGGATGTAGGTCGAGGTCCCGCCGTACATCCGGCGGCCGACCATGCGCTTGGCGTACTGCACGGGGATCCGGCGTTGCGCCTGCTCGACCATGACCACCAGGGCGATCATCGCGATACCGGTGATGATCACCACCGCGAAGACGAAGGCGCCCTTCTGGCGGGCGATGTTCAGCAGCTCGGCCGGGAAGACCGCGATCACCTGGGTGAAGATCAGGATGGACATGCCGTTGCCGACGCCGCGGTCGGTGACGAGCTCGCCCAGCCACATGATGACGCCGGTGCCGGCGGTCATCGTCAGCACCATCGTGACGATGGCGAAGATGTTGTTCTTGTCGATGAGGATCTCTTCGCGGCACTGCGGGAACAGCTGCCCGCTGCGCGCGAGGGCGATGAAGGCGGTGGACTGCAGGATCGCCAGGCCGATCGTCAGATAACGCGTGTACTGCGTGATCTTCGTCTGGCCCGCCTGCCCCTCCTTCTTCAGCGCCTCCAGCCGGGGGATGACCACAACGAGGAGCTGGAGGATGATGCTCGCGGTGATGTAGGGCATGATGCCCAGCGCGAACACTGAAAGTTTCAGCAGGGCGCCACCGCTGAACAGCTGCACCATGCCGTAGATGTTTCCGGAATCGCCGGCCTGCGCCTGCTGGAGGCATCGGGCGATGTTCTCGTTGTTTACACCCGGGGTCGGAAGAACCGAACCGAGTCGGAAAAGCGCGATGATGCCCAGTGTGAAGAGCAGCTTCTTGCGCAGGTCCGGCGTACGGAACGCTCGGGTAAACGCGGTCAGCACGGTCCCTCCTGCGCGCCTGAAAGGCGAGGTCGGTCAACGATGGTGCGGGGGTGGCGCATCTTACTATCTCAAGTCAACGAGCCCGCGGAAATGAGTAGTCGAAGCCCACTGTCCAGCGAACTCTAACGCACTACGGGCGCGGGGGCCCATTATGAGCCCCCGCGCCACGTCATGCCATGCCTACAGCTCGGAGACGGAGCCACCGGCAGCGGCGATCTTCTCCTTCGCGCTGGCGGAGAAGGCGTGCGCCTGCACGTTCAACGCCACGGAGATGTCGCCGGTACCGAGCACCTTCACCGGCTGCCTCTTGCGGACCGCACCCTTGGCGACCAGCGCCTCGACGGTGACGTCGCCACCCTCGGGGAAGAGCTCGCCGAGCCTGTCCAGATTGACGACCTGGTAGGTCGTCTTGAACATGGCGTTGGAGAAGCCCTTCAGCTTGGGCAGGCGACGCTGGAGCGGAACGTTGCCACCCTCGAAACCGGGGGTGTTGGTGGTCCTGGCGTGCGTGCCCTTGGTGCCACGGCCCGCGGTCTTGCCCTTGGACGCCTCGCCGCGACCCTTGCGGATCTTCGACTTGTTGGCGCCGGGGGCCGGCCGCAGGTGGTGAATACGGAGCGGAGTGTTCTCTGCCATGTCTAGTCGACCTCTTCCACGGTGACGAGGTGCGTCACCACGGAGACCATGCCGCGGATCTCCGGGCGGTCCTCCTTGACGACGACGTCGCCGATGCGCTTCAGACCGAGCGAGCGCAGCGAGTCACGCTGGTTCTGCTTGCCGCCGATCTTCGAGCGAACCTGGGTGATCTTCAGGCGTGCCATCGCCTAGCTCACCGCCTTAGCCGCCGCCGCCTCGGCGATGCCCTCGGCGCGAGCCTTGAGCATGGCCTTGGGGGCGACGTCCTCGATCGGCAGGCCACGGCGGGCGGCGATCTCCTCGGGCCTGCTGAGGCCCTTCAGAGCCGCCACGGTGGCGTGCACGATGTTGATCGGGTTGTCCGAGCCGAGCGACTTGGACAGCACGTCGTGGATGCCGGCGCACTCCAGCACGGCGCGCACCGGGCCACCGGCGATGACACCGGTACCGGGCGAGGCCGGGCGGAGGAAGACGACGCCGGCCGCCTCCTCACCCTGCACGATGTGCGGGATGGTGCCCTGGATGCGGGGCACGCGGAAGAAGTGCTTCTTGGCCTCCTCGACGCCCTTGGCGATCGCCGCGGGCACCTCCTTGGCCTTGCCGTAGCCGACGCCGACCAGACCGTTGCCGTCGCCGACGACGACGAGGGCGGTGAAGCTGAAGCGCCGACCGCCCTTCACGACCTTGGCCACTCGGTTGATCTTCACGACGCGCTCGATGTACGAGACGCCCTTGTCGGCGTTGCCACCGCGGCGGTCGTCACGACGACCATCACGCCGCTCGCCACCGGCGGCGCCACCGCGACGCGGTGCTCCAGCCATTAGTGGTTCCTCTTCTCATTCGTAAGACGGGCCATCAGAACTCCAGCCCGCCTTCGCGGGCGCTGTCCGCGAGGGCCGCGATGCGGCCCGCGTAGCGGTTGCCACCGCGGTCGAACACGACGGCGGTGATCCCGGCGGCCTTGGCCCGCTGAGCGAGAAGCTCGCCGACCTGCTTGGCCTTGTCGGTCTTGGCGCCCTCGGCCGAACGCAGGGAGGCGTCCATGGTGGAGGCGCTCACCAGCGTGTGGCCCTGAGCGTCGTCGACGATCTGGACGAACAGGTGCCGCGTGGAGCGGTTGACGACCAGGCGCGGACGCTGAGCCGTACCGACGACCTTCTTGCGGACTCGGCCGTGGCGGCGGGCCCGCGAGACGGCGCGAGCGGCCGTGTGCTTGCCGAACGCAGTCTTGCCAGCCATGCCTACTTACCAGCCTTTCCGACCTTGCGGCGGACAACCTCGCCCTGGTAACGCACACCCTTGCCCTTGTACGGGTCGGGCTTGCGCAACTTGCGGATGTTCGCGGCGATTTCGCCGACCTTCTGCTTGTCGATGCCGTCCACGTGGAACAGCGTCGGCTTCTCGACGCGGAAGGTGATGCCCTCCGGAGCGTCGATGACCACCGGGTGACTGAAGCCGAGGGAGAACTCGAGCTGGCTCGGGCCCTTGGCCTGGACGCGGTAACCGACGCCCACGATCTCCAGTGTCTTGGAGTATCCCTGGGTCACGCCGGTCACCATGTTGGCGATCAGCGTGCGGGACAGGCCGTGCAGCGCACGGATCTTGTTCTCATCGCTGGGGCGCGTGACGGTCACATTGCCGTCGTCACCCTTGGCGACCTCGATCGGCTCAGCGACCGTGTGTGAAAGCGTGCCCTTGGGGCCCTTGACCGTGACGTCCCGGCCATCGATGGCGATGTCCACTCCGTTCGGTACAGGGATGGGCAGCCGTCCGATTCGTGACATGCTGTGACTTCTCCCTTCTACCAAACGAAGGCGAGGACTTCCCCGCCCACTCCACGCTTGCCGGCCTGCTTGTCGGTCATGAGACCGCCGGACGTCGAGATGATCGCGACGCCCAGCCCGCCCAGGACCCGAGGCAGGTTGTCCTTCTTCGCATAGACCCGCAGGCCGGGCTTGGAGACCCGGCGCAGGCCAGAGAGCGAACGCTCACGGTTCTGCCCGAACTTGAGCTCCACCACGAGGTTCTTTCCAACCTTGGCGTCCTCGACGCTCCAAGACTGGATGTAACCCTCCTGCTGGAGGATCTCGGCGATGTGCGCCTTGATCTTCGAGTACGGCATCGCCACGGTGTCGTGGTACGCCGAGTTCGCGTTTCGCAGACGCGTGAGCATGTCTGCGATCGGGTCGGTCATCGTCATGGCCGGTGGCCTTCCTCACCGCGGTTTCCCCAGGGGACCTGCGGTGCGGTCATGGGCGCCTGGGACGGCGCCCGGTGAATGGACTTACTGGTGCGGCCGGCGGCGCCGCGCGGCTCCACGGATCCCTGCGGGACCCGTACGGCCGCGCGGACGGCTACCAGCTCGACTTGGTGATGCCGGGCAGCTCGCCCCGGTGCGCCATCTCGCGGAAGCAGATGCGGCACAGGCCGAACTTCCGGAAAACGGCGCGCGGGCGACCGCAGCGCGAGCACCGAGTGTACGCCCGGACCTCGAACTTGGCCTTGCGAGCAGCCTTGACCTTGAGCGACGTCTTCGCCATGATCAGGCCTCCTTGAAGGGGAATCCGAGGTGCTTGAGCAGCGCCCGGCCCTGGTCGTCGGACTTAGCGGTGGTCACGACGGTGATGTCCATGCCCCGCTGGCGGTCGATCCTGTCCTGGTCGACCTCGTGGAACATGACCTGCTCGGTGAGGCCGAAGGTGTAGTTGCCGTTGCCGTCGAACTGCTTGGGCGACAGACCGCGGAAGTCACGGATACGCGGCAGCGCCAGCGACAGCAGCCGGTCCAGGAACTCCCACATCCGGTCGCCGCGCAGCGTGACGTGGGCGCCGATCGGCATGCCCTCACGCAGCTTGAACTGGGCGATGGACTTGCGGGCCCTGACGACGGCCGGCTTCTGACCGGTGATCACGGTGAGGTCGCGGACGGCGCCCTCGATGAGCTTCGAGTCGCGAGCGGCCTCGCCGACGCCCATGTTCACCTTGATCTTGGTGATCGTGGGCACCAGCATGATGTTCTCGATCCCGAACTCCTCGCGCAGCTTCGCGATGATCTCCTCGCGGTAGCGCTGCTTGAGGCGCGGGACGGGCCGCGCGGCCTGGACGGTCTCGGTGGTCTCAGCGGTCATCAGTTGTCCTCACCCGACTCGTCGGAGGCAGGCTTCGCCGACTCCTTCTTGGCAGGCTTCTCGTCATCCTTGAGCTTCTTGACGTTGCTCACGTGGATGGGAGCCTCCATGGTCTGCACACCGCCGGTCTTGGCGCCGCGCGGGCCCTGGTGGGTCTCCTTGGAGTGCTTCTTGATCAGGTTGACGCCCTCGACCACCACGCGGTCCTCGCGCGGGAAGGCGGCGATCACCCGGCCCTTGGCACCCTTGTCCTTGCCGGCGATGACCTGGACCAGGTCACCCTTCTTCACATGCAGCTTCGGCATTTACAACACCTCCGGCGCGAGCGAGATGATGCGCATGAACTTCTTGTCACGCAGCTCGCGTCCGACCGGACCGAAGATACGCGTGCCACGAGGGTCACCGCTGTCCTTGATGATGACGGCGGCGTTCTCGTCGAAACGGATGTAGGAGCCGTCGGGCCGGCGGCGCTCCTTGACAGTACGGACGATGACCGCCTTGACGACGTCGCCCTTCTTCACGGTGCCGCCCGGGATGGCGTCCTTGACCGTGGCGACGATGATGTCGCCGATTCCCGCGTAGCGCCGGCCCGAGCCACCGAGCACCCGGATGCAAAGGATCTCCTTGGCACCCGTGTTGTCGGCGACCTTGAGCCGCGACTCCTGCTGGATCACTTGTACTCCTGTTTGTCTCGCCGGTTCTCACCCTCGGGTGAGCCTTGCGGAACCTGCTGGGTCTTTTTCCCCCGGGACAGCCCTGCTGGCGGGTTCGCCCGTCGCAGCCTACGCGGTACGACGGGGTCCTCCCGCCCGCGGGCCGCCGCCGCAGGCGGGGCGAAGATCTTCTTCGCCCCCTTGGACACCACCGTGGGGAGTGAACGGGTCACTCCCCACGGGGCGCGTTCGTTACTTGGCCTTCTCGAGGATCTCGACGACCCGCCAGCGCTTGCTGGCCGACAGCGGCCGGGTCTCCATCAGAAGGACGCGGTCGCCGACACCGCAGGCGTTGGCCTCGTCGTGCGCCTTGTACTTGGTCGTCCTGCGGATGACCTTGCCGTACAGCGGGTGCTTGACGCGGTCCTCAACGGCGACCACGACGGTCTTGTCCATCTTGTCACTGACGACCAGGCCCTCACGGGTCTTGCGGTAGCTCCGCGCCTGGGTCGTGGTCTCAGTGGTCTCAGTGGTCTCAGCCATCGACCGACTCCTTCTCAACCGTAACGATGCCGAGCTCCCGCTCACGCATCACGGTGTAGATACGGGCGATCTCGCGGCGGACGGCGCGCAGCCGCCCGTGGCTCTCCAACTGGCCGGTCGCGGCCTGGAAGCGGAGGTTGAACAGCTCCTCCTTGGCTTCCTTCAGCTTCTGGACCAGGGTGTCCTGGTCCTCCACCCGCAGCTCACCGGCGGTCAGGCCCTTAGCCATCACGCCTCACCCACTTCACGCTTGACGAACCGGCACTTCATCGGGAGCTTGTGCATCGCACGACGCAGAGCCTCACGGGCCACCGGCTCGGCGACACCCGACAGCTCGAACATGACGCGGCCGGGCTTGACGTTGGCGATCCACCACTCCGGCGAACCCTTACCGGAACCCATGCGGGTCTCGGCCGGCTTCTTGGTCAGCGGACGGTCCGGGTAGATGTTGATCCAGACCTTGCCGCCACGCTTGATGTGCCGGGTCATGGCGATACGAGCCGACTCGATCTGGCGGTTGGTCACGTAGGAGTGCTCAAGCGCCTGAATGCCGAACTCGCCGAACACGACCCTGGTGCCGCCCTTGGCGGCGCCGTGACGGTCAGGCCGGTGCTGCTTGCGGTGCTTGACCCTGCGAGGGATCAGCATGGTCAGCTCCCTTCAGCACCCGGCTGCGCAGCCGGGCCGGTCTCGGGGGCGGCCTGCGAGGCCGCCTCGTTCCTGGGGGCGCGGTCACCGCGACCGGCGCCACCGCGGCGCGGACGGTCACCGGCGCCACGACGGGGACGGTCGGCGCCGCCGCCACGACGGTCGTCGCGGTCACGACGCTGGCCGGCACGGGCGCCGGCGGCGGCCGCCTCGCGCTCGGCGCGGCTCGTCGGGGCCTCACCCTTGTAGATCCACACCTTCACGCCGATGCGGCCGAAGGTGGTGCGGGCCTCGTAGAGGCCGTAGTCGATGTCGGCACGGAGCGTGTGCAGGGGCACGCGGCCCTCGCGGTAGAACTCCGAACGCGACATCTCGGCGCCGCCCAGACGGCCGGAGCACTGCACCCGGATGCCCTTGGCGCCGCTCTTCATCGCCGACTGCATCGCCTTGCGCATGGCCCGCCGGAACGAGACACGGCTGGACAGCTGCTCGGCCACGCCCTGCGCGACGAGCTGGGCGTCGATCTCAGGGTTCTTGACCTCGAGGATGTTCAGCTGGACCTGCTTCTTGGTCAGCTTCTCGAGGTCACCGCGGATCCGGTCGGCCTCGGCGCCGCGGCGGCCGATGACGATGCCCGGACGGGCGGTGTGGATGTCGACCTGTACCCGGTCGGTGGTCCGCTCGATCTCCACCTTGGAGATGCCGGCCCGCTCCATGCCCTTCTTGAGCATGCGGCGGATCGCCACATCCTCGGCAACGTACGACTTGTAGAGCTTGTCGGCATACCACCGGCTCTTGAAGTCGGTCGTGATGCCGAGGCGGAACCCGTGCGGGTTTACCTTCTGACCCACTAGCGGGTCCTCCCCTTCGGCTCGCGGGACTCCACGATCACGGTGATGTGGCTCGTCCGCTTGTTGATCCGATAGGCACGGCCCTGGGCGCGGGGACGGAACCGCTTCAGGGTCGGGCCCTCGTCGACCCACGCACGGCTCACGAAGAGCGTGCCGGGGTCGAGCTTGAAGTTGTGCTCCGCGTTCGCAATGGCGCTCGACAGCACCTTGTACACGGTCTCGCTCGCCGCCTGGGGAGCGAACTGCAGCACGGCCTGCGCCTCCGAAGCGGGCAGCCCGCGAATGAGGTCCACCACGCGGCGGGCCTTCATGGGCGTGTGGCGCGCGAACCGCACCTGAGCCCTGGCTTCCATCGCTTACTCCTCTTACTTCTGCTTCGCTGAGGCGCTTACCGCCGGCTGCGGCGGTCTTCCTTGACGTGGCTGCGGAACGTCCGCGTGGGGGCGAACTCACCGAGCTTGTGACCGATCATCGACTCGGTGACGAACACCGGGACGTGCTTGCGGCCGTCGTGGACGGCGATCGTGTGGCCGAGCATGTCGGGCACGATCATGGAGCGCCGAGACCACGTCTTGATGACGTTCTTGGTGCCCTTTTCGTTCTGCGTGTCCACCTTCTTCTGAAGGTGGTCGTCCACGAAGGGACCCTTCTTAAGGCTACGTGGCATTTTGGCTGCTCCTACCGCTTCTTCCGCTTGGTCCTACGGCGGATGATCAGCCGGTCGCTGGCCTTGTTCGCCGCACGAGTACGACCCTCGGGCTTGCCCTTGGGGTTCACCGGGTGACGGCCGCCGGAGGTCTTACCCTCACCACCACCGTGCGGGTGGTCGACCGGGTTCATCGCGACACCGCGAACGGTGGGGCGCTTGCCCTTCCACCGCATACGGCCGGCCTTACCCCAGTTGATGTTGCCCTGCTCGGCGTTGCCGACCTGACCGATGGAGGCCCGGCAGCGGACGTCGACCTGGCGCATTTCGCCGGAGGGCATGCGCAGCGTGGCGTACTGGCCCTCCTTGGCGAGAAGCTGGATCTGCGCGCCGGCGGACCGGCCCAGCTTGGCGCCACCGCCCGGACGGAGCTCCACCGCGTGGATGAAGGTACCGGTCGGGATGTTGCGCAGCGGGAGGCAGTTACCCGGCTTGATGTCGGCCGTGGGGCCGTTCTCGATCAGGTCGCCCTGCTTGAGGCCGGTCGGGCAGAGGATGTAGCGCTTCTCCCCGTCGGCGTAGTGCAGCAGCGCGATGCGGGAGGTGCGGTTCGGGTCGTACTCGATGTGAGCGACCTTGGCCGGGATCCCGTCCTTGTCGTGGCGCCGGAAGTCGATGATGCGGTAGGCGCGCTTGTGGCCGCCGCCCTGGTGGCGGGTGGTGACCCGCCCGTGGACGTTGCGGCCGCCCTTGCTGTGCAGGGGCGCCAGCAGCGACTTCTCGGGCGTGCTGCGCGTGATCTCGGAGAAGTCCGAGACACTGGCGCCGCGGCGACCCGGGGTCGTCGGCTTGAGCTTACGGATGCCCATCTTTTTCGTTCATCCTTTGTCGGTTGATCCGGCCGAAGGCCCCCCGTCATGGGACGGGGGGCGTTCCGGCCGGGTACTTACGTGCGAGCGGGTCAGCCGACCTGACCGAAGATGTCGATCCGGTCGCCCTCGACCAGGCTCACGATCGCGCGCTTGGTGTTGGGACGCTGTCCGTAGCCGAACTTGGTCCGCTTGCGCTTGCCCTGGCGGTTGATGGTGTTGACGCTGGCCACCTTGACGCCGAAGATCTGCTCGATGGCGATCTTGACCTGCGTCTTGTTGGCCGTCTTCCGTACCAGGAACGTGTACTTGTTGTGCTCGTCGATCAGGCCGTAGCTCTTCTCGGAGACAACCGGCTTGATGATGATGTCGCGCGGGTCGGCGATCTTCTCCATCAGGCGTCTTCCTTCCCGCTCTTGCCCAGACGCTCCACGACCTGGTCGTACGCAGCCTGAGTGAAAACGACGTCGTCGTAGCAGAGCACGTCGTAGGTGTTCAGCTGCCCCGCGTCCAGCAGGTGGACCTCGGGAGCGTTGCGCAGGCTGAGCCAGGTGAGCTCGTCACCCTCGTCGACGATGACGAGAACGCTGCGAGCCTGCGTGATCTTCCGCAGCGACTCCAGGGCCGCACTGGTCTTCGGGGTCTCACCCTCGACCAGGCCGCTGACCACGTGGACGCGGCCGCCGTTGGCCCGGTCGGAGAGGGCCCCGCGCAGCGCGGCGGCCTTCATCTTCTTGGGCGTCTTCTGGCTGTAGTCCCGCGGGACCGGGCCGTGAACGGTGCCGCCGCCGGCGAACTGCGGGGCGCGGGTCGAACCCTGGCGGGCACGGCCGGTGCCCTTCTGGCGGTACGGCTTCTTGCCGCCGCCCCTGACCTCACCGCGGGTCTTGGCCTTGTGGGTGCCCTGCCGGCGAGCGGCGAGCTGGGCCACGACGACCTGGTGGATCAGAGGAATGTTGACCTTGGCGCCGAAGATGTCTTCGGGCAGGTCGACGGTGCCCGACTTGGCTCCGCGCACGTCGAGGACGTCAATGGTGCTCACTTGGCAGCCCCCTTCTTGGCAGAGGTGCGGACGAGGACCAGGCTGCCGTTGGCGCCGGGGATCGCACCCTTGATCAGGATGAGATTCTTCTCGGCGTCCACGGCGTGGACCTTCAGGCTCTGGATGGTGGTGCGGACGTTGCCCATCCGACCGGCCATGCGCAGGCCCTTGAAGACGCGGCCCGGGGTGGCGCAGCCGCCGATGGAGCCCGGCGAGCGGTGCTTGCGCTGGGTACCGTGCGAGGCGCCCAGACCCTTGAAACCGTGCCGCTTCATGACACCGGCGAAGCCCTTGCCCTTGCTCTTGCCCGTCACGTCGACGAACTGGCCGGCCTCGAAGGTGTCGGCCAGCAGCTCCTGGCCGAGGGTGTAGTCGTTCGCGTCGTCGGTGCGGATCTCCGTGAAGTAACGACGCGGGGTGATGTCGTGCTTGCGGAGGTAGTCGCCGAGCGGCTTGTTGACCTTCCGGGGGTCGACCTGCCCGAAGCCGAGCTGGATGGCGGAGTAGCCGTCCTTCTCGGGGGTGCGGACGCGGGTCACCACGCACGGACCGGCCTCGACGACGGTCACCGGGACCATCCGGTTGTCCGCGTCGAAGACCTGGGTCATGCCGAGCTTCTTGCCCAGGACGCCCTTGATCTGCTTAGCCATGTCAGTGCGTTCCCTCAGAGCTTGATCGAGATGTCAACGCCGGCGGGAAGGTCGAGTCGCATGAGCGAGTCGACCGTCTTCGGCGTCGGGTCGATGATGTCAATCAGCCGCTTGTGCGTGCGCATCTCGAAGTGCTCGCGGCTGTCCTTGTACTTGTGCGGCGAACGGATGACGCAGTACACGTTCTTCTCGGTCGGCAGCGGCACCGGGCCCGCGACCTTAGCGCCAGTCCGCGTCACCGTCTCGACGATCTTCTTGGCCGAAACGTCGATGACCTCGTGGTCATAGGCCTTGAGCCGGATGCGGATCTTCTGTCCCGCCATAATGGCCTCGGTGTCCTTCGCTGTCGTCTGAAAAAGTTGCGTGCGGCCTGTGGCCGCTGTGATGGCCGAGTCCGCCGGGCCTGGTGGCCCGTGCCGTCTCCGGCTTGGCTTCCTCGTCCGTGCCCCACGTAGCAGACGCTTTCGGTCTGCGCTTTCTTCCGTGATCTGGCAGTTACTTCGGTCACTTCGGCCGAACCAACTGCGAGATCACGGTTCGTGGGTCGTGCCCGGTGGCATATGCCGTACGGCACTGCCACCTCGTGGTGCGGCGGCCGGTCCTTTGAGTCGAGGGCCGGCCGCCGCTCCGCGAGCGTACTACTTGAGGATCTTCGTCACACGGCCGGCGCCGACGGTGCGGCCACCCTCGCGGATCGCGAACTTGAGGCCCTCCTCCATCGCGATCGGCTGGATGAGCTGGACGGTCATCTCGGTGTTGTCACCGGGCATGACCATCTCGGTGCCCTCCGGCAGGTTCACAACGCCGGTCACGTCAGTCGTACGGAAGTAGAACTGCGGACGGTAGTTGTTGAAGAACGGCGTGTGGCGGCCGCCCTCGTCCTTCGAGAGGATGTAGACCTGACCCTCGAACTCCGTGTGCGGAGTCGTGGTGCCCGGCTTGATGATGCACTGGCCGCGCTCGACGTCCTCGCGCTTGATGCCACGGAGGAGCAGACCGACGTTGTCACCGGCCTGGCCCTCGTCGAGGAGCTTGCGGAACATCTCGACACCGGTGACCGTGGTGGTGGTCTTGGTGTCCTTGATGCCGATGATGTCGACGGTCTCGTTGACCTTGACGACACCGCGCTCGATACGGCCGGTGACGACGGTGCCGCGACCGGTGATCGAGAACACGTCCTCGATCGGCATGAGGAACGGCTTGTCGGTCTCACGGGTCGGCTCGGGGACGTTCTCGTCCACGGCGGTCATGAGCTCGATGATGCTGTCGCCCCACTTCTGGTCGCCCTCGAGGGCCTTCAGAGCGGAGACGCGGACGACCGGCAGGTCGTCGCCGGGGAACTCCTGAGCCGAGAGAAGCTCACGGACCTCGAGCTCGACGAGCTCCAGGATCTCCTCGTCGTCGACCATGTCGGCCTTGTTGAGGGCCACGACGATGTAGGGGACGCCGACCTGGCGGGCCAGGAGGACGTGCTCCTTCGTCTGCGGCATCGGGCCGTCGGTGGCGGCGACCACGAGGATCGCGCCGTCCATCTGGGCCGCACCGGTGATCATGTTCTTCACGTAGTCGGCGTGACCGGGGCAGTCCACGTGGGCGTAGTGGCGCTTCTCGGTCTGGTACTCGACGTGCGCGATGGAGATCGTGATACCACGAGCCTTCTCCTCGGGCGCCTTGTCGATCTTGTCGAACGGGGTCGCCTCGTTGAGCTCAGGGAAACGCTCGTGGAGCACCTTGGTGATCGCCGCGGTCAGAGTGGTCTTGCCGTGGTCGATGTGCCCAATGGTGCCGATGTTTACGTGCGGCTTGGTCCGCTCGAACTTGGCCTTGGCCACTGTCTGTCTCCTTAGAGATTCTGACTTGACTTTCGTCTTTTCACTCGGGCTTGGGGAGGCCGTCCCTCACGGGACCGGCCGGCGAGCCGTCTTTCTCCCCGCACCCTCCCGGCGGGGAGGCGACCAGGTCGCCTCCGCCACCGGAACGGATGCCGGACCTACTCGCCCCGCACCTTCGCGACGATCTCCTTGGCGATGTGCGCAGGCACTTCCGCGTAGGAGTCGAACTGCATGCTGAAGCTGGCGCGCCCCTGCGTCTTGCTACGAAGGTCACCCACGTAGCCGAACATCTCAGAGAGCGGCACGAGCGCCTGGATGACACGCGCGCCGGCGCGCTCATCCATCGCCCGGATCTGCCCGCGGCGGCCGTTGAGGTCGCCGATGACGTCGCCCATGTAGTCCTCGGGGGTGGTGACATCGACAGCCATCACCGGCTCCAGGATTACGGCGTCCGCCTTGCGCGCGGCCTCCTTGAAGGCCATCGATCCAGCGATCTTGAAGGCCATTTCGGACGAGTCGACCTCGTGGAAGGCGCCGTCCTGCAGGGTGACCTTCACCCCGACCATGGGGTAGCCGGCGAGAACGCCGAACTCGGCGGCCTCCTGGGCGCCCGCGTCCACCGACGGGATGTACTCCCTGGGGATGCGGCCACCGGAGACCTTGTTCGCGAACTCGTAGCCGTCGTTGCCTTCGCCGAGCGGCTCGAGGTCGATGATGACCCGGGCGAACTGGCCGGAACCACCGGTCTGCTTCTTGTGGGTGTAATCGACCTTCTCCACCTTGCGGCGGATGGTCTCCCGGTAGGCGACCTGCGGCCGGCCGACGTTGGCCTCGACCTTGAACTCGCGGCGCATCCGGTCGACGAGGATCTCCAGGTGGAGCTCGCCCATACCCCAGATGACGGTCTGGCCGGTCTCCTCGTCACGGCGGACCTGGAAGGACGGGTCCTCCTCGGCCAGCCGCTGGATCGCGGTGCTGAGCTTCTCCTGGTCGCCCTTGGTCTTGGGCTCGATCGCGACGTTGATGACCGGGGCCGGGAACGTCATCGACTCCAGGACGACCTGGTTGGCCGGGTCGCACAGGGTGTCACCGGTGGTGGTGTCCTTCAGGCCCATCACGGCGACGATCTGACCGGCGTGCGCGGACGGGCGCTCCTCGCGCTTGTTCGCGTGCATCTGGTAGATCTTGCCGATCCGCTCCTTGCGGCCCTTCACGGAGTTGATGACCCCGGAGCCGGACTCGAGGGTGCCCGAGTAGATGCGGATGTAGGTGAGACGACCGAGGTGCTGGTCAGCCGCGATCTTGAAGGCGAGCGCGGAGAACGGCTCATTCACGTCCGCGTGACGCTCCAGGACCGCCTCCTCGTCACCGACCGCGTGGCCCTTGAAGGCCGGGATGTCGGTCGGCGCGGGGAGGTAGGCGACGATCGCGTCGAGCAGGGGCTGGACGCCCTTGTTCTTGAACGCGGTACCGGTCAGGACCGGGTTGATGGCGCTGGACAGCGTCGCGCGGCGGATGGCCGCGACCAGCTGCTCCTCGGTGGGCTCGACGCCCTCCAGGAAGAGCTCCATCAGCTCGTCGTCGTTCTCGGCCACGGTCTCCACGAGCTTGTCGCGCCACTCGCGGGCGGCGTCGGCGTACTCGGCCGGGATGTCGACGACCTCGTACATCTCGCCCTTGGCCGCCTCGGCGCTCCAGAGCAGGCCCTTCATCTTCACCAGGTCGATGACGCCCTTGAAGTCGGCCTCGACGCCCCAGGGAAGCTGGATGACCGCCGGAGTGGCGTTCAGCCGGCTGACCATCATGTCGACGCAGCGGTGGAACTCCGCGCCGACGCGGTCCATCTTGTTGACGAAGCAGATGCGGGGTACGCCGTAACCGTCGGCCTGGCGCCAGACCGTCTCGGACTGAGGCTCGACACCCGCCACGCCGTCGAACACGGCGACGGCACCGTCGAGGACGCGGAGCGAGCGCTCCACCTCGATGGTGAAGTCGACGTGGCCCGGCGTGTCGATGATGTTGATCGTGTGGCCGAGCCACTCGCAGGTCGTAGCGGCGGAGGTGATGGTGATACCACGCTCCTGCTCCTGCTCCATCCAGTCCATCGTGGCTGCGCCCTCGTGGACTTCACCGATCTTGTAGTTGATGCCGGTGTAGAACAGGATGCGCTCGGTCGTGGTGGTCTTGCCCGCGTCGATGTGGGCCATGATGCCGATGTTTCGCACCTTGGCCAGGTCAAGAGCGGTCGTGGTGGCCACTTCTCTCGCGTCCTCGTCGTCTCGTCGAACCCGCTGTTACCAGCGGTAGTGGGCGAAGGCCTTGTTGGACTCGGCCATCTTGTGGGTGTCCTCGCGCTTCTTGACGCTGGCGCCGAGGCCATTGCTGGCGTCGAGCAGCTCGTTCATGAGGCGCTCGGTCATGGTCTTCTCGCGACGGGCGCGGGAGTACTGCACCAGCCAACGCAGGGCCAGGGTGGTGCTGCGCGAGGCGCGCACCTCGACCGGGACCTGGTAGGTCGCACCGCCGACGCGGCGGCTGCGGACCTCGAGGGTGGGCTTGACGTTGTCCAGCGCGCGCTTCAGGGTGACGACCGGGTCGTTGCCGGTCTTCTCCCGGGCACCTTCGAGGGCGCCGTAGACGATGGACTGCGCGATGGAGCGCTTGCCGTCCAGGAGCACCTTGTTGATGAGCGCGGTGACCAGCGGCGAGTTGTGGACCGGGTCAGCCATGAGCTGACGACGGCCAGGAGAACCCTTGCGAGGCATTCTTACTTCTCCTTCTTCGCGCCGTAACGGCTACGGGCCTGCTTGCGGTTGCGGACACCCTGGGTGTCGAGCGAGCCGCGGATGATCTTGTAGCGAACACCCGGCAGGTCCTTCACACGACCGCCACGGACGAGCACGATGGAGTGCTCCTGAAGGTTGTGGCCGACACCCGGGATGTAGGCCGTGACCTCGATGCCGTTGGTGAGCCGGACACGCGCGACCTTGCGGAGGGCGGAGTTCGGCTTCTTGGGGGTCGTGGTGTAAACGCGCATGCAGGTGCCGCGTCGCTGGGGGCTGGCCTTGAGCGCCGGGGTCTTGGTCTTGGTGACCTTGTCCTGGCGGCCCTTGCGGACCAGCTGCTGAATCGTAGGCACCGCGTCTCCGTTCGTGCTTGCCGGTGATTCGAATGTTGTTGCCTTTGCAGGTACTGCCGGTGTCATGACCTGCGAAGTGGCCGCCCACTCCGACCCACGCGGTCGGGCGTGTCGCGCACTTGTCGCGCCAGCTCCGAGCCTGCCCGGTGGAGGGGACCACGCGGCGCCTCTGCCGACTCCTCGCGGGAACCTGTCGACGCGCACGCATGAGGGCCCATGAAGACACGGGCACGGTGGGTAAGACTACCCAGTCAAGCGCAACACGTCAAAACCATCGCGCCTGCCGGCCGTCCCGGTGAACACCCGTATTCGTGCCATGACTCCCGCGGCCGACTCACCGCCGGTCGCTGCTGGGTCCATGACGAGTTTACCGGTCGTGCGGGACTTCTCCGGCCGTTCTTCCTCTCAACGTCAGGACTTCACCGCAACATTCCGGTCAAGAGAGATCAACAGGGATTCGGCGGGAAGCGGGAAAGCGGACGGCGCCCGCCCCCGGAGGGGACGGGCGCCGTCGACGTCACACTCAGCGGTTGTACTGACCGAAGTCGTACTCCTCCAGCGGAACGGCCTCGCCGGAGCCCGAACCGAAGGTGTAGTCCGCCGCGGAGCCGTCGTAGCCGCCGACCGTGTACATCGCGGCCTTGGCCTCCTCGGTCGGCTCGACCCGGACGTTGCGGTACTGCGGCATGCCGGTACCGGCCGGGATGAGCTTTCCGATGATGACGTTCTCCTTGAGGCCGAGCAGGGAGTCGGACTTGGCGTGGATCGCCGCGTCCGTGAGCACCCTGGTCGTCTCCTGGAAGGACGCCGCCGACAGCCAGGACTCGGTGGCCAGCGACGCCTTGGTGATGCCCATGAGGACCGGGCGGCCGGAGGCCGGCGTGCCCTGCTCCGCCACGCACTCGCGGTTCATCCGCTCGAAGCGGGGCCGCTCGACGAGCTCACCGGGCAGCATGTCGGTGTCACCCGACTCCAGCACGTTCACGCGCTTGAGCATCTGCCGGACGATGATCTCGATGTGCTTGTCGTGGATGGACACACCCTGCGAGCGGTAGACCTGCTGAACCTCGGCCACCAGGTGCAGCTGCACGGCCCGCGGGCCGAGGATGCGCAGCACCTCGTTGGGGTTGACCGCACCGGCGATCAGCTGCTGGCCCACCTTGACGTGCTGACCCTCCGAGACCAGCATCCGCGACCGCATCGAGACCTGGTAGGCGACCTCTTCGGAACCGTCGTCGGGAATGATGACGACCTTCCGGGTCTTGTCGGTCTCGTCGATGCGGACCCGGCCCTCGGCCTCGCTGATCGGGGCGACGCCCTTGGGGACGCGCGCCTCGAAGAGCTCCTGGACACGGGGCAGACCGTGGGTGATGTCCGCACCCGCCACACCACCGGTGTGGAAGGTACGCATCGTCAGCTGGGTGCCGGGCTCGCCGATCGACTGGGCGGCGATGATGCCGACGGCCTCGCCGACGTCCACGAGCTTGCCGGTGGCCAGCGAACGGCCGTAGCAGGTGGCGCAGACACCGATCTTGGCCTCGCAGACCAGCGGGCTGCGGGTCCTGACGGTCTCCACCCCGGCCTCGACCAGCGCGGTGACGTGGATGTCGTTGATGTCGACACCCGCGCTCACGATGACCTTGCCGTCCACCTCGACGTCCTCGGCCAGGATGCGGCCGTGCACGTTGCTCTCGCCGTTCTCGGGCTTGACCAGGTTGCCCTGCGCGTCACGCTCGGCGACGTGCAGCGGGACCGTACGGTCGGTGCCGCAGTCGATCTCGCGGACGATGACGTCCTGAGCGACGTCCACCAGACGCCGGGTGAGGTACCCGGAGTCGGCGGTCCGCAGCGCGGTGTCGGCCAGACCCTTCCGCTGTCCGTGGGTGGAGATGAAGTACTCCAGCACCGACAGGCCCTCGCGGAACGAGGCCTTGATCGGACGCGGGATCGTCTCACCCTTGGTGTTGGACACCAGACCGCGGATGCCGGAGATCTGCCGGACCTGCATCAGGTTTCCACGGGCGCCGGACTGAACCATCATCCAGACCGGGTTGCTCTTGGGGAACGCCTGCTGCATGTCGTCGGTCACGTCGCTGGTGGCGTGGGTCCAGATCTCGATGAGCTCCTGGCGGCGCTCCTCGTCGGTGATCAGACCGCGCTCGTACTCCCGCTGGACCTTGTCGGCCCGGCGCTCGTACGACTCCATGATCGTGGCCTTGTTCGGCGGCGCGATGACGTCCTCGATGGAGATCGTCACACCGGCCCGGGTCGCCCAGTAGAAGCCGGCGTCCTTGAGCGCGTCGAGCGCGGCCGCCACCTCCACCTTCGGGTACTTCTCGGCCAGCTCGTTGACGATGGCCGAGAGCTGCTTCTTGCCGACCTGGAAGTTGACGTACGGGTAGTTCGCCGGGAGCGTCTGGTTGAACAGGCAGCGGCCGAGCGTGGTCTCCAGGCGGTAGGGGTCGCCCGGCTCCCAGCCCTCGGGACCCTGCCAGCCGCGCGGCGGCGGGACGTCCCCGTCGAACCGGACCTGGATCGTGGCCTGGATGTCCAGCTCGCGGCGGTCGAAGGCCATGAGCGCCTCCGACACCGAGCCGAAGACCCGGCCCTGACCCGGCGCGTTCTCGCTCTCGTCCTTCTCGGTGGTCAGCGAGTACAGGCCGATGACCATGTCCTGGGTGGGCATGGTGACCGGCTTGCCGTCGGCCGGCTTCAGGATGTTGTTGGTGGACAGCATCAGGATGCGGGCCTCGGCCTGCGCCTCGGCCGACAGCGGCAGGTGCACGGCCATCTGGTCACCGTCGAAGTCCGCGTTGAACGCGGTGCAGACGAGCGGGTGGATCTGGATGGCCTTGCCCTCGACCAGCTGCGGCTCGAAGGCCTGGATGCCCAGGCGGTGCAGGGTGGGCGCGCGGTTGAGCAGCACGGGGTGCTCGGTGATGACCTCTTCGAGGACGTCCCACACGACCGGGCGGGCCCGCTCGACCATCCGCTTGGCCGACTTGATGTTCTGCGCGTGGTTCAGGTCGACCAGGCGCTTCATCACGAACGGCTTGAAGAGCTCCAGCGCCATCTGCTTGGGCAGACCGCACTGGTGCAGCTTCAGCTGCGGGCCGACGACGATGACCGAACGGCCGGAGTAGTCGACGCGCTTGCCCAGGAGGTTCTGGCGGAACCGGCCCTGCTTGCCCTTCAGCATGTCGCTGAGGGACTTCAGCGGGCGGTTGCCGGGACCGGTGACCGGACGGCCGCGGCGACCGTTGTCGAACAGCGCGTCGACGGCCTCCTGGAGCATCCGCTTCTCGTTGTTCACGATGATCTCGGGCGCGCCGAGGTCGAGAAGACGCTTGAGGCGGTTGTTCCGGTTGATCACCCGGCGGTACAGGTCGTTCAGGTCCGAGGTCGCGAACCGGCCACCGTCGAGCTGCACCATCGGGCGCAGGTCCGGCGGGATGACCGGGATGCAGTCGAGGACCATGCCGTTGGGCGAGTTGCGCGTGTTCAGGAACGCGGACACGACCTTGAGACGCTTGAGCGCGCGGGCCTTCTTCTGGCCCTTGCCGCTGCGGATCGTCTCGCGGAGGTTCTCGGCCTCGGCGTCGAGGTCGAAGTTGGACAGACGCTCCTGGATGGCCTGGGCGCCCATGCCACCGCGGAAGTAGCGGCCGAAGCGGTCGCGCATCTCGCGGTAGAGCAGCTCGTCGCCCTCGAGGTCCTGGACCTTGAGGTTCTTGAAGCGGCTCCAGACCTCCTCCAGGCGGTCCAGCTCGCGCTGGGCCCGGTCGCGGAGCTGACGCATCTCGCGCTCGGCGCCCTCACGGACCTTGCGGCGCTGGTCGCCCTTGGCGCCGGCGGCCTCCAGCTCGGCCAGGTCGCCCTCGAGCTTCTTCTGGCGGGCCTCGACGTCGGCGTCACGGCGCTGCTCGATGTGCTGCCGCTCGACGGAGATCTTCGCCTCCAGCGATGGCAGGTCACGCTCGCGCAGTTCCTTGTCCACGTGCGTGATCATGTAGGCCGCGAAGTAGATGACCTTCTCCAGGTCCTTCGGGGCCAGGTCGAGCAGGTATCCCAGACGGGACGGCACGCCCTTGAAGTACCAGATGTGCGTGACCGGCGCGGCCAGCTCGATGTGGCCCATCCGCTCACGGCGCACCTTGGCCCGGGTCACCTCGACGCCGCAGCGCTCACAGATGATGCCCTTGAAGCGGACGCGCTTGTACTTGCCGCAGTAGCACTCCCAGTCCCGGGTGGGACCGAAGATCTTCTCGCAGAAGAGGCCGTCCTTCTCGGGCTTGAGGGTCCGGTAGTTGATGGTCTCCGGCTTCTTCACCTCACCGTGCGACCACTGACGGATGTCGTCCGCCGTCGCCAGTCCGATCCGAAGCTCATCGAAGAAGTTGACGTCCAGCATTTGTAATCCCCTCCTCAGCTTCTAGATCAGACCTCTTCGACACTGCTCGGCTCGCGCCGGGACAGGTCGATGCCGAGCTCCTCCGCGGCGCGGAAGACGTCCTCGTCGGTGTCGCGCATCTCGATCGACATGCCGTCGCTGGAGAGCACCTCGACGTTCAGGCACAGCGACTGCATCTCCTTGATGAGCACCTTGAAGGACTCGGGGATGCCCGGCTCGGGGATGTTCTCGCCCTTGACGATGGCCTCGTAGACCTTCACGCGGCCCAGCACGTCGTCGGACTTGATGGTCAGCAGCTCCTGCAGCGCGTAGGCCGCGCCGTAGGCCTCCAGCGCCCACACCTCCATCTCACCGAAGCGCTGGCCGCCGAACTGGGCCTTACCGCCGAGCGGCTGCTGGGTGATCATGGAGTACGGGCCCGTCGACCGGGCGTGGATCTTGTCGTCCACCAGGTGGAGCAGCTTCAGGATGTAGATGTAGCCGACCGAGATCGGGTGCGGGAACGGCTCGCCGGAGCGGCCGTCGAACAGCTTGGCCTTGCCGTTCGGGCCGACCATGCGGCCGCCGTCCCGGTTGACCAGGGTGCTGTCGAGCAGGCCGACGATCTCCTCCTCGCTGGCGCCGTCGAACACCGGGGTGGCCATGTTGGTGCGCGGCTCGACCTCGGCGAAGCCCTTGTCGCGCAGCCGTTCGGCCCAGGCCTCCTCGACACCGGAGATGTCCCAGCCCCGGGCGG
>NZ_JBEZNH010000040.1:0-77208 GCF_040653115.1 Streptosporangium sp. NPDC048047 | reverse complement strand
GGCCATCGCCGTCCTGCAGAACTACGAGATCGCGCGAGGATGAAAAAGCCTCAGTCACTGCCGACAAATAGGTGACCGAAGGGTGTGGCGCGGCCGGACGGAGTGGGCGAAGATTGGGATGTCCCGGCCTCAGCCGCTCCGGAGGTGCTGAATGCGCGTCACCCGATCGCTGGCCATCGGCTTGGCACTGGCCCTGGCCCTGACAGTCTCAGGATGCACCTCTGAGCCGTCACTGAAGGATGCGGCGGACGAACTACAGAAGGACACGCACCGCTTGGAGACCGACGATCTATTCAAGAACCCGCTGATGAAACTCCGGGTTTTGCAGCGTCCAGAAAAAGACATCCCCTGCGATAAAGGGAAGTTTAAGCGGGTGTTGCGAGCCACGGCAGACGATGAACGAGCCGACGAGCCACTGACCTCTCATCTTGGGCGGGCTCAGGCGGTCATGGAGAATGTCCTAGCCCAGCGGCTCGGCTATAAGGTGGATTCTGATCCCAGTCAGGAAAATACAGAAGAGGGGCGCTTCATTCAGGGTTCTAAGAGTTCAGGGATCTCAGTGGTCGTATATGTTTCCCCTGAACCTCCTACGTGGCGACTGCATGCCATGACCTCCTGCCTGCCACGATGAAGGCCGCGCTAGTTCCATACCCTTAGTTGTTCTTTGGCTTGCTCGCTGGCAAGGAACGCCGACGAGTATTCAATTTTTTTGTCCAACTCGTCATTTTGATCCATCCACTGCTCGTATGAGGCCAGCTTCGTCCGGAGCGCTTGCTCCAGCGTCTTGTCTTTGCCTACCTCTCCCTTGGCTTCGTTGAAGAGCTCATCATAAGTCTTTAGATGACCGGTCTTCTTACTGACAAGTTGGGGCGGCGGATCACTCACGGGGTAGCGGGCCTCGTGGAGGATGTACGCCATGTCGTACTTCTGGCGGAGGACGAAGTCCGACCGAGCCCCGGTCGCTTTCTCGACCCTGGTCTCGAAGCTGTCGGCCCAACCATCCAGAAGAGTGCTGATGCCGTATGCCTTGACGAGGCTCCAGGCAGCGCCTGGGATGGGGATCTTGTCGATTCCAAGAGCCATGGTGTTCTTTGTGATGTCTCGGATCAGGTCGTCGGTGGCGTCCAGTTCGCCACGCACATCCAACGTCGCTTTGAACTCGACTCCGGCGAGGTCACCGAACATCCTCGCCGTGTCTTCGAAGTATCTGGTCGTGCCACGTGCGTCCAGACGGGCTGCGGCTGTCAACGTCTCATGGCGGAACCGGCCCGCTTCCGTGTCGAAGTCCTCGGTGAGCCGTTCGTCCCCGACGAAGGTCTTGAGGAAGCGATGGGTGTCGCCGGGGCTGAGATGGAACGCCGGAGTCACCCCCGGAAGAGTGATCCAGTTCTCTGGGATCTTCATGCCGGAGGCGCGATCCACGGCCTTGTCGAAACGGGCGCCCGAGGCCATTTCATGGATGTAGGACTTCGCGATGGCCACCATGGATTCTCGTGCGGCCTCGGGCATGTCGTCACCGAAGGAGCCCGCCGCCCTCATCATGTCCATGGTGAACGCCGCAGCCGCCGGGCTGTGGTGCCCCGCCTGTTCTGCCGTCGCCTCGGTGCCCGCCTTCATGGCCCGGCCGAAGGCCGCCGCCACCTCGTCCCCGGTGTCGATCACCTTGGCGTAACCGATGAGGTGTTTCATCTTGTCGACCTGGCTCAGCTTCAGGTCCGCCCCGCCCATCTTCGCGAACGCGTCCCGTACGGCCGCGCCGTCCCTGGCGAGGAGATCCAGTGACATGGCGACCAGGTCGGCGGAGTATCCGTACGCCTTCGTATCGGTGGTTCCGGCGGCGCGGCGGTCCTGGCCTGGATTCTTGGCGAAGTCGTCCAGGACCAGGCCGCGGGCCGCCGCGCTGCGGACGGCTGCCGGAGCGCCTGCCCCCTTGAGCAGGGCGAGACGGTTCCAGGCGGCGGCCTTGTCATTGGTCGGCTTGGCCAGGTCGGCCTTGACCTTGGTGAATGCGGGGACGAGGGCGGGAGCGCGGAGAGCCGCGCCCAGAACCTTGCTGAAGGCCGCCAGGTCCTGCTTGGCGGTCTTGCTGCCGGTGCGCGCGATACGGCTGGCCAGGCTGTCGCGGACCTGTGGGGACAGCAGGGCGTAGAAGGCGGCGGCGGCTTGGGGGTTCTTCGCCAGGGCCGCCACCTCGTCGGCGTGCTCGTGGATCAGCTTGGCCTGGAAGTCGCCCTCGAAGTTGACGAAGATGTCCTTGCCGTACATGGTCGCCAGGCCCCGGGCGGCCTCCAGCGCCTCCAGGTCGGCGGGGAGCCGGACGAGCGAGGAGCCACCGGCCCCTCCCGTGCCGCCCGGCTCCGGGGCGCCCGCGCCCAGATCGTTGATCAGGTCGATCCGGCGGCGCAACATGGACACCTGCTCACCGCCCCAGCCCGCGATGTCGGCGATCTCCCGCAGCTCCGGAGCGCTGATCCCGTACCGCCGCAGTCTGCCGTCGAGTTCCCGGCTGAGGGAGGTCAGCCGGTCGGCCGCGCCGCCCAGGGAGGACGCCAACCGTCCCATCCCGTCGGGGTCGATGCCGCAGAACTCGTCACTGGATGCCACCGGGACTTCCCCCTTTTCGATCGTTGACGGGCGGATGGGACCGGTCGAGCCGGTCGGCGCCGGCCCGGTGCCCGGCGAGAGCTGGGGCCGCGCCGGTCGGGTTCGGCGTCCGGCGGGGGCTCGGATCGCGCCGGTCGGGTTCGGCGTCCGGCCGGAGGCTCAGGCCGTGCCGGTCAGGTTCGGCCGGCCGCCTCCCGGCGCATGGCGTTCGCCTGCGACTCGGTCACCGTGGCGGGCTGGCGGCGCAGCTCCTCCTCGATCACGTCGACCACCCGCTGGGCGAGTTGCCCGAGCCGCCGGTGCCTGGCCTCCAGTTCGGCGGTCCACGCGGTGGCGGTCGGCCCCGTCCAGACCTGCCCCGACCGCATCGCCGCGGAGGCGGGCCGGTATGCGCGCCGTACCTCTTCGGCCCGGTCCGCGGCCTCCGTCAGCAGGCGTCTCAGCTCCGCGTGCCGGGGATTGGGCACCATCGGCTCGGCCACACCGCCCCCGCCCTTTCCAGGACCCCGATGAAAACAGACCGTTGAATACCGTTGAATACCACAGTAGGTATTGATCGTTCATGCCGACAAGGCTCGGATGACGTTTGCCACGTTTTCGGTTTCGCTTATCGCCCGGCCCGGTCCGCCATTGCTCGTAGAATCCCGTTTTGAAATATCACGACTTTCGCCTCGGCCGGGCGGGCTCTCCCCTGCCACGGCGGACCCCCGGTCTCGGTGATCCGGAGACCGGGGGTCCGCGCACGCGAGGAGGCGGCCGGGCACGGCACGCCTCGCACGCGGGGAAGCGCCGGGCCGGGCGGGCCTCAGTCGTGGAGGTGGTGCCGCCGTTCGAGCGCCGCGCCCTCGACGTCCACGTTCGGCATGATCCGGTCGAGCCACTTCGGGATCCACCAGGCCGACGTTCCGAGCAGGTGCATGAGCGCCGGCATCAGCAGCAGCCGCACGACGAACGCGTCCAGGAGCACCCCGAAGGCCAGGCCGAACCCGACCGAGCGGATGATGATCGACTCACTGAACACGAACCCGCCGAACACCGCCACCATGATGACGCCCGCCGCGATGACCACCGAACGGCCCGCGCGCAGGCCCTGGGTGACCGCGAGACGCGCCGGTGAGCCGTGCACGTACGCCTCACGCATGCCGGAGGCGAGGAACAGCTGGTAGTCCATGGCGAGGCCGAACAGGATGCCGACCAGGATCACCGGCAGGAAGCTCAGGATCGGGCCGATCCCGGTGATGCCGAGCGGACCGGCGAGCCAGCCCCACTGGAACACGGCGACGACCGCGCCGAAGGTCGCCAGCAGTGACAGGATGAAGCCGCCGGTCGCGACCAGTGGCACCAGGAACGAGCGGAAGACCACGATCATGATGAGAAGCGACAGGCCGACCACGATCAGGAGGTACACCGGCAGGACCCCGGCGAGGCTCTCGGAGATGTCGATGTTGATCGCCGCCTGGCCCGCCACGCCGAGCGAGACGTCGCCGTCCACGGCCTCCACGAAGACGGGCTTCATCGTCCGCAGGTCACGGACGAGCCGCTCCGTCGACTCGCTGTTCGGCCCCTCGGAGGGCACGACCTGGAAGGCGATGACCCTTTTGTCGCCGGACACGCCGGCCGGGGCGACGGCGTCGACGTCGCCGAGATCCGCGAGGGCGTCCGCGACGGTCGTCTCCGCCGCGGTGAGGTCGTCGTCCGGCACCGCGGCCGGGAGGGTGGCGACCACGAGGAGCGGCCCGTTCGCGCCCGCGCCGAATTCACGCTCGACGACGGTGAAAGCCGTGTTCGTGGTCGATCCGCTCGGTTCGGACGAGCCGTCGGGAAGGCCGAGCCGCATGGACAGGGACGGAATCGCGACGACGAGCAGGGCGATCACCGAGGCGAGGGCCGTCACGACGGCACGCCACGTCGGCATGGGCGTGACGGGCCTGCTCACCGGTGCGGCATCCGCCGCGGCCGGGGCCGCCGGCACGCGTTCGCGTCTCCTCCGGGAGAGCACGCGCATGCCCGCGAGCCCGAGCAGGGCGGGCGTGAGTGTGATCGCGACGAGTACGGCGATCAGCACGCACACGGCGCCGACCGTGCCCATCAGGCCGAGGAACGGGACACCGGTGACGTTGAGCGCGAGCAGGGCGACGACCACGGTCGATCCGGCGAACACGACGGCGTTGCCGGCGGTGCCGTTGGCGAGGCCGATGGACTCGTGGACGCCGGCGCCCTGCAGCAGCTGCTTGCGGTGGCGGTTGACGATGAACAGCGAGTAGTCGATCCCGACGGCCAGGCCCAGCATGACGCCGAGAACGGGGGTCACCGAGGCCATCTGCACCACGCCCGAGAAGGCGAGGGCCGCCAGAACGCCGGTGGCCACGCCGACGAGCGCCGTGACGATCGGGAACGACGCGGCCATGACGCTGCCGAGCATGACGAGCAGGACGACCGCGGCGATCACGACGCCGACCGCCTCACCGACTCCGATGATCTGCGGGACGCCCTGCGCGATGTCGGTGGAGAAGTCGACCTCGACGCCGTCGATCGGCTTCGCCGTGAAGTGGTCGATGACCCCGTTCTTCGTCTCGGGGGCCAGTTCCATGCGGGGTTCGGTGAACGCGATCGTCACCCGGGCGGCGGAGCCGTCCCCGGACACCATGCGGATCTTCGACGCGTGGGCGAGCAGTCGCTCGCCGAGTGCGAGCCGTTCACCGTTCCTCGTGAGCTCGGCGCGTGAATCGTCGATCTTCTTCCGCTGCTTCGCGAGTGTCGCCTTCTGCGCGTCCAGCCGCTTCTGCTGCGCGTCGAGCACCGCGAGCTGCGGCGCCGGCGCGCCCGCCGCCTTCGCCTGCTCGCGCGCCGCGTCGAGCCGGTCCTGGGCGTCCGCGAGCCGTTTCGCACCGGCGTCCAGCTGCGACCGGCCGGCGTCCAGCCGGGCACGGCCGTCCTCGATCTGCTGCTTGCCGCCGATGAGCTCCCGTTCACGGTCCGCCCGCTGCCGCTCGGTCTCGAACGGGTCGACGGCCCGCGTGACTCCCTTCAGTCCGCCGGCGTCCGCGACCAGCGCGCTGATC
This sequence comes from Streptosporangium sp. NPDC048047, assembly GCF_040653115.1. Taxonomy (NCBI): domain Bacteria; kingdom Bacillati; phylum Actinomycetota; class Actinomycetes; order Streptosporangiales; family Streptosporangiaceae; genus Streptosporangium; species Streptosporangium sp. NPDC048047. Next base: position 71,542 of record NZ_JBEZNH010000040.1, on the reverse strand, counting down.
CGCTCCCGCTGCTCCGGGGTGAACGGCGAGCCGTCGGCGGTGTGGAACACGGCGGTGCCGGACGCTCCGGCGAAGTCGGGGAACCTGTCGGCGAGCTCGTCCACGACCTTCGACGAGGCCGTGTTGGGGATGTCGAAGTTCGAGGTCAGCGTGCCGGATCCGGCGGCGAAGCCCGCGCCGGCCAGGACCAGCAGCACTGCCCACGTGGTGATCGTGATCCACGAGCGCCGTGCGGCCGCCTTGCCCAGCCGGTAGAGGAGTTCGGCCATGTAGTCACCCCTTCAGGGCTTCCGAGAATTATCATACGCAACGTACCGTATTTGAAATATCGCTAGGATGAGGGCCATGCCGAACCGAGGTCGCGGGGCGCCCCGCAGTGAGAGTGCGCGGCTGGCGATCCTTCAGGCGACCGCCAGGCTGTTCGCCCAGCGGGGCTATGAGCACCTGTCGATCGAGGGGATCGCCGCCGAGGCGGGAGTGAGCAAGCAGACGATCTACCGCTGGTGGCCGGCCAAGGGCGATCTCGTGGCCGACTGCCTTCTGGACGGGATGCTGCTGCCGTCCAGGCTGACGATTCCGGACACCGGAGATCTGCGCGCCGACCTCGTCGCGTGGCTGGATCAGCTCTTCCAGCTCCTCCGGGAGCCGGACGGGCGCGGGCTGATGATCTCGCTGATCGCCGCCGCGACGGCGAACGAGCAGATCGGCGCCCGGCTGCGGGACAGCCTCGGCGGGAGCTCCTCACTCGCCGGGCGCCTCGCCGCAGGGATCGAGGCCGGCCAGCTGCGCGGTGACGCGCTCGTCGCGGAGCTGAGCGAGGCCCTGGTGGGCGCCATGATCGTCAAGGCCCTCAGCGGCCGCCCCGCGGAGAGCGCGGACGCCGTACGGCTCGTCGACGCCCTCCTGATGCCGCCGGCCTGACCACGAGGCTCCGGCCATGACGGCCCCCACCGAGCCGCCCACGTCCCCAAGCCGCCCACGTCCCCCGAGCCGTCCGTGTTCCCGAACCGCTCACGTTCCCAAGCCGTCCGCGCCACGGCCGGGGCACCCGTAAGGTTGGCCAGAATTGCCGGGACGTAGTCAGTAGGGGCTGATATGCCGGATGTGACGCCGGATCTGATCGCGGGGCGGTATCGGCTCGTGGAGCGGATCGGCCAGGGCGCCGGGGCCGAGGTGTGGCGAGCGTACGACCACCGGCTCGACGTGGCGGTCGCCGTCAAGATCCTCGACCCTCCGGCGGGCGGTGCCGCCGCGGCCGAGCGGTTCACCCGCGAGATGCGGGCGGCGGCGCAGATCGTGCACCCCAACACGGTCACCCTGCTGGACGTCGGCCAGGAGGCGAACCGCCGCTTCATGGTCATGGAGCTGCTGACCGGCCGCGACCTCGCCGCCGAGCTGGCGGCGCGCGGCCCGCTGCCGGTGGCCGAGACCTGCCTCCTGCTCGCCCAGGCCGCGGCGGGACTGGCGGCGGCGCACCGCGCCGGAGTGGTGCACCGCGACGTCAAGCCCGCCAACCTCCATCTGAACGGCGACGGCACGCTGAAGGTCGTCGGCTTCGGTCTCGCGCACGTCGCCGGCGAGGCCGCGCGGCCGACCACGGCAGGCGCCATCGTGGGCACCGCCGCCTACCTGGCGCCCGAGCAGATCGGCGAGTCCGGAGGGGAGGCGGCCTGCGACCTGTACGGGCTCGGCTGCGTCGCCTACGAACTGCTGTGCGGACGTCCGCCGTTCACCGGCTCGGTGCCCGAACTCGTCCACCAGCACGTCCACCGCTCCCCCGACCCGCTGAGCGTCCACCGGCCGGGCGTCCCCGCCGAGCTGGAGCGGCTCGTCATGGCCATGCTCGCCAAGAATCCCGGCGAACGGCCCGCCGGGGCCGAGCAGGTGCGCCAGGTCCTGGACGGCATCGCCCGCTCGGTCCACACCCCGGTACGGCCCGCCTCCGCGGCGCCGCCCGCCCCGTCCGGCGCCCATCCCGCCGGACCCCCGGTACGGCCCACCCCGGCAGCGGCGGCCGTCCCACCCGGCGCCGCCCGCCAGGCGGCGGTGTCCGCGATCCCGGCGTCTCCGACGATCCCGGCGGCGGCCCGCGCGGGCGACACCACCGTGTTCGAGGCCCCGCCGGTTCCGCCGGTCGTTCCGCCCTCCGTACGGCCCGGCCGGTCCGGCGGGGCGAGAGGGGATCGGCGGCTCCTCCTTCAGGTCGGCGCGGCCCTCGCGGCCATCGTGGTCGCCACCGTGGGAGCGGCGACCCTGTTCTCGGGCTCGTCCGGTCCGGCGGAGACGACCGCCACCGTGTCCGCCGCCGCCCCCGTGGAGCCGGTCCGCGAACGGAAGCCCTCCGCCACGCCGACCCCGGCCGCCCGGCCCACGACACGGCCGACCGTAAAGCCGACGCCCGCGCCGACCGGGACCCCGGCCCGGCCCGCCGTACGGGATCCGCGTGCCTGGCTGGCGGCCTTCGACCGGGCCGTGACCGCCCAGCAGGCGCGCGGCGGCATCGATCCGCGTCTGGCGCGCAAGACGCACGACAGGATCCGGGAGGCGGCCCGCAAGCTCGCCGAGGGCAGGGCCCGGGAGGCGGGCAGGAAGATCCAGGAGGCGGGGCGGGATCTGATGAGGGCCCGCCGCGAGGGCAGGCTCGCCGACGGGCCCCTGACCGTGTTCCTCGGCGGCGTGGGCCTCGACACGTTCAGGGGCCGTGCTTCGAAGGACGACCACCGCGGTCGCCCCGGCGGGCACTAGCCGAAGGCCGCCGGGGCGCCCCGCTCGTCAGCCGAAGGCCGTCAGGGTGCCCCGCTCGTCGAACGCGGCGTTCGGCGCCCACGCGATCTCCCACCGGTGGCCCTCAGGGTCGGCGATGTAGGCCGAGCGCCCGCCCCAGGGCCGGTCCACGGGCTCGGCGACCGGAACCGCGCCCGCCGCCACGGCGGCGGCGAAGGCGGTGTCCACGTCCTCGGCGCGGTCGACGTTGCAGGCCAGGGTGACTCCGGACCATCCGCCCGGTGGCGGCGTCCCCGGCGCGGCCTCGGCGGCCAGCTCATCCAGCGGGTACAGCGCGAGCACCGCCCCGCCGAGTGTGAAGGCGGCCCACGCGTCGTCGCTCGACGGCAGCTCCGGCCAGCCCAGCCCGCGGTAGAACGCCCGCAGCCGCGGCAGGTCTCTCGCCCCCAGGGTCACGATGGACAGTCTCGATGGCATGTCGGTCATGCACCCGATTCTGTCCCTGAGCCGCCGGCGCCGCGCCGTCCTGGCCGAACCGGGTCCGGGCGGAGAGCACCCGGCAGATGTCCCGATCCATGCCGTGGCGGATCAGGAACCGGCCCTCCGGGGCCGGGGACGCCGGCCGGCCCGCGCCCGGATGGCGGCGGTGGCGGCGTTCAGCTCGTGCTCGTCCTTGAGGGTGACGTTCCCCTCGTAGGTGACTCCGTCCGGCGGGTCGGCGTGGCCGATCGGGTCGGCGTCCCAGAAGTTGTCCCGGTAGACGACGTTCTCCAGCGGCGGCGCCACGTGCAGCACGGCCGTGTTGTCGGCGCGGGCGACGACGTTGCCCTCCACCGTCACCCACGAGGCCCCGTAGTCGGTGTAGAGCCCGAAGTTGTACGGCGTGCGGGTGTCCTCGATGACGTTGCCCCGCACCAGCGCGCCGTCGTCGTGCGAGCGGCCCTGCGGCCCGGACAGGTAGATCCCGCCGCCGTCGGCCAGGACCCGCATGGTGTCGGCGGTGCGGTTGTGCAGGATGCGGGTGCCCTCGCCGGGTCCTGCCACGATCCCGCAGTGCGGCACGTCACCGATCTCGTTGTGCGCGACGACGCAGCCGGACGTCTTCATGATCGAGATTCCGGGCGATCCGCGGTACTCCAGCCCGATGCCGCGCACCAGGTTGTCCTCGATCACGGTGCCCCGGCCGCCGGACGCCACGACGGCCCCGGCGGAGAGGGTGTCGAATTCGCAGCCCCGCACGGTGAGCCCTTCGCCGCCGGACACGCCCAGTCCGGACGCTCCGAGCCGGGTGAACCGGCAGCCCTCGACCACCGCGTCCACGGTGTCCTCGAAGGCGACGCAGGCGGGAATCGTCACGGACGCGGTGGGATACGTCACAAACGCTCCCTCCCCCAGGGCGGCCACCTCGACGCCGCCGCCCTCGTAGTAGCCGCTGCCGTGGTAGTGCACGAAGCCCTCGGGGCGGCTCGGGCGCAGCCAGGTCGCGTCGGCGAACACCAGCCCCAGGAACGCCGTCCCCCGCGTTCCGGTCGCGCGCAGCAGGGTCTCCAGCACCGGGGCGACCGCCTTCGTGCGCGCCGGGTCCTCGCCGGGACGGGGAAGGTAGTGCAGCACGTGGTCGCCGGGGCGGGAGCGGTCGAGCACGAAGGTGCCCGGCTCGCGCAGGAAGCTCGGGTCGTTCTCGATCCGGGTGGGCAGTCCGGGGCCGGTGGAGGTGACGCCGCCCCACGCGGAGTCGTACAGCTTCATGGCCCAGTCGAAGGCGGGCCGGGCCATGGTGATCACCGTTCGGCCGCCGTCGCGGGCGACGTCCGCGACGCCCAGGCGGGCCTCGGTCCACGGGTAGACGCCCCGGTGGACGAACTCCACGTCGCGGGGGCTGCGCCAGCCGAGCGGGCCGGCGCTGTCGGTGACGTAGCCGGTGGCGGTCGCGGCCGGGGACGAGCCCGGCAGGCCCGGGATGCCGGCGCGTTCGGCCCGGCGGCCGTCGACGTGGAGCTGGCGGGTCTCCAGGTCGCCGACCTCGGCCGTCCAGACGCCGTCGCGCTCCCGCCACCCGGTGATCGTCCGGCCGCCGCTCAGGACGGCCTCCTCCTGCTCGGGGGTGCCGTATCCGTACGCCTGGTAGACGACGCCGGAGTCGGCCTCGGTGAGTTCGAGGGGCCGGGTGAGCTCGTGGACGCCGCCCCGGAGCAGGACGACGACGTCCCCGTCCGCCTCCCTTCCCGCCTCCCTGGCGGCCGACCGGGCCCGTTCCAGGGTGGCGAAGGGGCGTTCGAGGGAGCCGGGCCAGGAGTCGTCCCCGCCGGGGGCGACGTGGAGATGGAGCATGCTTGACCGCCTTTGCTGTTTATGCCGTACACAAGGTAATACACTATAAACACGGGAGGTGCCAATGGCGCGAGGCGGATCGGGGGACCCCGACCACGGCATGGAACTGCTGTGGCGGGAGGCGGAACACGAGCCGCGACCGGGCCTCAGCCTGCGCCGGATCGTGCGCGCCGCCGTCGAGCTGGCCGACGCCGAGGGCCTGGAGGGGCTGTCGATGCGCAAGGTCGCCGACCGGCTCGGCTTCACGACCATGTCGCTGTACCGGCACGTCCCCGGCCGCGACCAGCTCGTGGACCTGATGGTGGACGAGGTCACGGGCGAGGTCCTCGCCGAGGCGCGGGGCAGCTCCCCCGCCGGGGCGCCGGACCGCCCGCAGGCCGGGGAAGGCTGGCGGGAGAGGCTGGAGGAGGTGGCCCGGCAGGGGTGGGAGCTCCGCGGGCGGCATCCCTGGCTGGCCGAGGTGCGCGGATCCCGGCACCTTCCCGGCCCCAACGGCGTCGCCTACTACGACCACATGCTCGGCACGCTGGCCGGCACGGCGCTACGGCCGCCCGAGGTGATCGCGGTGATCGGACTGCTCGGCCGGTTCGTGGACGCCGAGGCCCTGCTCCTGGTCGAGACGCGACGCGAGGAGCGGCGCAGCGGCGTGTCGGAGCGGGACTGGTGGGGCGCCCGCGACTCCCTGTACGAACGGCTCGGCCGCTACCCCGCGATCACCCGCCTGTGGGAGACGGGAGGCTGGGACCGTCCGGAGGACTCCTTCACGTTCGGCCTGAGCCGCCTCCTGGACGGCGTCGAGGTGCTCGTCCGCGAACGCGCCGGGGAGCGCGACGGTGGACCCGGCGGCGAACGTGACGAAACTCGTGACGTAATTCGTGACGGAGTTCGCGGGGAAAGCTGCCCCGAATGCGGCACCCCACTGGACGCCGCCCGCTCCGGCCGTCCCCGCGTGTACTGCTCGCGGGCCTGCCGGCAGCGCGCCTACCGCAGGCGCAGCACCGACACTTAGAGGACCGCCTGGGAGATGCGCCGCTCCTGGCGTGACGGCTCGAAAGGGAGGGAGACGGGGATGCTGGACCGGCTGAACCAGGCCATGCGGTACGTCGAGGAGCACCTCGACGAGCCGATCGACGTCGCCGAGCTGGCGCGGATCGCCGTCACGTCGGACTACCACTTCCGGCGGATGTTCTCCGCGCTGGCCGGCATGCCGCTGTCGGAGTACGTCCGCCGCCGGCGGCTCAGCGTCGCCGGGGCCCTGGTGATCGCGGGAGAGGAGACGCTGCTCGACGTGGCGGTGCGGTACGGCTACGGCTCGGGCGAGGCGTTCGCCCGCGCGTTCCGGGCCGTGCACGGCATCGGTCCCGGCGAGGCCAGGCGGACCGGCGCGGCCCTGCGCTTCCAGCCCCCCATGTCCTTCCGCCTCGTCATCGAGGGGAGCACGAGCATGCGATACCGGATCGTGGAGAAGGACGCGTTCCGCGTGGCCGGCAGAAAGGCACGGATCCCCCTGGTCCACCTGGGGGTCAACCAGCCGATGGTCGACCACATCCGGAGCATCGGCCGGGAGACCCTCGGGCGGATGGCGGCGCTGTCCGACCAGGAGCCGCGGGGGATCGTCTCCGTGTGCGACGACATCGACCCCGGCCGCGCGGAGGGCAGCGAACTGGACTACTACCACGGCGTGGTGACCGGCGCCGACGTCCCCGGAGACCTGGACGCCCTCGCCGTCCCGGCGGGGACGTGGGTGGTCTTCGAGGACTCGGGGCCGGTCCCGGAGACGCTGCAGCACATCTGGGCGGACGCCTACTCGCAGTGGTTCCCGTCCAACCCGTACCGCACCAGGCCGGGGCCGGAGATCCTGCGCACCCGGATGTCCCAGGACGGCGGGGAGGCCGAGGCCGAGCTGTGGCTCCCCGTGGAGCGGACCGAGGGCTGAGCAGGGGGCGGGACCGGGGACCGGATCGAGGACCGAGCGCCCGCGGCCCCTCCCGGCGGGAGCGACCCGCCGGCCCGCCGCCGGGGAAACCGTTCGCCACCGGCCCGGAGCGGGGAGGATCATGTCCGTCATGAGCCTCCCCGTCATCTCCGAGATCCCGACCGGGCCGGTGCCCGTCCCCGCCGTCGTCGCGGCGCTCGCCGGCGGCGACACCGTCACCCCGGTGTGGCGCAACGAGCTCGGCGGACTGACGTTCCGCCTCGGGGACGCCTCCGGCGGCGGCCGGTACGTCAAGTGGGTCGCCGCGGGCACTCCGGAGATCGACCTCGCCGGTGAGGCGGAGCGCCTGGCCTGGGCGCGGCGGTGGGTGACCGTTCCGCGGGTCGTCGAGCACGGCGCGGACGCCGACGGCGCGTGGCTGGTCACGGCGGCGATTCCCGGCCGGTCGGCGGTGGACCCCCGGTGGACCGCCGACCCGGCGACCGCGGCCGCCGCGATCGGCCGGGGACTGCGCGTGCTGCACGACGCCCTGCCCGTGGACGGATGCCCGTTCGACTGGAGCGTCGAGCGCCGGCTCGTCCGCGCCGACGAGCGTCTCGCCGCCGGCGACGGACCGGTGAGCGAGCTCGCCGCGCACGGATGCGCCGACCTCGCCGAGGCCAGGGCGCGCATCGGCGCGCCGCCCCCGATCGACCGCCTGGTCGTCTGTCACGGCGACGCGTGCGCCCCCAACACCCTGCTGGACGACGACGGCGCGTTCGCCGCCCACGTGGACCTCGGCTCGCTCGGCATGGCCGACCGGTGGGCCGACCTCGCGGTCGCGGCGTGGAGCACCGACTGGAACTACGGCCCGGGATACGACGGCGTCATCTACGACGCCTACGGGGTCGCCCCGGACCCCGAGCGCATCGCCTACTACCGCCTGCTGTGGGAGATGGCCTGACCGGTCGCGTCCGCCCCGACCGAACCCGAGCCGTGCCGGGAGTTCGGCGTCTCCCCCGTCCGGTCCGGGTCGTTCTCTTCGGCGAGGACGCCCTTTACGAAGTACGTCCTATTTGCGAACAATCAGAACTATTCCGATTCAACCGGCATTTCGGGAAGGCCCGGTCGTGGGCTTCGGCGCGGCCCCGGCCGGCCCGTCGTCAGAACCCCGCGCCCCCGGCGAGCAGTTCGGCGGCGGCCTGACCGCAGACACGGGCGGCGCCGTACGTCGCCAGGTGGACCGCGCCGAGGTCACGGCGGTCGGGCAGCCCCATCTCGACCACGACGGCGTCCGGCCGGGCGGCCAGCAGGTGCTCCAGGACCGCGGTCTGCCAGGCGTGGCGGTGGGCGTCGCGGACGACGGCGACCAGGGGCCGGCCGGCCGCCGCGACCAGGACCGCCTCGACCGCTCCCCCGGTGGCCTCCGGGGCGGTCAGGCGGGTCACCGTGGTGCCGGGCAGCAGTTTGCCGAGCGGCTCGCCGACGCCCCAGGGGGTGTGCGGGTCGATGGCGAGGTTCATCTCGGGGGCGAGTTCGAGCACGTGGGGCGGGGCGGGCAGCGGGATGACGGCCGCGGAGGAGCGCCGGGTGACCCGCAGCGCCCGCCGGGCGGCGGCCAGGCCGGCGGGGACGCCCCCGGGACGCGCGGACGCCTCCGGGGAACCGGCCGGCGCGACGGTACGGCCGGCGGCCGGCCCCCCGGGAGACGCGGAGACGGCGGACCGGCGGGCGGGTCCCGCCGAGGCGGCCCAGAGAGCCAGCTCGCAGACCCGCTCGGCCGCGTCGGCCAGCCGTTCCTCGGGGAGCCTGCCCTCGACCACGGCGTCGGCGATGGCGTCGCGCACCGCGACGGCTGTCCGCTCGTCGGCGTGCTCGCCGCCCACGCAGATCGCGTCGGCCCCGGCGGCGATGGCCAGCGCGGACGCGCCGCCGATGCCGTACGGTCCGGAGACCGCCTCCATCTCGATGCCGTCGGTGACGATGACGCCTCCGAAGCCCAGTTCGTCGCGGAGCAGGTCGCGCAGCAGCGGGCCGCTGAGCGTGGAGGGCATGGCGGAGTCGAACGCCGGGACCAGCAGGTGACCGGTCATGACCGCCCGCACCCCCTCGGCCACGGCCGCGCGGAAGGGCGGCAGCGCCACCTCGCGCAGCTCGTCGGCGTCGGCGCCGACGAGCGGCAGCCCGTGGTGGGAGTCGACGGAGGTGTCACCGTGACCGGGGAAGTGCTTGGCGCAGGCGGCGACCCCGGCGGACTGCAGGCCGCGGATCCAGGCGGCGGTGTGCCGGGCGACCAGATCCGGGCCGGAGCCGAAGGAACGCAGTCCGATGACCGGATTGCGCGGATTGGAGTTCACGTCCACCGAGGGGGCGAAGTCGAGGTTGATCCCGGCCAGGGCCAGGTCGCGTCCGAGGTCACGGGCGATCTCCTCGGTGAGGCCGGGGTCGTCCACCACGCCCAGGGCGAAGTTTCCCGGCCTGCTGCTGCCGGTGGCGGCCTCCAGCCGGGTGACCTCCCCCGTCTCCTCGTCGACCCCGACGAGGACCTGCGGGTTCTCCGCGCGCAGCGCCGCCGTGAGGTCCGCGACCTGGCTCGGGGAGGCGATGTTGCGGGAGAAGAGCACCACCCCGGTCAGACCTTCGGACAGCCGCCGCCGGAGCCAGTCGGGCGGGGTCCTCCCCTCGAATCCGGGGAGGACAACGGTGTCCGCCAGGCGAAGCAGCTCTCGGCCGTGCTTCATTCATCCTCCTCGCCCGGCGACGGCGTCTCCTGCCGTGGGCGCGCGGGCAGCACGTTGTCCCAGGGGTCTTCCCGGCGAGAGCGCTCTCCCGGGACTCCCCGCAAATCTAATAGGAAAGTTTACTAATTGCCAGTGGGCTGACCGTGGGTCTTCACCCCGGCCACCGGCCGCCCCTCCCCTGCGCGGCCGGTCCGCACGAGGGACGGCCTGCCGCACCGCCTGCTCTGCGCGCTCTCCCGGCCCTCCGGGCCCGCCGGTCCTCCACACGCCGCCAAGACCCCCGGGCCCCCGGCCGGCCGCGTTCTCCCCGCCTTCCTGCACCGCGCCGACACGCCGAGGCGGGGCTCCGCGGAACGCCGGGCGCCGCCCCGGCATTGACTAAAGTCAACGGCAGCCGGCGACGTTCGGCGACGGCCGGCCGCACCTCCCGCTTCCTACGGTCATCAGCACCGTCTGGAACGACACGGAGGAAGCGTGCACAACGAGATCGAAGACGTCCCCGACGTGAGCGCCGAGTGGTACCGGCAGATCACCGCGTTCGCCCGGACCACCCCGCACTGGTTCCAGGAACTGGCCGAGGTCGGCACCGAGGCCGTACTGCTGCTCTTCGCCGTCCTGTACCTCGCCGCCTGGTGGCGGGCCAGGCGCGGCGGCGACCGGACCATGGCGCTGGCGCTCCTGGCCCCCGTCGCGATGGTGGCGTCCTACCTGGTCAGCGAGATCGTCAAGGACACGCTGCGAATCGACCGCCCCTGCCGCCTGGTCCACGGCGTGGTCACCCTCGTCCCGTGCCCGGAGTTCGGGGACTGGTCGCTGCCGAGCAACCACGCGACGCTCGCCGGCGCCACCGCCGTGGCGCTGGCCGTCGCCTGGCGTCGCACGCTGTTCTACGTACCGGTGCTGGCGGTGCTGGGCGCCTTCTCCCGGGTGTTCGTCGGCGTCCACTTCCCGCATGACGTCATGGCCGGCCTGCTGCTCGGCGCGGTGGTGGCGCCACTGGTCATGTGGGCCCTGGCCGCCCCGGTGACGAGGCTGGTCGGCAGGCTGCGCGGGCACGCCGCCCTGCGGACGCTGCTGCTGGACACCGGTACGGCCCGCCGCCGGGCCCTGTGACGGAGGACCGTCCCGCCCGCCGGGGCCGCCTCAGGACCGCGCGGCCAGCCCGGCCTCGTGGGCCAGGATGGCGGCCTGCACCCGGTTGCGCACACCGAGCCGGCCCAGGATCGTGCTCACGTACGTCTTGACGCTGCTCTCTGCCAGGTGCAGGCGACCGGCGATCTCCGCGTTGGACAGCCCCGCGCCGAGCAGGCCGAGCACGTCCCGCTCGCGGTCGGTGAGCACGCCGATCCGGTCGCGGGCGGCGGAGCTCCGGGCGAGCCGGTCGCCGGCGACGCCGTCGATCACCCGGGACGCCACCCGGGGCGACAGGTATGCGGCGCCCTCGGCGACCGCCCGCACCCCGAGCAGGAACTCGCGCGGGTCGCCGGTCTTGAGCAGGAACCCGGCCGCGCCGTCACCGAGCGCCCTGGCGATGGAGGCGTCCTCACCGAAGGTGGTCATGATCAGCACCGCCGTGCCGGGGGCGACCCGGCGCAGTTCGGGGACGGCGGCCAGCCCGTCGAGGCCCGGCATCCGGATGTCCACCAGCGCGACGTCCGGCCGGTGGGCGCGCACCAGCTCGACCAGGGACCGGCCGTCGCCGGCTTCGGCGACCACCTCGATCCCGGGATCGGCGGACAGGATCATCCGCACCCCGGCGCGGACCACGGCCTCGTCGTCGGCCAGCACCACCCGGACCACCACGTCCTCCTTCTCCGAAACCCGTGACCCCGCGCCCCCGCGCCCAGCGGCTCCACGACCTCACGCCCCCGCGACTCCACGACTCCATGACCCCGCGCGCCCCGTGCTCCGCCCGGCTCCACGACCCCGCGCGCCCCGCTCTCCGCCCGGCTCCACGACCCCGAGCGCCCTGCGGGCGCCACTCGCCGCCCGACTCTACGGAACCCGGCCGGCGGGCAGGAAATCCTTTCCCGTCAGCCGCCCGTCCGCGAAGCACAGCCGGTACAGCTCGCCGCTCCGCGCGCCGAAGGGGTCGGCGTGCGTGCCGTAGTACCGGCACCGGGCCCCGGAGGGCGCCCGCGGCTCCCCCGCCGCCGGGCCGTCGATCCGTGTCCTGGCCGGAAGCAGGGCCTCCGCCGCGGCCTGCTCCATGCCCACCCGGAGCCGCGCGAAGCCGGCCGGAGGCAGCACGGAGGTGGCGGCGTCGTACGCGGTGTACCCCACCAGGAGGTGTAGCGGTCGGCCGGCAGGACGGACACGCCTCCCCACAGCAGGGGCAGGCACAGAAGCACCCACAGCAGGAGATCCCCGGCCACCGTCGTCTTGCGCCTCACGCGGGTCACCGTATCCGGGCACCGGGCCGTTCCCGCCGTCCGCAGGACCTCCGCCGATTTCCCGGCCGTGCGCCTGCTCGCCGGAGAGAACGGGCGTGAGCTGGTGTGTTCCGGCGAACAAGCGATTGCGCAAAGTCTCATAATGGGTGACGTGAACACGCGAAAGAACTCCGGCGGCACGACCAGGACCCCGGCCGGACGTCAGGGCGCGGCCAGGCGCGCGACCGCGTCCGGGTCGGCCTCCGAGCGCCGTGACCACCTCGTCAAGCTGGCCGCCGAGCTCTTCGCCCGCAAGGGGTTCCAGGCCACGACCGTCCGCGAGATCGCGGAGGAGGCCGGCATCCTGTCCGGGAGCCTCTACCACCACTTCGACTCCAAGGAGTCGATCGTCGACGAGGTGCTGACCACCTTCCTCGACGACCTGGTGGGCCGCTACCGCGCCGTGCTGGCGCGCGGGGGCGAGCCGCGCGAGGTCCTGGCGGAGATGGTCCGCACCGGGTTCGCCGCGCTGGAGCCGCACCGCGCCGCGGTCACCGTCATGCAGAACGACTGGAACTACCTGCGCTCCCTGCCCGGCGACCGCTTCGGCTACCTGGTGAAGGCCGAGGAGGAGGTCGAGCGGATGTGGATCGAGCAGATCAAACGGGGCCAGGCCACCGGCGGGATCCGCCCCGACGTCGATCCCAAGCTGACCTACCGCATGATCCGTGACACCATCTGGGTCGCGGTCCGCTGGTTCCGGCCGGACGGCCGCCTCGACACCGCGGCCATCGCCGAGCACTACATCACGATCCTGTTCGACGGCCTGGCCACCGGCGAGCGCAGTAGCCACCGGGACTGACCTGAACTCGAAGGACGCAAGCCCCGTCCTTCAGGGCGGGGTCAGCCCGAGCGGGAGTGCCCGCTAAGGCGCGAGCGTGCCCTGGCCCCCGCGTTCTTGCCGCTCGGCCCACCATGCGTAGGGGACGAGGACGGCTTGGGTTTCGCCGTACTTCTCCACGATGGTGTGGGCCCCGGTCAAGTGTGCCGCTTCGACGCGGCGGCCGAGGTTGTCCCGGAGTTCTCGGATGCTCATACGCTCAATCATGATTTTGCATGGTACCATTAGAGATCTTAAAGCGTTCTCGTGGAAGGAGGTGTTTCATGCTGTCCGGCCGTAGATATCGCGTTGAGTTCACCCCCGAACAGGCCGCGTTCGCCGAACACATCGGCGGCATCTGCCGGTCAGTGTGGAACACCGCGCTGGAGCAGCGCCGCACCTACCGGCGACGTGGGGCGTTCATCGGCTACGCCGAACAGTGCAAGCAGCTCGCCGACGCCAAGCGCGACTTCGACTGGCTGGCCGAGGCACCGTCCCACGTTCTCCAGCAGACCCTCAAGGACCTCGACCAGGCGGTCAAGACCCACGGGGCGTGGAAGGTCCGCTGGCGGTCACACCGCAAGTGGTCGCCGTCCTTCCGGTTCCCCGACGCCAAGCAGATCGCCGTGGAGCGGATCGGTCGCCGCTGGGGCCGGGTGAAGCTGTCGAAGCTCGGCTGGGTACGATTCCGCTGGTCCCGCCCCTTGGGCGGGGTCGTGCGCTCGGCCACGATCACCCGCGACGGCGGGCGCTGGTTCGTATCGTTCCTCATCGAAGACGGACAGGGCGCCCCTCAGACGCATTCAGGCCCGGTCGTGGGCATCGACCGGGGGGTGGTGGTCGCTGCCACCACCAGCGACGCGGACTTCCACAACCGGCCGTTCGTCACCGATGGCGAGACGCAGCGCCACCGCCGCCTGCACCAGCAACTCGCCCGCACCCGTAAGGGCAGCAACCGCCGCAAGCGCGTGGCCGCCAAACTGGGCACGCTCCTGCAACGGGTCCGCTCCCGCCGCGCGGACTTCAACGCCCAGACCGCCGCGACGCTCACCAGCCGGTACGGCACCATTGTGCTGGAAGACCTCAAAACGAAGAGCATGACAACCAGCGCGAAAGGCACCGTCGAGCAGCCCGGTTCGCGGGTCACTCAGAAGTCCGGCCTGAACAAGGCCATCTTGGACAAGGGCTGGTACGGACTCGAACTCGCGCTGAACAACGCGGCCCGGTACACGGGCACCGAAGTGATCAAGGTACTGGCGGCGTACACGTCTCAGACGTGCTCGGCGTGCAGGGCGGTGGATGCGGCATCGCGCGAGAGCCAAGCGCGATTCGCCTGCACCTCCTGCGGACATGCCGAACACTCCGACGTGAACGCCGCCAAGAACATCAAGGCCGCCGGGCTGGCGGTCTCAGGACGTGGAGACCTCGCCGTTGGGCGGTCCGTGAAGCGTCAACCACCCCGAACCGCCACGCGGCAGCATGCCGCGCTGGCGGCACGGGGAATCCCGATCCTTTAGGGTCGGGAGGAAGTCAAGGGGAGCGATGGACACACTGCACAAGGCCGTGCGGATCGCCCTGACGGAGGCGGCGGACCCGGGCAAGGCCGAGGCGATGCGGGCCTACATGAAGTCGGACCTGCCCTTCCTCGGGGCCCAGGCGGTGCCGCGCCGTACGGCGCTGCGGAGGGTCTTCGGCGAGCACCCGCTGCGGGACGCGCACGAGTGGCGCGAGGCGGCGCTGACGCTGTGGCGGGACGCCGAGTACCGCGAGGAGCGCTACGCCGCGATCGAGCTGACCGGTTTCCGGCTCTACCGGGCCCACCAGACGCTCGACGCGCTGCCGATGTACGAGGAGATGATCGTCACCGGGGCGTGGTGGGACTACGTCGACGAGCTGGCCGTCCACCGCGTCGGCGGCCTGCTGGCGGCCTTCCCCGACGTCATGCGCCCGCTCATGCTGCGCTGGGCCCGCGACCGCGACCTGTGGCGGCGCCGTACGGCCATCCTGTGCCAGAACCGGTTCCGGGGCGCCACCGACCCCGGTCTGCTGCACGCCTGCATCGAGCCGAGCCTGTCCGACAACGACTTCTTCGCCCGCAAGGCGATCGGCTGGGCGCTGCGCGAGTACGCCAAGACCAATCCGGGCGAGGTGCTCCGCTACGTGGACCACATGGGCATCACCGGCCTGAGCCGCCGCGAGGCACTGAAGAACCTGACGGACCCCGGGAACCCGAGGGGCGGCCCGAGGGGCCCGAAGCGCCCGGAGGCGTGAGGACCGCGGGGAGCTGGGAGGCCGCCCGCCGGCCCCCGGTCCGGCGCCGCCGGGCGGCCCCTCCCGGGGAAGGAGGAGAGGCCACCCGCCGGACCGTGCCGGCGGGGCGTCAGCGGGGCGTCACTTGAGCGCCCCGGCGGTCAGGCCCTTCTGGATCTGGCTCTGGAAGATCGTGTAGACCACGAGCATCGGCAGGATCGCCATGCTGAGCGCCGCGAACAGGGCCGACCAGTCGGCGTCGTAGCCCGCGGCGGTGGAGATGTCGGCGATGCCCTGGGTGAGCACCCACTTGTCCCGGTCGGAGTTGAGCAGCACCAGCGGGAGCTGGTACTGGTTCCACTGCCCCAGCACGTTGAAGATCGTCACGCTGACGATGCCCGGCCGGGCCATGGGCAGCATGATCTGGAAGAACACCCGGGTGTGCGAGGCCCCGTCCACGAACGCGGCCTCGGCCACCGCGCCGGGCAGCGTCCGGAAGAACGCGGCCAGGAAGAACACGGTGAACGGCAGCGAGTAGGCGATGTAGACCAGGACCAGCCCGGCGTGGGTGTTCAGCCCGATGAACGGCCCGACCACCGGGAGCGTCCCCATGTTCTGCACCACGAAGAACAGCGGGGTCAGCGCGAGGTAGACCGGGAAGGCCAGGCCCGAGACGAACAGGAGATAGATCGCCCGGTTGCCGAAGAACCGGTAGCGGGCCAGCACGTAGGCGGCCATGGAGCCGAACAGCATGGTGCCGGACACGCCGAACGCCACGACGACCACACTGTTGATCATGTACTGGCCGATGTGAGCCTGGTCCCACGCCCGCGCCCAGTTGTCGAGGCGCAGGACGGCCGGCAGCGACCAGGCGTCGCCGAAGATCTCGTCCTCACTCTTGACCGACGCCAGGAAGGTCCACGCGATCGGGATCACGACCAGGACCGTCCACACCAGCAGAGCGAGGTGCGTCAGGACCCCGAACGGGCCGAGCCGCCGCCTGCGCTCCTCCCGGGCGAGGGCCCGGCTCCGGGGAATCGCCGCTTCCGCCACTAGAACTCGATTCGCTCACGCCGCGACAGGCGCAGGGCCAGCGCCGCGAACCCGATGGTGAAGAAGAAGAGCACCACGCCCATCGCCGAGGCGTAGCCGAACTTGAAGTACTGGAAGGCCGTGCGGTAGATCTCCGCGGCCATCACGGTCGTGGAGTGGTCGGGCCCGCCGTGCTCGGCCGTCATCACCCACACGATCGCGAAGACGTCCAGCGCCGCGATGCCGAGGTAGACCCAGCCGACCTGGATGGTGTCCCACAGCAGCGGCAGGGTGATCCGGAAGAAGAGCTGCGCTCCCCCGGCGCCGTCGATCGCCGCCGCCTCGAACAGGTCGCGCGGGATGGAGGCGATGCCGGCCGAGAACAGCACCACGTAGAAGCCGACCGCCTGCCAGACGAGCACGCCGAGGATCGACCACAGCGCCACGCCGGTGTCGGACAGGAAGCCGACGGGCTCGAACCCGAGGGCCATCAGCGGCGCGTTGAGCATGCCGCTGCGGTCGGGCCGGAAGACCTGCTGGAACAGCACCGCGACCACGGCGACGGCCAGCACCTGGGGGAAGAAGAACACCACCCGGTAGAACTTCGACCCCCACACGCCCGCGGCGCCGCCCCGTCCCCCGGCGTTGAGCAGGAAGGCGAAGAACAGGGCGATGCCGATGGTGAGCAGCGGCATCAGGATCAGCAGGAGCAGGTTGTGGCCGACCGCCGTCCAGAAGACGTCGTCCGCGAAGAGCCTGCGGAAGTTCTCCACGCCGACGAACCGGGGGGACGCGGTGACCCCGCGCCAGTCGGTGAGCGCGATGTAGAACGCCTGCGCGTAGGGGGCGATCACGTAGATCAGGTACAGCGCCACCGGGACCGCGAGGAACCCGGTGACGAACCTCAGCCTGCCGTGGTTCACCGGCCGTCCTCCGCTTCCCCGGCCGTCGCGCCCGCCGCGCCCGCCGCATGCTCCGTACGCGCCGGACGCGGAGCCCCTGCCGTATGAGCCGTGCCGCCGCTCACCCCGCCTACCTCGAGAACTTCTTCACGGAGGAGTCGTTCTTGATGGAGTCGGCCTTCTTCTGCGCGCGGTCCGCCCACTGGTCGACGGTGAGCTTGCCGTTCATGAGCTGCCCGGACGCGGCGGCCACCTCGTCGTGCAGCTCGGCGTACCACTTGCGGAACAGGAACCAGACCGTGTTGTCGCCGGCGGCGGTCAGCGCGTCGGAGGAGCTCTTCAGGCCCGGCTTGAGGGTGCGTCCCTCACCGGCGCCCTTGACGATGGTCAGCGTGGAGACCAGCTCCATGAACTTGCCGGCGCCCTCCTTGGAGAGCATCGCGCGCATGTACTCCATGCCCGCCCGGGGGTTGCCCGACTTGGACGGCACGACGTACTCCTCGCCCGGCTGGGCGTGCAGCGCGCCGTACGGCAGGGCGTCGGAGGAGGTGAAGTCCGGCAGCGGGAACATCGCGTAGCCGAAGTCGGCGGGGGTGGTGTCCTTCTGCTCGTTCTCCAGCCAGGAGCCGCAGGGCAGCATGGCGACCTGGCCCTTGTTGTGGGCGGTCTGGGTCTGGATGTGGTCCAGTCCCGCGGTGCCCTGCAGGAGGTACTTGGCGCCGAGCTCGGCGAAGGCGGCGGCGGCCTTCTTGACCGGTTCGGCCTTCCAGGCGCCGTCCTCGAGGTTGTCGATGTTCTTCAGCACGTCCTTGCCGCCGATCTTCGCGGCGAGCGTGAGGATGGTCTCGTAGATGTAGTAGGGGTGCTTTCCGGCGTAGGTGAACGGCGCGGCCTTGCCGGACTTCTTGATGGTCTCGCAGAGCTTGAGGAACTCGTCCCAGGTCTTGGGCGGCTGCCAGCCCTCGGCGTCGAAGAGCTTCTTGGAGTACCAGATGCCCCAGACGGTGTTGGCGTAGTTGAGGACGTACGGCGTGCCGTCGTAGCTGCCCAGTTCGATCGCGACGGGGTCGATCGTGTCGCGCACCTTGACGGCCGGGTCCTCCCAGCTCGGCGCGTCGAACAGCGGGGTGAGGTCGGCGAGCTGGCCGTCCTGGACGAGAGCGCCGAAGTCCATGGCGTTGGCGCCGGAGTTGTTGATGAACTCCGGGGGGTTGCCGCCGGCGAAGCGCGGCTGGAGGGTCTTGGCGACCTCCTTGGTCGCGTTGTGCTTGATCTCCAGCTTGGGGTGCTTGGCCTTGATCAGCGCTTCGTGGATGTCCTTGGCGTAGGCGTCGCCGAAGCCGCCGTCGAAGATCCAGATCTCCAGGGGCTTGTCCTCGGCGAAGCCGAGCGGGTTGGCCGCGCTGGTGGCTCCGGCGGCCGGCGCGGACTGGGAGGCTCCGCCGCCGGTGCCCGCGGGGGTGGCGCAGGCGGACAGCGCGGGCAGCGCGATTCCCGCGAGGACCGCGCTGCGCAGCAGCTCGCGCCGGGACAGTTGGGTCATTCTTCCTCCTGGGGGGTGATCAGGCACCTCGCCGGATCCTTCCGGCGTAGCGGTTCTCAAGGTCGCGGTTGTGCTCGTCGCCGCCGGTCACGTTGGCGGACCGGTAGACCGGCGGCGTGCGGCCCGCCTCGGCCAGGGCGCGCACCACCTCGGCGACGACCATCTGGGCCAGCAGGGCGGAGGTGATGGTGGAGACCGCGCCGAACGTGCCGCCGCCCGGCAGCGGCATGACCGCGTCGCCGTACGGCGCGCCGTTGTCGAGGACCACGTCGGCGAGGTCGAGGAGCTTGCGGCCCGAGGGGTGGCGGGAGGTCATCTCCGTGCTGTGCCGTACGGAGGTCAGGGCGACCAGGGCGTGGCCCTTCTCCTTGACGACGGAGGCCAGCTCCACCACCGAGCCGTTCACCCCCGAGCTGGAGATCAGCACGAACGCGTCCTGGGGCCGCACGGGGGCGAGGTCGTAGATCCGCCGGGCGACCTCGGGGTCGCGCTCCAGCTCGCCGGGGGCGCCGAGGAGGACGTCCACCGGGGCTCCGCCGTACAGGACGAGGTCGCGCAGCGCGAGGCGGTTGGTCGGCACGAGCCCGCCCGCGCGGCCGGCGATCTCCATCGCGATGGCCTCGGAGTGGCCGGAGCCGAACGCCTGGATGACGCCGTCGTCCAGGACGGACGCGGTCAGCAGCGCGGCGGCCCGTCCCACCGCCTCCGCCTGCGTGCGGGCGACCTCGTCCATCAGCGTCCGCACCTCGCGGGCGTAGTCCGCGGCTCCGATCCCCATGCCGGTCTCCACTCGTCAGTTCCTTTCCACGCGGTGGCTCTCGAGCGCCCGGATGGTGAGCTCGAACGCCCGGTCGGTCTGCTCGTAGGTGCGCTGCGCGACGGCGACGTAGACGGTGTCGAGGACGAACAGCTGGGAGTGGACGGCGGCCAGGCCGCCCAGCCGGAAGGTGGTCTCCCTGCTGGCGGTGGTCAGCACCAGGCGGGCGAGGTCGGCCAGCGGGGAGCGGGCGAAGGAGGTGACGGCGACGGTCGTCGCGCCGCGGGCGGCGGCCTCGGCGAGCGGTTCCAGGACCTCGCGGGTGCGGCCTTGGTGGGAGACCCCGATCGCGACGTCGCCGGGGGCCAGCAGCGCCGCCTCGGCGAGGGACTCGTGGGCGTCGGCGTGGCTCCAGCAGGGCATCCCGATCCGGCGCAGCCGCCCGGCCATCATGCCCGCCGCGGACCCGCTGGTGGAGACGCCGAAGATCAGCGTCCGGCCGGCGGCGACGACGGCGTCGGCGACCCGCGCGACGACGGCGGCGTCGAGCTGGGCCGCGGTCTCCTGGATGAGCCGGGAGTCGGCGGCGGCCATCACGCCGATCGCGACGTCGAGGGGGTCGGTGGGGGCGATCTCGTGGCCGACGCCGGCGTCCCAGTGGGCCTGCGCGGCCCGCCCGGTCTCGGTGGCCAGCGCGACCCGCAGCCCGGCGTAGCCGCTGAAGCCGAAGACCCGGCAGAACCGGGTGACGGTCGCCGGGGAGCTGCCGCTGCGCTCGGCGAGCGCCATGATCGTGGAACGGGCGGCCGCGGCCGGGTCGGCCAGGATGGCCTCGCCGACCCGGCGGAGGGCTCCGGGCAGCGTGGGCGTCTCGGTCTGGATGCGTCCGAGCGCGCCTGCGGCCACAGACATTCCTTTCATCCGTCGGGAGGTTGGATGAAAATTATTCTTACCCAGGGACCGCGTCAACCCCTTGCCGCTTTCCGATGGAAAGTGATCCTTTGACGAAGGAAATCATGCGAATTCCTGGAAACCGCGTTGATTTCGTCGGCACCCCCTGCTTTCATGCCATTCGGCTACATCACGGCGGGCCCGCCCGCGGGCCCGGCTCGCCGCTCCGACGGCGGGCCGGGCCGCCGATACCATCCGATCATGCGGATCTCCCAGCTCAGCGCCGCCACGGACGTCCCCGTCCCGACCATCAAGTACTACCTGCGTGAGGGCCTCCTTCCTCCCGGGGAGCAGACGTCGGCCACCCGGGCGGAGTACGGCGAGGGCCACGTGCGCCGGCTGCGCCTCATCCGCGCACTGCTGGAGGTGGGCCGGCTGCCCATCGCCGCCATCCGCAAGGTGCTCGCCGCCGTGGACGACGAGGGCCTGGACATGCACACCGTGCTCGGCACCGCCCACTACGCCCTCGCGCCCGGGGTCGAACCCCGGTCCGGCGACGAGGACTGGCGGCGCGCCCGCGCCGAGGCGGACCGGCTGATCGGCGACCTCGGCTGGCGGATCACCCCCCTCGCACCCGCCCGCGACGAGCTGGCCCAGGCCGTCCTGACCCTCGACCGGCTCGGCATGCCCGCCACGGACGAGAAGCTGCGGTCCTACGCCGGGGCCGCGCTCCGGCTGGTCACCGAGAACGAGACCGGCGTCATCCCCTTCGCCGGCCCCCGGGAGAGCGCGGTCGAGGCGCTGGTGGTACTGACCGTGGTGTACGGCCGGATCTTCGACGCCATGCGCCGCCTGGCCCAGGAGTCGGTCTCGGCGGATCTCTTCGAGGCCGGCGCGCCCAGGACACCCTGAACCCGACAATCATCCCAAAACCGGACAAATGGGCATCGGTAACATTCTGTTCACATACGGGCAACAGCCGGGAAATCCCCCCTTGCGAGTCTTGCAGCGCACCAGACATCTCTCTCCTCAAGGAAGTCCCGCGGATGACCTTCAAGGCCGAATACATCTGGATCGACGGCACCAAGCCGACCGCCAAGCTGCGCTCCAAGACCAGGATCCTGGCGGACGGCGCCGAGCCTCCGCTCTGGGGCTTCGACGGTTCCAGCACCAACCAGGCCGAGGGGTCGTCCTCCGACCGCGTGCTCAAGCCGGTCTTCACCTGCCCGGACCCGATCCGCGGCGGTGACAACGTGCTCGTGCTCTGCGAGGTCCTGAACACCGACATGACCCCGCACGTCAGCAACACCCGGGCCAGGCTCGTGGAGGTCGCCGAGCGGTTCGCCGGCCAGGAGTCCTGGTTCGGCATCGAGCAGGAGTACACCTTCTTCAAGGAGGGCCGCCCGCTCGGCTTCCCGCAGGGCGGCTTCCCCGCCCCGCAGGGCGGCTACTACTGCGGCGTCGGCGCCGACGAGGTCTTCGGCCGCGACGTCGTCGAGAAGCACCTCGACCTGTGCCTGGAGGCCGGTCTGGCGATCTCCGGCATCAACGCCGAGGTCATGCCCGGCCAGTGGGAGTTCCAGGTCGGCCCGGCCGGTCCCGTCGAGGTCTCCGACCATCTGTGGGTGGCCCGCTGGCTGCTCTACCGCGTCGCCGAGGACTTCGACATCGCCGCCACGCTCGACGCCAAGCCGGTGAAGGGCGACTGGAACGGCGCCGGCGCGCACACGAACTTCTCCACCAAGGCGATGCGCGAGGGCTACGACGCGATCATCACCGCCTGCGAGGCGCTCGCCGAGAACGCGCTGGAGCACGTCAGGAACTACGGCGCCGACGTCGAGGACCGCCTCACCGGCCACCACGAGACCGCCCGCTGGGACCAGTTCAGCTACGGCGTCTCCGACCGCGGCGCCTCGGTGCGCATCCCGTGGCAGGTCGAGGTGGACAAGAAGGGCTACATCGAGGACCGCCGCCCCAACGCCAACGTCGACCCCTACACGGTCACCCGTCTCATGGTGGACACCTGCTGCACGGCGCTGGAGAAGGCCGGCCAGGTCTGACCGTCCCCGCCGCCCCTCGTCCGGGCCGCGGCCGCCCCCGTCCGGGGCGGTCGCGGCCCTTCGCCGTCCCCGGGGTGCTCCTGTACGGAATATGGGGCCGAATTTGGCAGTTTGGGACAACACTAAACGGTGACAGCGCGCCGTAGCATGACTGCGATGCGAGACGTCGTGGAGCAGTTGCAACGCCTGGGCATGTCGGGCTACGAGGCCAAGGCGTACGTCACGCTGGTCGGGGCCGGACGGCCGCTCAACGGCTACGAGGTGGCCAAACGCTCGGGCGTGCCGCGCAGCACGGTCTACGAGACGCTGGGCAAGCTGGTGTCTCGGGGCGCCGCCTACGAACTGCACGAGGAGGAGGGCGTCGTCGGCTACCAGCCGCTGCCGCCCGCGGCCCTGCTTGAGCGCATGCGCCGGGAGTTCGACGACTCGATGGAGTCGCTGCAGTCCTCGCTGCCCACGATCGCCGCGCCGCCCGAGGTTCCGCCGACCCACAACCTCAGGGACGCCGAGTCGCTGCTCACCCGTGCCGGGGACGTGGTGGCCGCGGCCCGCTCCTCCCTGCTCGTCGCCGCCTGGCCGGAGGAGACGGCGCGGCTGTCCCCGCTGGTCCGCAGGGCCGCGAAGCGCGGGGTCGAGGTGTCGGAGACGTGCTCCGGGGCCGAACGGGGCCCGGTGGGGGACGCGACGGGGGACATGACCGGGTCCGGGCGGGACGTGGCCGGGGGCACGGCCGGTGAGGACGCCGGGAGCCGTCTCCTCGTCGTCGTGGGCGACCGCCGGGAGGCCCTGATCGGCGGCCTGGCGAACGGCGCGGGCTGGGGTGTGTACACCCAGGACCGCGCCGTGGTGCTGCTGGCCGAGCGATACATCGCCGGCGTCCGCCGTTGATCTTTCGGGGTGTCCGATATAGGTATGACCACCTATGACATCCTTCAAGGAAGCGCCGTCTCCTGGAAGGCAGATAATGGATAAACCGGTCATCGTTACGGTTGACGACGACCCGGGCGTGTCGCGGTCGGTGGCGCGTGACCTGCGACGCCGCTACAGCCACTCCTACCGCGTCGTCCGGGCCGAGACGGCGGCCCAGGGCATGGAGAGCCTTCGCGAGCTACGGCTGCGCGGCGACGACGTCGCGGCCGTCCTCGCCGACTACCGCATGCCCCAGATGAACGGCGTGGAGTTCCTGGAGCAGGCCATGGACCTGTACCCCCATGCCCGCCGCGTGCTCCTCACCGCCTACGCCGACACCGACGCGGCGATCCAGGCGATCAACGTCGTGGACCTCGACCACTACATGCTCAAGCCGTGGGACCCGCCGGAGGAGAAGCTCTACCCGGTGCTGGACGCCCAGCTCGACGCCTGGCAGCGGACCGACCGGCGCGAGGCCGGCGAGCTGCGGGTGGTGGGCGCCCGCTGGTCGGCGCGGTCGTACGAGGTCCGCGACTTCCTGTCGCGCAACCAGGTGCCCTACCGCTGGATGCTGGCCGACACCCCCGAGGGCGCCGAACTGCTCGCCGCGGCGGGCGAGACGGGCGCGACTGAGACGGGCGCGGGCGGAGCGGGTGGAGCGGGCGCGGGCGGGACCGGCGCCGCCCCGCCGCCCGACCGGCTGCCCGTGGTGGTCACGGCCGAGGGCGTGACGCTCACCGCCCCCTCCGTCCCGGAGCTGGCCGCGGCCGTCGGCCTGTCCACCACCCCGGCCACCGACTTCTACGACCTGGTCGTCATCGGCGGCGGCCCGGGAGGACTGGGCGCGGCGGTCTACGGGGCCTCCGAGGGGCTGCGCACGGTGCTGGTCGAGCAGCACGCCTCCGGCGGCCAGGCCGGGCAGAGCTCCCGCATCGAGAACTACCTCGGCTTCCCCGACGGCCTGTCCGGCGCCCAGCTCGCCGACCGCGCCCGCCGCCAGGCCCTGAAGTTCGGCGCCGAGCTGCTCACCGCCCGCCAGGTCACCAGCCTGGAGGTCAGGGGCCGGGCACGGGTGATCGGCTTCGCCGACGGCGGCAGCATCGCGGCGCACACCGTGATCCTGGCCACCGGCGTCGCCTACCGGCGGCTCACCGCCCCCGGCCTCGACGGCTTCATCGGCTCCGGCTGCTACTACGGCGCGGCCCTGACCGAGGCGTCCGAGTGCGCCGGCAGCGACGTCTACGTCGTCGGCGCGGCCAACTCGGCCGGGCAGTGCGCGGTCCACCTGTCGAAGTACGCGCGCACGGTCCACCTCCTCGTCCGGGGCGACTCGCTGGAGAGGTCCATGTCGCACTACCTGATCGAGCAGATCTCCGGGCTGCGGAACGTCGAGGTGCACACCGGGACCGAGATCACCGCCGCCGAGGGCGACGGCCACCTGGAGCGGCTGGTCCTCAAGGGGCCGGACGGCGAGCGGGCGGTGGACACCGAGCGGCTGTTCGTCTTCATCGGCGCCGAGCCGTTCACCGACTGGCTCGGCGACACGGTCGAGCGCGACGCCCGGGGCTTCGTCCTCACCGGGCCGGACCTGACCGCCGGGGGGAACCGCCCCCGCAACTGGCCGCTCCAGCGCGAGCCGTACCACCTGGAGACCAACGTGCCCGGCGTGTTCGCCGCCGGGGACGTGCGGGCCGACTCCATCAAGCGGGTCGCCTCGGCCGTCGGCGAGGGGGCCATGGCCGTGGCGCTCGTCCACCGCTACCTGGAGAAGGCATGAGCGGGGCAACCGGAGAAGACCGGGCCCGCGGCGTCGCGGAGGCCGGGAGGAAGGCCGCATGACCGATCCTGAAGTACTCAGAAGGCTGTTCCTGTTCGACAGGCTCGACGACGAGAAGATCGGCTGGCTGGTCTCCCACGGCGAGGAACGCGGCTACGACGCGGGTGAGACGGTCCTGCGGCAGGGCGATCCCGCCGAGTCGTTCTTCGTGCTCATCGACGGCGAGGTCATGATGACCACCGAGACCCCCGCCGGGCCGGTCTCCATGGCCCCCACCTCCCAGCCCGGCGTCTACGCCGGGGCGATCTCGGCCTACCTCGGCGACCGCGCCCCGGACTCCTACGCCCACTCTCTGCGCGCGACCAAGCCGTCGCGGCTCTTCGTGCTCCCGGCGAAGAAGTACGGGCACATGATCGGCGAGTGGTTCCCTATGGCGGTGCACCTGCTCGACGGGGTGCGCCTCGGCGGGCTCGCCCAGCGGGACTTCATCGACCGCAGGCAGCGGCTGACCGCGCTCGGCACGATCACCGCCGGACTCACCCACGAGCTCAACAACCCGGCCGCGGCGGCCGTGCGCGCCGTGGGCGAGCTGCGGGAGATGGTCCGCTCGTCGCGGCGGGAGCTGGCCGCGCTGGCCGAGTCGGGCATCCCCGCCGACCGGCTGCGCGCCCTGATCGACCTCCAGGAGGGCTGCACGGACGGCGCCGCGGAGGTTCCCGCGCGGTCCCCGCTGGAGATCTCCGACGCCGAGGACGCGCTGGGCGAGGCGCTGGAGGACGCCGGTGTGCCGGACGGCTGGGAGCTGGCCCCCGCCCTGGTGAGCGCGGGCTTCGGTCCCGGCGGGCTGGACACGGTGCGCGAGGCGGTCGGCGAGGAGCACCTGTCCGGCGCGGTGCGCTGGCTCTCGGAGGCCGTCGAGATCAGCCAGATGCTGGACGAGGTGACCGACGCGACCGGGCGGATCTCCTCACTGCTGGCCTCCGCCAAGCAGTACTCGCAGATGGACCGGGCGCCGTACCAGACGGTGGACGTGCGGGAGCTGCTGGGCAGCACGCTCGCCATGTTCAAGGGCAAGATCCCGCCCGGGGTGAGCGTGGCGACCGACTACGACCCCGAACTGCCGCCGATCCCCGGTTACGCCGGGGAGCTCAACCAGGTGTGGACCAACCTGATCCACAACGCGCTGGACGCGATGGACGGCAGCGGCACGCTGACCGTCCGCACCCGCGTGGAGTACGACACCACCGCCCTGGTGGAGATCTGCGACACCGGCCCCGGCGTCCCGGAGCACCTGCAGGAGCGGATCTTCGAGCCGTTCTTCACCACCAAGGCCGTCGGCGAGGGCACCGGGCTGGGGCTCGACATCTCCTACCGCATCGTGGCCGGCCGGCACGGCGGCGACCTGCGGGTGGAGTCGAGGCCCGGCGACACCCGCTTCCAGGTACGGCTCCCGCTCGTCGAACCGCCCGCCTGACCGCCCGCCCGGCCGTCCGGCGGAAGCCGGGCGGCCGGGAGCGGAGGCGGAGCGGGGACGGGGTCCTGAGACGCGGGACGGGACCCGGGGGCGGGGCGGAAGCGGGACGGAAGCGGGACGGCCCGGCGGCTCAGGGGCCGTGGACGCCCTTGACCGTCTCCATCAGGCGGGCGAGGACCCGGCCGCCGGAGACGCGCAGACCGTCGTGCTCCCACTCGTTGGTCACCCAGGCCCGCACCCCGCCCACCGCGCGGGCCGTCTCCATCGACAGCCCCTCGTCGACGTACATGTCGTCGTAGTACACGGCGGCGGCGACCGGGACCCGGTTGGCCGCCAGCCGTACCGGGTCGTAGAGGGCGGGCCAGCCGGAGCGGGCCGCGATGATCTCGGCGGCGCCCCTGAAGGGGCGCAGCGCGGCGATCTCGTCGAACATCCAGGGGTAGATCATCTCCCCGGTGGGCAGCAGCGGGCGCGCGTCCTCGGCGAAGTCCTCCGGCAGCAGGCGGTGCGCCGCCCAGGCGGTGGCGCCGCCCTGGGCGTAGATCGACTCGTGCAGGACCGCGTAGAGCGGGTTGCCGACGAACCCGGTGGCCGTCATGACCTCGTACAGGAACGGGTCGGAGAGCCGGCCCCCGGCCCACGCCTCCTCCAGCATCCAGTGCAGGCGGTCGGCGCCGTCGCCCGTCCCCAGGCACATGCCGAGGCTCTGCAGGCGGCGCACGGTCAGCCGGTCGCCGTCGGGCAGCAGGACCTCCCGGTCGCGCAGATGGTCGGCGATCGCGTCCAGGCGGGCGGAGTCGCCGGGGTGGCGGGCGAAGTACCGCTCGGCCTTGGCGCGGACCCTGGGGTAGGTCCGCGCGTAGACGTCGTCGGCGCTCGCCGTGAGCCCGGCCAGGCCACCGGTGACGTAGCAGGCGGAAATGCCCTCGGGCGCCCGCGACAGGTAGGTCAGTGTGACGAACCCGCCGTAGCTCTGGCCGAGGGTCTCCCACGCCCGCCCGCCGCACAGCTCGCGGCGGATCAGCTCGGCGTCGGCGACGATCGCGTCGGCGCGGAAGTGCGCGAGGCGGGCGGCCAGCCCGGCGTCGGAGCCGGAGACGGTCGCGGCGGTGACCGGGGTGCTACGGCCGGTTCCCCGCTGGTCGAGCAGGAGCACCCGGTGGGTCTTCAGCGCCTGCCCCAGCCAGCCGTCCGCGCCGGTCGGCCGCGGCGACCTGCCGCCCGGCCCGCCCTGCAGGAAGAGCAGCCACGGCAGGTCCTCGTCCCGCCTGGCCGGGTCCACCGCCTCCCGGGCGAAGACCTCGATGGTCTCGCCTCCGGGGTCGGCGTGGTCGAGGGGGACGGTGAGGACGTGGTCGGTGAGGGCCACGCCGGGCAGCAGGACGGTCACCCGCCGAACGGTACCGGAAAGCGGCGAACCGGCGGACTCCTCGCCGCGCGCCTGCTCGGCGTTCCCCCGGCCGACGTCTACGATTCCTGGTCGTGACGATCGACAGCGGCGGGGACGACCCCGCCTACCGGCGGCTCGCTGACGTCCTCCGGACGCAGATCACCCGCGGCGAGATGGAGATGGACCGCCCGATCCCCTCCGCGGAGGCCCTCGGGGAACGGTACGGCCTCACCCCCGAGGACGTACGGCGGGCGGTCCAGGTGCTCCGGGACGAGGGGCTCCTCTACACGCTGGAGGGCACGGGGGACTTCGTGTCCTCGCGCGCCGAGGAGACCGGCGGCGGCTGACCCGCGGCCGCCGGGCGCCCCCGCCGCCGGGCGCTCCGGGCCGCCGGCCGGCTCCGGGCCACCGGGTTCCGCGGGCCGCCGGGTTCCGCGGGTGCGACGCCGGACGAGCCCGTCCGCGCGGAGCCGGCTGGAAGCCCTCCGGAGCCGCCGTGAGCATCCGGAGCGGACGTGGCGTCAGGGCCGCGGGCTCAGCCCGCCGGCGGCTCGTCTCCCCCGGCGCCGAACGCCCTGGCCAGCAGGTAGCAGCCCAGCGCCAGGACGGCCCACGCCGCGGTGGCGGCGGTCAGGACCGCCCACAGCGGCCACCTGGCGGCCAGCCCGGCGGCGATGACCGCGGCGAAGCCGAACAGCCCCACCGCGCCGAAGGTCGCGCCCCGGGCCTCGTTGCGGGCCTGGCGCACGCTCTCCTTCTTGGCGACCAGCGTCAGCGACGCCATCAGGATCGCCGGGAACGCCAGGAAGAGGCCGCCGAACCGCGGACCGGCCACCGTGGCGATCACGGCGGCGAGGGCGGAGACCCCGGCGCCGAACGCGAACCGGACCAGCCACTCGCGCGGCCTGGTCTCCGCGAGCTTGCGGGGGGCGAACCGCACCTCGTCGCGCCGCTCGTCGCCCTGCGGGCGGTCGCCGGAACCATCGTGGCCGCCGCGGTCGCCGCGGTCGCCGCGGTCGCCGCGGTCGCCGCGGTCGTCGCGGTCGTCGCGGTCGCCGTGGGGACCGGTGCGGCCGCCGCCGGAGTCGCGCCTGCCGGGCAGGCCGCGGCGCCGGTCCTCGTGGTCGTCGTGGAGGTCGCTCGTCACGGCCACACCACCAGGTAGCCCGCCACGGCCACGACCAGCCAGACGCCGAGCGCGGCCGCCGACCCCTTCCAGGCGCCCCACCGCTTCAGCAGCGGCACCCCCACCAGGCAGTAGACGACGAACGCGACCGCCCCGACCGCCATGCCCAGAGCGGCCTGGCGGACGTCGAGCACCCCGCTGAGTCCGGCCGTCACCAGCATGCCGCCCAGGGCCACGGAAGGAGCCGCGGAGAACACGCCCGCCAGCCTCTTCGGGGCGATCGTCTCCGCCAGCGCGGCGAACAGCAGCACGAACAACCCGCCCGCCGCGGCCTTGAGCAACACCTTGACGACTTCGAGCCCCATGGCACTCCTTCTCCCGGGCATCCCTCACCCAGGGCACCACGCTGCCCGGGGTCCCGCCGGTCATACCCTCCGCCACGCCGTACGGCCGCCGGAATCCGGTCGTGGAATCCGGCCCCGGAGTCCGGTCGCGGGAGCGGGTCCCCTCCGGGCCGGCGCCGCCCGCCGCGCGGCGGGTCAGGGCCCGTCGTCCTCGCCCCAGGCCCGCCGGATGGCGGTCGGCAGGCCGTGGGGGTGCCCCCGGGGGGCGGTGATCCCCGGATCCCGGCGCAGTTCCTTCACCAGGGCCACGCAGAGCAGGAGCATGACGGCCACGAACGGCAGCGCGACCAGGATCGTGGCGCGCTGCAGCCCTTCCAGGCCGCCCGCCAGCAGGAGCACCAAGGCGATCATGCCGGTCAGCACCCCCCACATCACGACCAGCGGCCGGGGCGGGTGGAGCGATCCCCTGCTGGACAGCGAGCCGAGGACGAGCGCGGCCGCGTCCGCGCCGCTGACGAAGTAGAGCGCGACGAGGATCACGGTGATCGCGGTGGTGACCAGGGCCAGGGGCAGGTGGTCGAGCAGCGTGAACATCGCCGACTCCGGTCCCTTGGCGAGGGTCGCGGAGAAGTCCACCGTGCCCTCGCGCTGGAACCACACGGCGGCGCCGCCGCTGATGACGAACCAGAGCACGCTGACGCCGGACGGGACGAGCAGGACGCCGATGACGAACTCGCGGATGGTCCGCCCCCGGGAGATCCGGGCGATGAAGGCCCCGACGAACGGCGCCCACGACATCCACCACGCCCAGTAGAAGATGGTCCAGGTCCCGAGCCACTGCTTGTCGATGAACGCCCCCGTCCGCGAGGACATGGGGATGAGGTCCTGCAGGTAGCCGCCGACCGACGCGGGGAGCAGGTCGAGGGTGGCGATCGTGGGGCCGAAGACGAAGATGAGCACGGCCAGGAGGGCGGCCAGGTAGATGTTGGCGGTGCTCAGCCACTGCACGCCCCGGTGCACGCC
This sequence comes from Streptosporangium sp. NPDC048047, assembly GCF_040653115.1. NCBI lineage: Bacteria > Bacillati > Actinomycetota > Actinomycetes > Streptosporangiales > Streptosporangiaceae > Streptosporangium > Streptosporangium sp. NPDC048047. Next base: position 41,101 of record NZ_JBEZNH010000040.1, on the reverse strand, counting down.
GGTCGCCGCCGAGACGACGAAGGCGATGGTCAGCACGATGATGACGATCACCTCCAGCCGCCGGCCGCTGAGCCCGAACAGCGCGTTGAGGCCGTACTCCACCTGGAGGGCGCCCAGCCCCAGGCTGGTGGCGGTGCCGAAGACCGTGGCGAGGACGGCCAGCAGGTCCAGCGCCCGTCCCGCCTGCGGCCGGGGCCGGCCGCCGAACAGCGGGGTGAAGGCGTCGCTGAACCGGTTGCCGCGCCCCATGCGGAAGGTCGAGTACGCCAGGGCCAGTCCGGTGATCGCGTAGATGGCCCAGGGGTGCAGGGTCCAGTGGAACAGCGAGTACTCCATCGCGACGCGCGCGGCCTCCGGCGAGCCCGCGGTGACGCCCAGTCCCGGAGGCGGCCGGAGCAGGTGCGTGACGGGCTCGGCGACGCCGTAGAACATGAGGCCGATGCCCATGCCGGCGCTGAACATCATCGCGACCCACGCGAGGTTGGAGAACTCCGGGGTGTCGTCGTCCTTGCCGAGCCGGATCGTGCCGTACCGGCTCGCCGCCAGTACGACCGCCAGGACCAGGAAGAGGTCGGCGGCGACCACGAACAGCCAGCCGAAGCCGTCGAGCACCCAGCCGAGCGCGTCCGTGCCCGCCGTGTTCAGCGATTCCGGGGAGATCACCCCCCACGCCACCATCGCGAGCAGCAGCGCCACGGCGACCGCTGCCAGCGGGACATCGAGTTTCCGCATGGAACCGGGCCCCCGTCATCGATGCATCCCCCGTATCCGGCTTACTGCCCGGTGCGAAGTTCGCGAACCGTGACAACCGTCCCGGGGGGTGAGACCGTCGAACAACCGACGGCGCTCGGAGGGGGACTGGATGGTTCCGGGATACCGCGAGGTGCGAGAGCTCGGCGGCGGGGGCGGCGGCCGCGTGGTGCTGGCCACCTACGAGGCCACCGGCGCCTATGTGGCCATCAAGTATCTCGGCGCCTCCCTGCGGGACTCCCCCGGGTTCCTGGCCGGGTTCCGGCGGGACGCCCGCGTCCTGGCCGACCTGCGCGATCCCAACGTGGTCTCGTTCCACGAGTACTACGAGGACGTGATCCAGGCCGCGATCGTGATGGAGCTGGTGGACGGGGTCCCGCTCCGGAGGATCCTGGCCCGGCACGGCGCCCTCGGCCCCGAGGCCGCGCTGGTGGTGCTGCGGGACTCGCTGGCGGGCCTCGCGGCCGCGCACTCCGCGGGAGTCGTGCACCGCGGCCACCGGCCGGAGAACGTGCTCGTCCAGGCGGACGGCGCCGGCAAGCTGACGGACTTCGGCGTGGCCGCCCGCACCGGCGAACCGGGGCCGCCGGGCGGCCTGCCCTACGCGGCGCCCGAGCGGTGGGACGGGCTCCCGGCCGGTCCGGCGGGCGACCTGTACGCGGCCGCGTGCGTGTTCTTCGAGTGCCTCACGGGGCGCCCGCCGTACGGCACGGCGCCCGCGGGGCCAGGCCCGGAGACCGCGGGACCGGCGGAGCTCGCGGAGCTCGCGGAGCTTGGGCGGCGGCACCGGATCGAGCCGGTCCCGGTGGAGGCGGTTCCGGCCCCGGTCCTTCGGCTCCACGGGCTCCGCGAGCTGGTGGCCCGCGGACTGGCCAAGGACCCGGGGGACCGGCCGGCCACGGCCCGGGATTTCGCCGCGGTCCTGGAGTCGGTCGCACCCGCGGCCTGCGGACCGGACTGGGAGCGGCGGGGGCGGCAACGCCTGGCCGAGCTCGCCATCGGGCTGGCGCTGGCGTTCCCGCTGGCCAGGACCGCTTCCAGGGCCACTCCCAGGGCCGGCGTCCCGAAGCCCGGGAACACGGCCGGCCGGGCGGGCACGGCGCGCCGGCCCCGGCTCGGCCCGCGGATCGCGGCGGCCGCGGGGATGATCGGCGTCGCGGTCGTCACCGGACTGGTGGTCGCGGGCCGGACCCCCGACCGGCTCGCCTCGGGCACGGTCTTCACTCCCGCCCCGGGACGGCACGCGGGCGGCACGGCCGCCTCCGGCGACCACGGGACGGCCCGGTCGGCCGGCCGCGGACGGTCCCGGGACCCCGTCGCCCCCGGCCCCTCCCCCGGGCCGCCGAGGAGCGCCGCCCCCGGCCGGACCGCGCCGCCCGCGCCCACCGGGCCGGGCGGCTCCCCGGACCGGTCCGCTCCTCCGGCTCCCACCGGCGGGCTCGGGCGTCCGGGCCCCACCGCGCGGCCGGGCAGTCCGGGACCCACCGCGACGGCCACCGGTCCGGGCCGGCCGGGTCCCACCGCGACGGCCACCGTCCCCGGCCGGCCGAGCCCGACGGGATCGGCGCCCTCCCCGGGCACGCCGCCCCCGGCCGGGCCTTCGCCCACCCCCTCTCCCGGCGCCCCGGCCGCGGAGGCGGAGATCATCTCGTTCGACGGCTCCGAGGTCGGCTTCCGGGTGCGGGCCGCGGGCACCTCGGCGGTGACCGTGCGGCTGGGGTTCGCCCAGAAGGTCGTCGGCGGCGAGGGCGGGCTGACCGGCGGCGTCCGCACCCTGACGCTGTCCGGTCTGACGGAGTACGCCCGCCGGGTCCCCGGGGAGTTCGCCGCCCTTCCCCCCTGCGGGGAGTACGTCCACCGGCTGGTGACGATCGCCGTCGTCCCCGGCGGCGAGATGCGCTCCCGGGACGTGCGGCTGGGCCTGCCCGCCTGCGGGCGGGGCACGGCCTCCGGGCCTTCCGGGCGCTCCGGCCTCTCCGGCTCCTCCGGGCTCTCCGGGCCCTCCGCTCCGGAGGCGGACCCGGATCGCACCGGGACGGGCTCCGGCGTCTCCGGGACGGGCGGCCTCCCGGAAATCGGAGACCTCACGGGGACGGACGACGTCTCGGAGGCGGCGGGGGCGGACGGCTGAGTGGAGGTCCGGCCCGGCGGGCGGACGGCTGAGCGGGTTCCGGCCCCCCAAAAACCGGGTGAAGAGCGGCCGGTACCCAGGTTTCGCAAAAAATCACCTGGAACCTCGTCTTGTGGCTGGAAACCGGCATCGCTAGCTTGTCGATCGACAACCGACCCCCGCGGAGGCTTCCTTGACCAAGCTTGGCAACGTCCTGATCCCTGTGGCCGACATGGGAGAGGCGATCGCCTTCTACTCCGGGACGCTCGGCCTGGCGGTGCGCTTCCGCGACGGCGACCGGTTCGCGGCCCTGGACGGGGGCGGCGCCACGGTCGCGCTGGTGGCGGCGGAGGAGCGGGTGGCCGGGGAGGTCACCGCGCCGTCCTACCGGGTGGACGACGTCGCGCGGGCCGTGCGGGAGCTGGCGGACGCGGGCGCGACCGTGGTGCGCGAGCCGGAGGCGGGACCGCACGAGACGAGGGCGGTGCTCCGCGACCCCTCGGGGAACACCCTCGTCCTCTACGCACCCATCTGAGCGGTCTTACCCAGTTTTAAGATCTATGCACGCTTTACCGTGACGTAACCTATTCTTGAAGCATGTAACCCCTCCCGTCACGGAAGTCACTGGCCAATGGTGCCGCCACACGCGCCCCGGTCCCTCTCCGACCGCCCGCGTGAACGCACCATCGTTCGACCCCGTCCCCGATGCCCAGGTCGCGAAGGCGGCGCGACCACACACGCGTGGCCATCGGGGTTCTCGCGAAACTCTCTATGACCCCTGAGATGCACAAGTTCATCGAGCTGCTGGAAAGCCAGCTCGGTTACTCCGAGAAGTCGGACGGTTACACGAAGTTCGGCGGCTGGTACGACGGCACCGTGGTGTCGAAGGACGACTACTCCTCCGCCCCCTGGTGCGACATGTACCTGTCATGGGCGGCGCACAAGCTCGGCTACGAGAGCTGGGTGGGGCAGTTCGCCTACACCGTCTACCACGCGCGGTGGTTCAAGGAGCAGGACGCCTGGGGCACCACCCCGGAGCCCGGCGCCATCGTCTTCTTCGACTGGGGCGGCTCGAACAAGATCGACCGCATCGACCACGTGGGCATCGTGACCAAGGTCGAGGGCCGGAAGATCCACACGATCGAGGGCAACATCGACGGCGGGGTCGCCAAGCGCAAGGTGCGCGACACCGACAAGGTCGTCGGCTACGGCTACCCCGAGAAGATCAAGGCCCGGCTGGAGAAGGAGGCGGCCCAGAAGAAGACCGTCATCACCTCCTCCGACGTCCGGTCCGACAACTCGGTGGAGGTCTCGCCCGACCCCGGCGCGCTGGCGCTGTTCGCCGTGCCCGACCCCGTGCCGGTCGAGAAGACCGGCACGAAGACAACCGCCAAGCCCGCTCCCAAGCACGCCAAGGGCCCCGGCAAGCACGCCGCCCCCTCCCCGTCCCCCGCCCAGGCTGAGACCCCGGCGACCACGACCACGACCGTCAACGGCGCCGGCACCGGTACGGCGGGCGCCACCGGGACCACCGGCACGACGGACGCGACGGCGGGGATCACCGGCACGACGGCCGGGCAGGCCGCCGCGCCGTCCGGGGCCTCGGCCGGAAAGCACGCCAAGCCGGCCACCGCGGACACCAAGGCGATCTCCGCGGACCCGGTCGCCTCCGGCCGCGACCTGTCCCTGCCCGTCCCCCAGCTCGGCAGTCCGACCGTTCTCGCGCCGGTCCTGCTCACCGCGATGGCGATGATCGCCCATGCCAGGATGAAGCAGTCGCGGACCCGCCTCGCCTTCGCCGGCGCGGTCCCCGCGGCCCCGTCGCGGAAGGCGCCCGCCCGCCGGGCCCCCGGCCGCCGCCGCGCACCGGGACGCCGCCGGATGACCAAGAACGCGCCCGCCACGACCGTGTCCCCCGTCTCCACGGCCCCGGTCGTCGAGTCGCGGACCGCCGGGACGGTCCTCCCCGAGATCACGCCAACCCCGGTCCTCATCCCCGCGGCCACCACGGCGCGGGACGGACTGGTGTCCCTCCCCGGGGCCGCGACCGCACGGACGGCCGTCTCCACCACCGCGGCGGTCCCGCCGGCCGGGCAGGCCGTCGCCACGGCCTCGTCCCTGCACGTCCACCGGGCCGACGAGGCCCTGCCGGCGGCACTCGCCCGCACCGGCTCCCACGGTGCGGAGGCCGAGTCGTTCCCCGACGCGGCCAGCCTCACGCACGCCGAGGAGACCGATCTGACGGCCCTCCTCGCCCGCGTGAGCGAGACGGCGGAGAGCTGGCTCTCCGCCGTCTCCGGGGACCGCCCCGAGGCCGCCTCCGAGAGCTGGTTCTCCCCCGTATCGGGCAGCCGGTCCACGACCGCCTCCGAGGGCTGGTTCGCGTCCGTTCCGGAGAGCCGGTCGGGCGCGGCCGGGGACGCCGCGGGGACCGGAGACGCCGGGAGTCCGGAGCGGGCTCCGGACCGGGAGATCTCCCCGGTCCGCCGCCACGACGGCCCGAGGGCGCCCTACCAGGGCAGACGCCGCCTGCGCGAGCATCCCGCCGAGGCCATCGCCTTCACGCAGGACGCCCGGCAGCAGGGCCGGCGGCACCACCGCGAGCACCCGCTGGAGACGTCCGGCTTCGCCCAGGACGTCCCGCTGCGCGGCCGGCGGCACCGGCGTTCCGAGTCCGTGGCCGGCACGACCGTCCGGCTCGGGCCCGCCCCGGCGGCCCGCACCCGGTCCGTCGACCTCCCGAGCCGGTCCGTCGACTTCCCGAGCCGGTCCGCGGACGTCCTGAGCCGGTCCGCGGCCGTCCTCGCCCAGGAGGACATCGTGGTCGGCGGTGACGTCCTGGTGCGCGGCGGTTACCGGGGACGCCGCCGGGCGAAGGTCCCGGAGCGGGTGTGACCGCCGCTCCCGGCCCCGCGAGGGATCCGGGAGCGGCGCGCCCGGGGGTCTCCGGATGCCCCATGACGTCCGGGGGCCCGGGGGTCTCCGGACGCTCCATGACGTCCGGAGGCCCGCCGGGAGCGGCGCCTCAGCGCCCGTCGTCCGGGTGCCGGCCGGGACTGCGGCGCAGCCGTTCCAGCTCCGCCTCCAGATCGGCGATCCTGGTGTCGGCCCCGGGGCCGGCCTGCGGGGCCTGACCGTACGGCGGCTGCGGGGCGACGGCGGGCCCGTCCCCCGGCCCCATCGGGAGGGGGTGCGGCGAGCGCCGCGAGTGGACGGGCCGCCGCGGCGCGCCGTACGGATCGTGCCCGCCGTACGGGTCCGCGCCGTACGGGTCGTACCGCCCGGACCGGTCGTCCTGGGGCACGGGCCCGTGCCCCGCCGTCCGGGGGACCTGCCGCGCGTCGTACGGGATCTCGGGGAAGGGCGGCGGCGCCTTCGGGCGGCGCCTGCGCCCGAGCACGACGGCCAGGGCGCCGAGCGCGGCCACGAGCGCCAGGCCTCCGCCGCCCCACATCAGCCACGGCGGGATCGGGCCCGGGCTCCTGTCCCGGCCCGCGGTGATGGCCTGCTGGGAGTCGGAGATGTACCGGGCGACGTAGGGGTGGTTCGGGTGCAGCGCCTGGACCTCCCGGAACTTCGGCAGCGCCTCGGAGTAGTGGTCGGCGAAGAACAGCTCCAGCGCCTCGTTGTAGGTCCTCGTCGTCACCGACTCGGCGGGCCGGATGTTCTTCTCGTTCAGCTTCTCCTTGACGACGCCGACCGGCAGCACGAAGCTCTCCCCCTCGGTGGAGCCTCCGTCCTGCTGGATCAGCCCGCCGACCAGGATGCCGATGACCTTGCCGTCCCTGCTGAACACCGGCCCGCCGGAGTTCCCCGGGTAGGAGGGCGCCTGCGTCTGGATGTACGGCACGCCCTCGGGGGTCTGCCTGGAGGCGTTGTAGGGGCCCTCGGTGAACGCGGGTTCGAGCTTGGACTCGATGTTGAAGATCGAGGTCTGCGTCACCGTGCCGGGGAAACCGCTGATGTAGAGCGTGTCGCCGACCCGCACGTCGGAGTCGGCGCCCAGCGGAACGGTCGGCAGGTTGTTCATGCCGTTGGCCTTGAGGATCGCGACGTCCTTGCCCGGATAGACCGTTCCCCTGGCGACCAGCTCGATGGGGACCGCCTTGGCGGTCTTGTCCACGCCGCCGCCGGGCAGGCTCTGCAGCAGGGACAGCGAGCTCTCGACGTTACGGATCTTGATGTTGTCGGCGTTCCAGATCTGGAAGATCTTGGCGGCGGTCCGGACGATCTCGTCGTCGGAGGCGAACTCGCCGAGGTCGGCCACCAGGTCGGCGGCGTCCTTCTTGTTGATCTTCTCGAGTGCCTGGGACGCGAAGGTCCGCGCCAGCTGCGCGTCCTCCTGGCCGACGCAGTGGGCGGCGGTGACCATGTAGCCGTCCGGCGTGACCCACCAGCCCGTGCACAGCCCGCCCGCGGTGGCCTTCACGACCCGCTCCGGCTTCCCCGGCGAGAAGTAACGGCCCGGGTTCCCGGCCATCTGCTGGACGATCCACCGGTAGATGCTGTTGTCGTCGGAGGAGATCTTGCCCGACCGGACGGCCTCGACCCCCTGTACGGTCAGGTTCCTGATCGCCGCCGGCTTGGCCACCGGGGTCGGCACCGCGACGTCGGCGGTGTAGGACACCGAGGTGAGCTGCACGGCCGGATGCGTCCGGGCCGCCAGCCGCGTTCCCACGGGAATCTCCGGATCCTTCGGGGCCGCCAGGGCGGCTCCGGGTGACGCCATGACGCCGGCCAGGACCAGCCCCGCCAGCCCGGCCGCGACGGTTGTTCGTGCCTGCATTAGCTCGCTCTCCCCAAACTCGCTTTCCGGAGCGGAGCATTCCGGGCACGACTTGGGGAGGACTTGGAACCGGCTGGCAGCCCCGCCCGCTCATCGGCGGAGCGCGGGCCGGGCACGCGGCGGGCACCGTACGGCGCGGCCGGCGCGCGCTCCCCGTCCGGCGACGGGGCACGGGCCGGGGACGCGGGCACACGGCCCGCGTCCCCGGCCTCTCGCGGGGCGCGTCAGCACGTCCAGGGGCTCCAGGAGTTCCAGGGGCTCCACGCGCTCCAGGCGCTCCAGGCGCCGACGAGCGTCCACGACGGCGGGCAGGGGGTGTAGGACGGCGAGCAGGAGGTGTAGCAGGTCCACCCGGACACGATCGGCGTGACCGGCGTCAGGATCTCGATCGGCCACACCGGCACCGTCCCGATCGTCACCCCGGGGATCATCCGCACGGGCGGGACCACCGGAGGCACTGGAGTCACCGGAGGCGTCGGAGCCACCGGGACCGGCGGTCTCGGCCTCGCCGGGCCGGTGGGACCCGCCGGGCCCGCAGGGCCTGAGGGGCCGGTGGGGCCTGAGGGACCCGCCGGACCTGCGGGGCCGGTGGCCTCCGGGAGGCTCGCCGGGCCGGGAGGGCCCGCGGACCCCGCCGGACCGGGAGGACCCGCGGACCCCGGCGGGCCCGCGGGACCGGGCGGGCCGCCGGGCCCCAGGGCGTTCCCCGCGCCGGGGGGCCTGGTCGCCGCCGGGGCTCCCGGCGGACCCTGGAACCCTCTCGGACCGGTGATCCCCTCCGCCTGCGCGAGAGCGAGCAGCGCGGCGAGGTCGCCGTCGAAGCGCGACTCGCCCGGTGGTCCGGGCGGTCCGGCGGGACCGGGCCGTCCGTCCAGGCCGTTCCTGCCGTTCAGCCCGGCGGGGCCTCTCTTGCCGCGGAATCCGCGGGGCCCCCTGCATCCCCGTCCGCCGCAACGGCCGCAACCGCAGCGATGGCAGCAGCGCCGGCAGCCGCAGTGCCGGCGGCAGCCGCAGGTCGCGCTCGTGGTGAGAGTGGTGTGCCGGGGAAGGAGAAGCGCTGAGGCCCGGTCGCCCTGACCGGCCGTGACCTGCCCCGCCTGGTTCGCGTACGCCGGAGCCTCGTTCGACGCGACGGCGAGGAGGCCGGCGACGGCCACCGCGGCCAGGGCTCCCGCCTGCCTGCCGGGGGCGGAGCGCGGCGCTCGCCCGCACCGTGGAAGAAGCACGTGAATCTCCCTGTGTCCTTGATGGCGAAAATCTTGCTTGATTACGCACCGAATGTGCTGATCAGCCAAAAAGGTACTTCGGGGTGCAATAAACCATCCGGGCGACACAGTTCGCCGGAAGCAAATAGATGCCAGGAAATCATAACCCTCGCACCTTCTCGCGGGGGTTAATCCCTGTTGTCGGATCCAATCCGAGAAAAACCTGGCGCACCCGGTGCGCCTATCCAGAAAAGGCGATATTTCCGGCGGCCGGCATCTCGACGCGCCGGCCGGGGTGCCGCGCATGCCGGGGTCCAGGGCCGACAGGACGAACATGCGCGGCACGTCTTCCGAACCCGAGGGGCACGGAGGGCGACGGCTCCCGGCCGTGGGCCGCGGACGGCGACGGCTTCCGGTCACGGGGCCGCGGACCGGGGACTCCGGCCGGGGACCGGACTCTCCCCGGCCGGAGGACTCGGAAAGGCCCCGGCGCTTAGAACGCGAAGACCAGGCCGGTAGCCCTGCGCAGCTCACAGGAGTTGGGGTAGGTCCGCTGGAACCGGATGTACCGGCCGTTCCAGGAGCCGTACGCCCGCGCCGTGACCGGCTGGTAGATGCGCGAGCAGAAGATCGGCGACACGACGCTGACGAACGCCGGGTTGCCCTGCGCCGGGGTCAGCTCCCTGCACGCCGCGTACGGGTTCGGGTGCGTGCCGCGCACGGGAGAGCAGCTCAGCCAGACGGTCCGCGGCTGGGTGAACGGCCCGTAGGCCCTGGCGACCGACAGCGTGAGCTGCCTGACGCCGGGGAAGGGCGGCCTCACGGACGGAGGCGGCAGGGGCATGGGAGGTGGTACGGGCCGGCCGGGCCCGGGCGGTACGGGCATGGGAAGCGGTACGGGCCGACCGGCTCCGGGCGGCATGGGCCGGGGACCGGGTGGAGGCGGCGGGATGTCCGCCGGGTCCGTCATGCCCTGCCAGGCCGGGTCCGCCTGGAGCTGCGCGGAGCCCGGGTCGTACCCGGGGTCGTACCCGGGATCGCTGGGCCCGGCGGCCGCCTGGGCGGCGGTGACGGTGCCGCCGAGCAGGATCAGGCCGGTGACGGTCGTGCACAAGAGACGTCGCATGGAATCCCCAAAGAAAACGCGTTGCCTGAAAGGCCGGAAAGGGGCTTTCTAGCCTTTTCGGGGGGATGATGTGCGTCCTGAACAGTGAAAATGCTATATCCGCTAAGGCCGGGATGTCGCACGGCGACTCGCCGCCGGACGTCATCTGTGACCCGTTTTTCCGGCACGGAACCGCTTAATCAACACGTAACCGATTAATCAGCACAAAACTACCCGGCCGACGCGAAACCGCTTCGCCGGAACGGACAGGCGTCCCGGCCGCCGACGCCATTCTCGCCGAGACCGGCGCCGTCGCGTGGGCGCATCGGGAAAACCGCGGGGAACTCGGCGAGGACGGCCCAGACCGGCGCGGGTGACCCCGGGCCGGCGACGCGGGTCACCCCAGGCCGGCGCCGACGAGCCTGCCGCGCGGCTCCTCCGCCGGAGCCTCCTCCTCGTCGTGCCCCTCCACGGAGAGGTCCGGCAGGATCCGGTCCAGCCAGCGGGGGCACCACCAGTTCAGCCTGCCCAGCAGGGCCATGGTCGACGGCACCAGGAGCCCGCGGATGACGGTGGCGTCCACCGCGACGGCGACGGCGAGGCCGACACCGAAGATCTTGACCATGGGGTCGGGGTAGGCGATGAAGGCCACGAAGACGGCCACCATGATCAGGGCCGCGGAGGTGATGACCCGGCCGGTCGACCCCAGCCCCTCGGCCACCGCCCGGCGGTTGTCCCCGTGCCGCAGGTACGCCTGCCGTACGGCGGTGAGCAGGAAGACCTCGTAGTCCATCGACAGGCCGAACAGCACCGCGAACAGCATCAGCGGGATGTAGCTGTCGATCGGCACCGTGAAGAAGATCGCGGTCAGGAAGGAGCCGTCCACGCCGACCGGCGGGTCCATGCCGACCAGGGCGCTGCCCAGGCCGAAGGAGAAGACCAGCGACAGCGCGCCGAACGCCGCGCCGAGCGAGACCAGGTTCATCACCGCGGCCTTGATCGCCACCACGGGCGACCGGAACGCCAGGAGCAGCAGCAGCGCGCTCAGCGCCACCACGACGGCCATGACGATCGGGGTGCGCTCGGCCATCCGCGCGTTCGCGTCGGCCATGCCCGCCACCTTGCCGCCCACGTGCACCTCGGCCCCGTCGAGGCGGATCGCGCGCACGCCCTCGACCACGTCCAGCGCCCGCGGGTCGCCGGGGCCGTACTCGGGGATCGCCTGGACCAGCGCGGCGGTGCCGGTGTCGTTGAGGACGGGGTCGGCGGTGTGCGCCACGCCGTCGACCGCGGAGACCTTCCTCTTGAGCTCCTTGAGCACGGCCGGCTCGGGCCCCGAGGCCGGAGCCTTCTCGTCGAGCGAGGCCACCACGATCAGCGGCCCGTTGAACCCCGGCCCGAACCCGGCCTCCAGCAGCTCGTAGGCGCGGCGGGCGTCGGTGCCCTTCTCGGCGTAGCCGTCGTCGAGCGTGCCGAGCTTCATCCCGAGGGCGGGGGCGGTCAGCGCGCCGAGGATCACGACGCTGAGCGCGAGCACCCGCCAGGGGCGTCGGGCGACCCAAGTGCCGAGCGCCGACCAGCCCGAGGCGCCGTGGCTTCCCTTCCGGCCGCCCGCGAACGGCAGGCGCAGCGCGTTCACCCGGTGGCCGAGCAGGCCGAGGAGCGCGGGCACCAGGGTGACCGCGGTGATCACCGCGCAGACGACCGAGACCCCGGTGATCCAGCCGAGTGTCTGCAGCATCGGGAACCCGGCGAGCATGAGCGCGCTGAGCGCGATGATCACCGTGCCGCCCGCGAAGACCACCGCGCCGCCGGAGCTCGCCACGACCCGGCGCACCGCCTCGTGCACCGGCACCCCGGCGGCCAGCAGTCCGCGGTGCCGGCTCAGCAGGAAGAGCGCGTAGTCGATGCCGACGCCGAGCCCGATCATCGTCGCCATGATGGAGGCCTGCTTCGGCACGTCCACGACGTGCCCGAGCAGGCTGATCAGGCCCAGGCCGGTCGCGATGCTGATCAGCGCCGTGAAGATCGGGATCATCGCGGCCACCACGGTGCCGAACGCGAAGACCAGCACCAGCAGCGCGCAGAGCACGCCGATGATCTCGCTGGCCCCCGTCTTGATCTCCTTGTCGGCGGGGGTGGAGGCGACGGCGGGCACCGCCTCGATCCCCGCCGCCCGCGCGGGGGCCGCCGCGTCCGAGACCTGGCGGCTGATCTCGGCCACCTTGTCGGTGTCGTGGCCCTGGAGTTTGGCGGTGATGATGCCGATCTGGAGGCTGGAGGCCATCCCGCCGACCCGGTAGGGGGTCTGCACCTCGGTCACGTGGGGCAGCGCGCGGATCCCGTCCATCGCCCGCTGGACCGCGTCCTTGCGGCTCTTGGCGGTGAGGGGCCCGTCGGGCGAGTAGAGCACGATCTGGACCGTGCCGCCCGTGTCGTAGCCGGGGCCGAAGCCCTCGCGCATCAGGTCGTGCGCCCGCTGGGCGTCGGTGCCGGGGATGGCGACGTTGTTGTTCACCGGGCCGGGGAACAACAGCGAGCCCGCGGTGAGCAGCACCGCCACGGCGACCCACAGCGCCAGCACGGCTCCGCCGTGCCGCGCGCACCAACTTCCCAGCCGCCCCAGCAAGCCCGACATCGGTGACCGTCCCCTTGAGAACTCTCGAAACCGGCGCGGCCCTCGTACGGCACGCGAAATCCCCAGGAGAGCGTATTGCGAAATATCGCGAAATAAGGGATCTCAACGGTGAATGAGACGATGAACACACTCGTACGCCGGACCCCGTGCGCATCAGCCGCCCACCGGGACCGCCCCGTGCCGCCGCCCAGGCCCCAGCGGCCCCATCGGCCCCAGGAACCCACAGGTCAACGCCGTGACGACGCCTCGCCCCGGATCCGGCTCAGCCTTCGCCCGCCGGGTCCTCCGAGGGACCGGGCTGTTCCGTGGCGGGCGGGTCCGGCGGCGCGGAGGGGTCCGGCCCGGTGGAGGGCTCCCCGGGCCCCGGCCCGGACTGCCCGGCGACGCCGACGGTGATCACGACCGTGGCGCCCGGCGCGGCGCACCCGCCCGGCTCCGGGCTCTGGGCCAGCACCTTCCCGTCCCGCTCCGGGTCGTCGACGAGCCGGGGCCGGAGCCGTACGGCGAGCCCCGCCCCGCTCAGCGCGTCACGCGCGGCCTCTGCCGTCCGCCCCACCACCGACGGCACCGCCGTGCCGCGCCGGGACACGACGAGCGCGACCCTGTCGCCGGAGGAGGCCCGCGCACCCGCGCCGGGGGTGCTGGCGAGCACCTCTCCCCCCGGCCGCGCCGAGCAGCGCGTGGTCACCGCCCCCCGGGCCAGGCCCGCCCGGGTGAGGGCCGCCCCGGCGGCCTCCGTGTCCAGGCCGGCCAGCCGCGGGACGGCCACCCCCGCCGAGATCTCCAGATCGACCCTGGTCCCCCGGGCGACGGTGGCCCGCGCCCGCGGCCGGCTCCCCACGACCTGGCCGATCCGCCGGTCGGAGTCGGTCCGGGTGAGCGCGCCCAGGATCAGCCCGGCCTTCTCAATGAGCCGGGACGCCTCGGCGTGGTCGAGCCCGGCGAGCGCGGGAACGCTCACCCCCGGAACGGCCGGCGGCGGGGTGGAGGCGCCCTCTCCCGGCGGGACGGCGGTCTTCCCCGTCTGCGACCTCGTGGGCGGGACGCGCGGCGCGGTGGCGCCGGACGTGTTCTCGGCCGGGCGGGCCGTACGGCCGGGGTGCGCCGTGAGCCGGTCCCGCGTGCCGGTCTCGGCGGACGGACCGATCAGCCCGCCGCCCATGGCCTGGCTCCCGCCCCCGCCCACCGCGGGTACCAGTGCCCCCGCCAGCACCGCAGCGCTGACCAGCAGCGCGCCGGACATCGCGACGGAGGCCCTGGTGACCGCCCGCCGGGGATGGGCGGGCGGCTCGGTCACCCTGGCGGGGAAGGCGGCGGGTCCCGGTGGGACGTCGTGGCCCGCCGCCCGCCCGGCGGACGACGGACCCGCCGTGTGCCCCATGGACGACGGGTCCGCCGTGGACCCCTCGAACGACGAGGGGCCCGCCGGGTACCCCGCGGGCGACGAGTCGGCCGCGTGCCCCCTGGATGACGGGTCCGCCGCGTGCCCCGCGGACGACGGGTCCCCCGCGGACCCCTCGAACGGTGAGAGGCCCGCCGGGTACCCCGCGGGCGGCGGCCCGGTACGGCCCGCGCGCGGCGTGACGCCCGCCGACGGCCCGCCGCCGTCCTCCCCGAGGAGTGCGAGCAGCAGCTCCCGGCTCGTGGGGCGGTCGCGGAAGTCCTTGGCCAGACAGCCCGCGACCAGCCTGCCGAGCCAGCCGTCCAGGCGGCCCAGCTCAGGGGGCGCGGTGAGGACGCGGTGCAGCACCGCCGCGACCGAGTCATGGCCGAACGGGGGCCAGGCGTTGGCCGCGAAGCACACGGTGGCGCCCCAGGCGAAGACGTCGGCCGCCGGGCCCACCTCGGCCCCCTCCACCTGCTCGGGCGCCATGTAGGCGGGGGTGCCCGCGCCGCCGGTCACCGGGGCGGCGCCAGTGTCCAGCGCCCTGGCCAGACCGAAGTCGATCACCCTGGGGCCGTCCGGGCCGAGCAGCACGTTCTGCGGCTTGAAGTCGCGGTGCACGATCCCGGCCCGGTGGATGGCGGCCAGCGCGGTGGCGGTGCCGATCGCCAGGCGTTCCAGGGCGCCTCCGGCCCGGGGACCGCCGATCTCGACCTCCCGCTGGAGCGATGGCCCGTCGACGAACTCGCTGACGATGTAGGGGCGGTCGCCCGCCAGCCCGGCGCCGACCACCTGGGCGATGCAGAACCGGGCGACCTGCTTGGCCAGCTCGGCCTCGCGCAGGAAGGCGTGCCGGTCCTCCCCGAGCGACCGGTACAGCAGCTTGACGGCGTAGTGCTCGTCCCCGCCCCCGGGATGCGCGGCGAGGTAGACCGTTCCCTGGCCGCCCTCCCCCAGCCGGCCGATGACCTCGTACTCCCCGAGTCTCCGGGGGTCCGATGACGTGAGCGGCTCCGTACGCGGCACGTGAGCCTCCCTCCCCCGCCGTCGCCCCTTGCATCCACTCAAGAAGAGGTGTCCCCGGCAGTCAACGGTGACCAGGCCACCGGCGACCCGACCGTGACACTCATGTGATGCTCAGGTCAGTGCCTTTCCCCCCGATCCCCCCGAAACCGGCCCCGCCCGTCCCCGGGTGACCCGGTAGCCTGGCGAGGTGCTGGAACAGATCACGGCGACCCGCTACGTGACGCCCCTGCGAGAGGGCGGGTCGCTGCCCGGGGTGGTCGAGGCCGACGACCTCGGCACCTACGTCGTGAAGTTCCGGGGCGCCGGGCAGGGCCGCCGGGTGCTCGTCGCCGAGGTCGTCTGCGCCGAGCTGGCCAGGCGGCTCGGTTTCCGCACCCCCGAGCTGAAGGTGATCGACATCGACCCCCAGCTCGGCGCCCGCGAGCCCGACGAGGAGATCCAGGACCTGCTCAAGGCCAGCGAGGGCGCCAACCTCGCGGTCGACTTCCTGCCGGGAGCGCTGGGCTTCGAGCCCCTCACCTGGCCGCCCGACCCGGAGTTCGCCTCCCGGCTCATCTGGTTCGACGCGCTGATCCACAACGTCGACCGGAGCTGGCGCAACCCCAACCTCCTGCTGTGGCACGGCGACGTCTGGCTGATCGACCACGGCGCGGCCCTGTGGTTCCACCACAACTGGCCCACCGCCGATCCCCGGCGCGGCTTCCGCGCCGACGACCACGTGCTGGCCCCCTTCGCCACCGAGACGGCGCGGGCCGACGCCGAACTCGCCCCGATGATCACCCGGGACCTCCTCGACGCGGTGGTGGACGAGGTCCCCGACGAGTGGCTGGAGGACGAGCCGGGCTTCGACGGCGCGCAGGCCGTACGGCAGGCGTACGTCGACCACCTGCTGGCCCGTGTCCAGGAGCCGCGGACGTGGGTGCCGGAGCCGCCCGCAACGCCGGGGCGGGCCCCGCGGCAGGAGACGAAGACCGGCTCGGTGGGCGCGTTCTGGAAGGACAACCGGTGAGGGACGTCTACGAGTACGCCGTGATCCGGGTCATCCCCCGCGTCGAGCGCGGCGAGCTGATCAACGCCGGGGTGCTGCTCTACTGCCAGCCGCGCGACTACCTGTGCGCGCGGGTGGAGCTGGACGAGGCGCGGCTGCGCGCCCTGGACCCCCGGGCCGACACCGAGGGGGTACGGCAGGCCCTGGGCGTCTACCAGCGGTCCTGCACCGCCGAGGAGGGCCCGCTGGCCGCCGAGCCGCTGGGCGGCAGGTTCCGCTGGCTGACCGCCCCGCGCAGCACGATCGTGCAGACCGGCCCGGTCCACGCCGGCCTCACCGCCGACCCCGACGCGGAGCTGGAGCGCCTGATGACCTGCCTGGTGCGCGGCGTCTGACCCGGCGCGGCGCACCGGTCACGGCCCTCCGCTCAGAACGGCACCTCAGAACAGCACCGACATGAAGGTGCCGACCTCCTCGAACCCGGCCTTGCGGTAGGCGGCCCTGGCGGGGGCGTTGTAGTCGTTGACGTACAGCGAGACCACCGGCGCGAAGCAGCCGAGCGCGTGCTGGATCACGGCGGCCATCCCGGCCGCCGCGTGCCCCCTGCCCCGCAGCTCGGGGTGGACCCACACGCCCTGCACCTGGCAGGCCAGCGGCGTCACCGCGCCGATCTCGGCCTTGAAGACGACCCGGCCGTCCTCGATCCGCGCGTAGGACCGGCCGATGCGGATCAGCTCGGCGACCCTGGAGCGGTATAACGCGCCGCCGTCCCCGGCCTCCGGGGAGACGCCCACCTCCTCGGTGAACATCGCCACGCAGGCCGGCAGGAGGATCTCGAACTCGTCGGGCCGGACCCGCCTGACCAGCGGGTCGGGCGGCACCGGCGACGGCCGGACGGCCGCCATCACCGGCTGCGCCCAGCGGACGGCCCGAGCCGGGCCCCAGTGGGGCTCCAGCCGCTCCCACAGCGGTCCCACGGCCTCCACGGGGCCGACGATCGACGAGCAGCGGCGGCCCTGCCTGCGGGCACGGTCGGCGAAGGCGTGCACGGCCTCGTGGCCGGCGTTGACCGGCACCAGGTTGGCACCGGCGTAACAGAGGGCGGTCAGGCCGCCGCGCGGTCCGAAGCCCCACATCTGCCCGCCGAGCCTGGCCGGGCTGAGCCCGACGGCACGGACCCGGGAGGCCACGAAGACGTTGGCCACAGGGTCGGCGTCGAGCAGCGCCAGAACCTCGTCACGGTCGTTGTCGTCGAGCACGCGCGACGCCATCGTGCGGAGCATCACGGCCTCAGCCTACGCGACCCCCTCGATTTTGGCAGGAACCAACTCAGAGGCCGTCATCCCCCCATGGCGATCGCGCGGGCCACCGGGCGCTCCTCTGCGGGCACGGGCTCGGGGTTTCCGGCGCAGCGGACGTCGGCGGCGATTCCGGGACGACGTGCCGCGCCGTATGCGGATCCCGTCCCGTTCCCGGCCGTTCCGGTCCTGGCGGCTCCGGCACGGCGGGCGTCATCGGACGCGGCCGGCGGCGCGGGCGCGGGCAGGACACCGTCCCTGAGGTAGGCGAACAGGCGGCGGTCCACGCACGCGTTCCCGTCGAGGGCGACGCCGTGGTTGCCGCTCGTCGCGCTCACCAGCCGGGAGGCGGTGAACAGCCGGCGCAGCCGCAGCGCCCCGTCGTACGGCGTGGCGGCGTCCCGCTCGGCCTGGATGAGCAGGATCGGCGGGAGCCTCGGGTCGTCCCGCAGCCCGACCGGCGTGCCGCCCCGCTGCGGCCAGAACGCGCAGGGGGCGTTGTACCAGGCGTTGGACCAGGTGAGGAAGGGCGCCCGGCTGTGCATCCGCGTCATGTCCCGCCGCCAGACGCCCCAGTCGCGCGGCCAGGCGGCGTCGCGGCACTGCACCGCGAGGTAGACCGCGTAGCTGTTCTCGGCCGCGGCGTCGGTCTCGACGTTGCGGCGGTAGGCGGCGAGCAGCGGCCCGGCGTCGCCCTTGCGGACGTAGGCGGAGAACGCCTTGGCGAACTGGGGCCAGACCAGGTCGGAGTAGCCCGCGACGGTGTAGAGGTCGTCGAGTTCGCTCGGGCCGAGCCTCCCGCCCGCCGGGTGGTCGCGCAGCCGGTCGCGCATGGCGTACCAGGCGAAGGAGACGGCCTTCTGGGTCGGGCCGAGCCGGTAGAGGTCGTTGTGGCGGGCCGTCCACCGCAGGAAGTCCTGGTGCCGCCGGTCGAAGGTGACGTTCTGCGCGAGGTTGGACTCGTACCAGATCCCCTTGGGGTCCACCACGCTGTCCAGGACCATCCGCCCGACCCGGTCGGGGAAGAGGGTGGCGTAGACCGCGCCGAGATAGGTGCCGTAGGAGTAGCCGAGATAGTTGATCCGCCGCTCGCCGAGCGCCTCCCGGATCGCGTCCATGTCCCGGGCGGAGTTCTCGGTGGTCATGTACGGCAGCAGCCAGTTCCACCGGCTCCCGCACGCCTCGGCGTACCGGCGGGCACGGTCCGCCAGCACCGACTCCTCCCGGCGGTCGCGCGGCACGTAGTCGGGACGGGGGGCGTCGTAGAGCTTCCCTGGGCTCATGCAGCGCAGCACGGGCCGGCTCCTGCCGACGCCCCGCGGGTCGAAGCCCACCACGTCGAACCGGCCGGACAGGCCGGGAGGGAGCTGGGCGGCGACCCGCCGGGCAAGGTCGCGGCCCGAGGCGCCGGGCCCGCCCGGGTTGACCAGCAGCACCCCCAGGTGGTCGCGGCCGGGTGCGGCCGTCCCGCGGATCCGGGTCAGGGCCAGGCTGATCGTCCGGGACGGGTCGCCGTAGTCGAGCGGCACCCGCACCGAGGCGCACTCCTCGGTGTTCGCCGCCCGGCCGGGGACGGCCGGCGGTTCGAAGATCCCGGTGCCGTGCTGCCCGCCGCAGGGTTTCCAGACCGGCTCGTCCCGCCGCTGCGCCACCGCCCCCTGGGGCGCCCCGAGCGCGGCGACCAGCAGCGATACGCCCCCGATGACCCCGATGACCCTTTTCACATCATCCCCCTACTCCTACGGCAGAGGTGATGGTCTCCCGGGGTGGGACGGAGCCACCGGCGACACGGCCGGTTCTTTACCGGCGCACGCCCGGCCGATTACCTCCGCGAGGGACGCGGGACCGACGGCGGCGCGCCCGGACCGGGAGGTCCGACGGCCGGTCCGGGAGGTCCGCCGCATCACGCCGGACGGCCCCGCGCGAACCATCCGGGATCCGTCTCCGGTGAGCAGCGGACGCGTGGAGCGGCGGGCCCTCGCCGAAGGCGGGTGGATTCCCTTCTCCCGTGACCTCAGGTGACGGTGGAGACGACCACCCGGCGGTTCCTGGCGCGTCCCGCCGGATCGTCCGAGCCGTCGGACCTGGTGTTCGGCTCGACCGGTTTGGTCTCGCCGTATCCCCGCGCCTTCAACCGTGATCGCGCCAGGCCCCCCTCGCCCGCCAGCCACTCGACGACCGCCTGGGCCCGCCGTTCGGACAGCGACTGGTTGTAGGAGTCGTCGCCCTTGGCGTCGGTGTGCCCGTCGACGGCGATCGGCGCGCCCGCTTTCGCCTTCTCCCCGATCTCCCGGGCGATGCGCCTGAGCTCGGAGGCGGCCGCGGGCTTGATGACCGCCTCGTCGAAGTCGAACAGCACGTCGGCCCTGAGAGTGAAGGCGATCGAGTCGTCTCCCTTCAGGATCTCGCTCTTGCCGACCTCGTACGACTTCAGCTCGGCGGCCGGGATCTCCACCGCGGGCACCTCGACCGCGGGCACCTCCACCGCCGGCACCTCGACGGCCGGGACGCACTCGTTCCGGTCGTTGCAGGCGTTCGGCCGGATGATGAACGGGCGGATGACGAACGGCCGGATCACGAACGGGCGGATGATGAACGGCCGGATCACGAATGACACGATCCCGCCCTCCTTCGGTTCGACCTGGCACACCTCGGGTGTCGACACGCCCTCGGCGTGCCGCGCCTCGGCCCGCTTTCCGTCGGCCCGAACCGGATCGAGCTTGATCCCGCCCGCGTCGACGCCGGGTATCTCGACCGGCGGGATCTCCACGGCGGGAATCGACACCGGCGGGATCGACGCCGCGCCGAGGCAGCCTCCGGGAGCCGGGGCGATCTCGGTGCACTGGGCGGGAACGCGCTGTGCGGGGATGTCGACGCCGGGGATGGTGACGGCGGGAACGGTGGTGCCGCCGATCTTCGCCTCCGGGATAACCACCGGGTCGGCGTGCACGGCCGGGATGTCCACCGCCGGGATGAGCTTCCCGTTCGGGCAGTTCGCCGGCTCGGACCCGGTCGGCACCGGCGTCGGCGTCGGCGAGGCCGGGCCGCCGGACACCTCGGTGGTCGCGGTGGTCGCGGTGGCGCTTTGCGAGCTCGCGTGGGCCGGCGTCTGGCGCTCCTCCCCGCCCCCGCCGATCGTCGTGGCACCGCACGCGGCCGTCACCACGACGAGCAGCGGTGTCAGAAACCTGATTCTCGTCGTGATGGATCTTCCGGAGATTCTCCACATGACCCTCGACGATAGGAGATCCACCTTCAGGATCCGTATAGCGCGTTCATCGAGGCCGAGCGGCGGGGAGCCTTCCCGGGGCACGGCCCGAACGCGCCCGCGAGGTGTGCGGGCCGGCGCGGCCGGCCACGCGCGAACCCGGTGGTCGTTTCCGGTCACGGCACCGGACGGATCGTCCCCGCCCGCTGCGGCCGTCCGGGCGGGGATCCGTGGAACCGCGGCCGTCCGGGCGGAGATCCGTGGAACGGAGTCCGGGTGTGGATCCTCACCGTGGCGAGGATCCACGAACCGCACGTCCTAGCCGACGACGACCTGGGCGCCGGAGCCGTCCTCGTCGTCGAGGTCGACCTCGACGCCCATCTCCTCGGCCAGGCGCAGGGCCTCCTCGATGAGGGTCTCGACGATCTGCGACTCGGGGACGGTCTTGATGACCTCGCCCTTGACGAAGATCTGGCCCTTGCCGTTGCCGGAGGCGACGCCGAGGTCGGCCTCGCGGGCCTCCCCGGGGCCGTTGACGACGCAGCCCATCACCGCGACGCGCAGCGGGACCTTCAGCCCGGCGAGCCCGGCCTGCACCTGCTCGGCCAGGGTGTAGACGTCGACCTGGGCGCGGCCGCAGGACGGGCAGGAGACGATCTCCAGGCCGCGCTCGCGCAGGCCCAGCGACTCCAGGATCGCGGTGCCGACCTTGATCTCCTCGACCGGCGGGGCCGACAGCGACACCCGGATGGTGTCGCCGATGCCCTCGGCCAGCAGCGCGCCGAACGCGACGGCGGACTTGACCGTGCCCTGGAACGCCGGGCCCGCCTCGGTGACGCCGAGGTGCAGGGGGTAATCGCAGCGGGCGGCGAGCAGGCGGTACGCCTGGACCATCACGACCGGGTCGTTGTGCTTGACCGAGATCTTGATGTCGCGGAAGCCGTGCTCCTCGAACAGCGAGCACTCCCACAGCGCCGACTCCACCAGCGCCTCGGGGGTGGCCTTGCCGTACTTCTCCAGCAGGCGAGGGTCGAGCGAGCCGGCGTTGACGCCGATCCGGATCGGCACGCCGTGGTCGGACGCGGCGCGGGCGATCTCGCCGACCTTGTCGTCGAACTTCTTGATGTTCCCGGGGTTGACCCGGACCGCCGCGCAGCCGGCCTCGATCGCGGCGAAGACGTACTTCGGCTGGAAGTGGATGTCGGCGATCACCGGGATCTGCGACTTCTTCGCGATGATCGGCAGCGCCTCGGCGTCGTCCTGGGACGGCACGGCGACGCGGACGATCTGGCAGCCCGAGGCGGTCAGCTCGGCGATCTGCTGCAGCGTGGCGTTGATGTCGGCGGTGACCGTGGTGGTCATCGACTGCACCGAGACCGGCGCGTCCCCGCCGACCGGCACGGAACCGACCATGATCTGACGGGATTTGCGACGCTCGGCGATCGGCCGGGTCCGTACGGACGGCATACCGAGAGCAACAGAAGTCATTTTTCAGCCCTTGAAAAAGTCGACGGCGTTGACAGTCTAGGCAGCCGCGGTGAGCTCCCGGGCACGAACCCGCGCCCAGGTGTCGGCGGCGAGCACCTCCTCGACCGAATCGGCCTCGGTGACGGCGTGCTCGGCGACCACCGCGGCGACGGTGTCGACGATGCCGGGGAACGGCAGCCGGCCGGCCAGGAACGCCTCCACGCAGACCTCGTTCGCGGCGTTGTAGACGGCCGGGGCGGTGCCGCCTGCCTCGCCGACGTGCCGGGCCAGCGCGACGGCGGGGAACGCCTCGTCGTCGAGCGGCTCGAAGGTCCAGGTGTGGGCGCGGGTCCAGTCGACCGGGGAGGCGGCGCCGGGGACCCGGCCGGGCCAGCCCAGGGCCAGAGAGATCGGCAGCCGCATGTCGGGCGGGCTGACCTGGGCGACGACCGAGCCGTCGGTGAACTCCACCATGGAGTGGATCATCGACTGCGGGTGGATCACGACCGTGATGCGGTCGAAGCCGATGTCGAACAGCAGGTGCGCCTCGATGACCTCCAGGCCCTTGTTGACCAGTGTGGCGGAGTTCACCGTGACGACCGGCCCCATCGACCAGGTCGGGTGGGCCAGCGCCTGCTCGGGGGTCACCCCGGCGAGCTCGGCGCGCGGCCTGCCGCGGAAGGGGCCGCCGCTCGCGGTGACGATCAGCCGCCGCACGGCCGAGGCGTCGGGACCGGCGGAGCTCGCCGCCCACAGGCACTGGGCGAGCGCGCTGTGCTCGGAGTCGACCGGGATCAGCTGCCCCGGCCCGGCCAGGCGCTTGACCAGCGGGCCGCCGACGATCAGGGACTCCTTGTTGGCGAGCGCCAGCGTACGGCCCGCCTCCAGCGCCGCCAGCGTCGAGGTCAGCCCCAGCGCGCCGGTGATGCCGTTGAGCACCACGTCGGAGGGCCAGGCCGCGGCCTCGGCGACGCCCTCGGGTCCGGCGAGGACCTTCGCGGTCACGCCGAGCGCGGACAGGGCCTCGCGCAGCGCGGGGACGGCCGCGGGGTCGGCGACGGCCACCGCCTCGGGCCGGAACTCGGCCGCCTGGCGGGCCAGCAGGTCGACACGGGAGCCTCCGGCGGCGAGCGCGGCGACCCGGAACCCGCCCGGGTTGCGGGCGATGACGTCGAGGGACTGGGTCCCGATGGAGCCGGTCGAGCCGAGCAGGACGACGGAGCGTGTCATGTCTGGGTCCATGGCCCCATTCTCGCGGCTCCCGCCCACCGGTCGCGCCCCGCATCGGGAGCGGGTTTCGCGGAACGCGGGAGACGGGCGATAAAAAGCGCAATTTAAGTCCGAATTTAGATATAGCAATACCTGTAAATCTTGAGAAATATAGACATGCGGCGCACTAGCTTCCCGACCCATCGATTCAGGTTTTCGGAGGTAGAGAAATGCGCCGTACGGCACGCCTGGTCCCCACCCTCACGCTCGCCGCGGGCAGCGCCCTGCTGCCAGCGGCGTTCGCCCACGGCGCGTCGGCGGCCGCCGCACCCGGCGCGGCGGTCGCGCACGGCTCGTCGGCAGCGAGCGCGCATGACCTGTCAGCGGTCGCGCACGGCCCCTCGGCGGCGGGCCCGCACGGCGCCGGCGCGGCGCGGAGCGCCTCACGACCCGCCGCGCGCGCCGCCGCGGTGAAGGCGGCCCCGGAGCCGGTCGGGAAGGAGGCCGCGGACACCCGGAGCGAGCAGCGCGCCGTCAGCCGCTACTGGACCGAGGCGAAGATGGAGTCCGCCAAGCCGCTCGACGTGCCCGCGCCCAGGAAGGAGGGCGTCCGGCTCACCGCGGCCGCGACCGCCGAGCAGGCCGCGGCCGACCCGGTCGAGGTCCCGGCGACCCGCCCGGGCGGCGGGACCGTGACGCCCGCCGCCGCGGCGGCGGCGCGCACCTCCAGCGGGGCGGCGTGGACCCGCGGCGGGACGGTGGCGAAGACCGCCGGCCGGGTGTTCTTCACCTACCAGGGCCGCAACGCCTCCTGCTCGGCCACCGCCGTCACCGGCGGCAACAGGAGCACGGTGATCACCGCCGGGCACTGCGTGCGGATGGGCGGCGCCTTCCACACCAACTGGGTGTTCGTCCCCGGCTACGCGAACGGCGAGCGCCCGTACGGCACCTGGGTGGCGACGGCCCTCTACACCACCCCGCAGTGGAACGACGGCGAGGACGTCAACTACGACGTGGCCGCCGCCGTGGTGGCCCCGCTGGAGGGCAGGTCGCTGACCGACGTCGTCGGCGGGCAGGGCGTCTCCTTCAACCAGCCCCGCAGGCAGCGGATGCACGCCTTCGGCTACCCCGCCGCCGCCCCCTACGACGGCTCCAGGCTGACCTACTGCGCCGGCCAGACGTTCGACGACTTCATGATGTCCCGCGACCTCGGCCTGAACTGCACGATGAACGGCGGGTCGAGCGGCGGGCCCTGGTTCGCCGGCTTCGACGAGAACACCGGGCTGGGCACGGTGAACTCCGTCAACAGCTTCAAGTACGGCTTCGCCGGCGGCTGGATGTTCGGCCCGTACTTCGGCGCCGAGGCCCGCGACGTCTACGAGGCCGCCCAGGAGGCGACCACACCCATTGACCGAAAGTAGTCACAACGACACACCACGTAGTGCAAAATCAGTCCTCATGACCTCAAGCCTCCCCCTGCTTGCGGGTGCCGCGCTCGTCGCCGGGCTCGTCGGCGGCCCCGCGGCCCGTCCCGCGACCGACGCGGCGCCCCCCGGACCCGGCCGGACGGCGTCGGCCGTCGCCCAGCGGACACGCCCGGCCGGCGCGGTGACACCCGGCACGCCCGGTGCGCCCGGTACGGCGGGCCCGTCCGGTACGGCCGGTCCGGCGGTCCCGGTCGCCCCGGTGGCCCCGATCGCGGCCGGTGTCGCCGACGTGGCGGAACACGCGGCCGCGGACGACGCGTACGGTCACCGGCGGGTGCTCGGCTACTGGACCCCCCGGCGGATGGCGGCGGCCGTCCCGATCGGCATGCCCGGGGAGGTGACGGGGCTGCTGGACGGCCGCCGCGCCGCCGCCGGCGGTGGCCGTACGGGGGCCTTCGGGGTGAAGGACCTTCCCGGTCCCGCCTCCGCAGGGAACGACCGCCCGGCCGTCTCGGGCGAGCGCCTGGCCGCTCCCGCGGCCGGGACCCGGCGGGCCGCCCCGGTCACCGGGGCCCGCTGGGTCACCGGCGGCTCGGTCGCCCAGACCACCGGGCGGGTCTTCCTCACCATCGGCGGGGTCGACTACGTGTGCTCGGCCAGCTCCGTCCGGAGCGCCAACCGCGACCTGGTGGTGACCGCGGGGCACTGCGTCAAGGACGGCACGGGCGCCTGGGCGGACAACTGGGTCTTCGTGCCGGGCTACGACCGGGGGCGGCAGCCGTACGGGCAGTTCACCGCCCGCCGCATGTTCGTCGCGGGCCCCTGGGCGCGCGGCGCCGACGACAGCTACGACGTGGGCATGGTGGCGCTGAACACCAGGGACGGCAGGCACCTCGGCGACGTCGCCGGGGCGCAGGAGATCGCCTTCGGCGCCCCCCGGGGCCGCCCGGCCCACGGTTTCGGCTTCCCCGCCGACGCCCCCTACGACGGTGAGCACCTGGTCTACTGCGCCGGGCCCGTGCGCGACGACCCGCACGAGCAGACCACCGACCAGGGCATGCGCTGCGACATGACCGCCGGCTCCAGCGGCGGCCCCTGGCTCACAGGTTTCGACGCCGCCACCGGCCGCGGCACGATCACCTCGGTGAGCAGCTTCAAGTACAGCGACGACCGCGGCACGATGTACGGCCCCTATTTCGGGAGCACCGTCAGGGACCTGCACACCGTCGCCGAGCGGTCCTGACCGGGGCGGCCCCGGCGGCGGGGCAGGAGACGGCGGCCGGAGAGGGCGTGGCCCGCGGCCCGGTGAGGGGTCGCGGGCCACGCGGAAACGGCTCGGAGGGGGCCGCCGGGCCGGGCCCGGCGACCCCGCCGGACGGTCAGAGAGAGGACAGGCCGGTGAGGACCATGACCTTCTCGTAGGTGAGGTCCTCCATGGCCGAGCGGACGCCCTCGCGGCCGACGCCGGAGTCCTTGACGCCGCCGTAGGGCATCTGGTCGGCGCGGTAGGACGGGACGTCGCCGATGATCACGCCGCCGACCTCCAGCTCCCGGTTGGCCCGGAAGGCGATGCCGAGGTCGCGGGTGAACACCCCGGCCTGCAGGCCGTACCTGGAGTCGTTGACCGCGGCGAACGCCTCGTCGACGCCGGAGACGGTCTGGACGGTCATGACCGGGCCGAAGACCTCCTCGCAGCCGAGCTTGGTGTCGCCCGGCACGTCGGCGAGGACGGTGGGGGCGACGGTGGCGCCGTCGCGGGTGCCGCCGGTCAGCAGCCGGGCGCCGGCCGCGACGGCCTCCTTGACCCAGCTCTCGACGCGCTCGGCGGCCTCGACGGAGACGAGCGGCCCCACCTGGGTCTTCTCGTCGGCGGGGTCACCGGTGACCAGGGCCTCCACGGCCGGGACCAGCTTGGCGAGGAACGCCTCGCTCACCTGCTCCTCGACGATGACCCGCTGGACCGAGATGCAGCTCTGCCCTGCCTGGTAGTTGGAGAACAGCGCCGTCCGGGAGGCGGCCCAGTCGAGGTCGGCGTCGGCGAGCACGACGGCCGCGGCGTTGCCGCCCAGCTCCAGCGTGACGTGCTTGCGCGGCACCCGGTCCATGATGGCGTAGCCGACAGGCCCGGATCCGGTGAAGGAGACGACCGGCAGGCGCGGGTCCTCGACGAGGGCGGAGGCGCGGTCGTTCGGGACGGGCAGGACCGAGAACATACCGGCGGGCAGGTCGGTCTCGGCCAGGATCTCCCCCAGCACCAGGGACGACAGCGGCGTCGCCGGGGCGGGCTTGACGATGATCGGGGCGCCGACCGCGATGGCCGGGGCGACCTTGTGGGCGACCAGGTTCAGCGGGAAGTTGAACGGGGTGATCGCCAGGACCGGGCCGTGCGGGACGCGGGAGACGTAGGCGAGGCGGCCCTCGGAGGCGGCCTCGGTGTCCAGGCGCACGGTCTCGCCGTTCAGGCGGCGGGCCTCCTCGGCGGCGAACCGGAAGGTGGAGACGGCGCGGCCGACCTCGCCGCGGGCCCAGAAGATGGGCTTGCCGTTCTCCTCCATGATGAGCCGGGCGATCTCCTCGGTCCGCTCGGTCAGGCGGCGCGCGACGTGGGCGAGGGCCGCGGCCCGCACGTGGAGGGGCAGCGCGGCGGCCTGCCTGCGTACGGCGTCGGCCGCGGCGACGGCCTCCTCGACCTGCTCGGGGGTCGGCACGGAGCAGACGCCGACGACGCGGCCGTCATGGGAGTTGGTCACGGTGAGCTCGGCGTCCCCCGTGGCGGGGCGGCCGGCGAGCCAGAAGGGGCGCACGTCCATGGCTCAGACGCTATGTCACGGCCCTCGGGGCGGTGTTGCTCCACGATGCACAAGACCCTTGCGCCGCCGCGCCGTTACGCATAAAAATATCTCGCTCTCTGCCTGTAACGAAAACAGGGCCAATTATGGATATTTCTGAGATGGCACCTGTTTCATGGAGCGCGGCCCTGATCACGTCACCGATCGCCACCACCCGAGAGCGGAAAGGCATGGTCGCATGACCTCTACGGCGCCACGCGGCCTTCAGGGCGCCTATCTGGTCGGCGAGCGCGCCGGCCAGGACGAACTGCGCGGCAGGCTGCTCGACGTGGCCAGCCAGCTTCTGATCACCGTCGGCCCGGAGAGCCTGTCGATGCGCCGCATCGCGGCCGAGGCCGGATGCTCGACGACCGTCATCTACACCATGTTCGGCAGCAAGGAGGGACTGGCCGAGGCTCTTTACCTGGAGGGCTTCGAGCGGTTCCGGCGGCGGCTGGAGGCGGTGCCGCCGCACCGCAACGCGCTGGAGCACCTGACCGCGCTCGGTCCCGCCTACCGGGAGGCCGCGCTCGCCGAGCCCGGGTACTACGCGCTGATGTTCGAGCGGGCCATCCCCGGCTTCTCGCCGAGCGAGCGGGCCAGGACCCTCGCCAGGGCGGCGCTGAACGTCCTCGACCGGGTGATCGCCGACTGCATCTCGGCGGGCTATCTCATCCCGACCCAGCCCAGGAAGATCGCCGACGCGCTGTGGGCGGCGGCCCAGGGCGCGATCGGTCTGGAACGCGCCGGGCATCTGCGCGACGACCGCACCTACCAGACCGTCACCTACGCCACCATCTCCCGCTACCTCGCCGACCGCTCCTGACCGTCCGGCCTCCCGGTCGTCCGGACCGTCCACGCCGCTCGATCCGCCCCGGACCGCCGGGCCCGGCGCACCGCGACCGCTCCGTCCGCGCCTCCGGCCGCGCCGCGGCCGGCCCCGGCCTCCCGGCCGCCGGACCCGCGGCGGTCAGCCCGCGACGGTGAGCGCGACCCACAGCTCGGCGCGGGCCGCCGGGTCGTCGAGGTCGCGGCCGAGCAGCTCGGCGACCCGGCGCATGCGGTAGCGCAGGGTGTGCCGGTGCACACCGAGCCGCTGCGCCGCCGCGTCCCAGTGGCCGTTGCAGGCGAGGTAGGCGCGCAGCGACTCCAGCAGGTCGGCGCGCGAGCCGTACTCGCGCAGGGGGGCGAGCAGCGCCGCGGCGAACGCCGCACCCGCCTCCGGGTCGAGCAGGGCGAGCAGGCCCTGCCCTGCGAGGTCGGCGAAGCGCATGACCCCCGCCGTGCCGCGGCGGGCCCCGGCGAGCGCCCGGTCGGCCTGGTCGAGCCCGGTGCGCAGGTCGTCGAGGCCGACCGGGGCGCCGATCCCGACGGGGCCCTGACCGGCCGGCGCCACGGCCAGCGCCGCGGCCGTCTCCTCAGCACGGTCCTCGGCCACGACGACGACCACCCGGCCGTCGAGGGGGGCGGCGAACTCTCCCCCGGCGGCCTCCAGCGCCGCCTCGGCGTCGCCGGCCGCGCAGAGCACGGTCAGCGGCCCGTCCGGCAGCCCGTCGCCCAGCCGTTCCAGCGCCTCGACCCCGGCCCGCACCTGCCCGGCGAGCAGCAGCCCGAGCACCGCCGAGCGGACCCGCCGCTCGGCGGCCAGGTGCTCCCGGCCGTGCTCGACGGCGAGGGTCAGCAGTGAGCCGGCGGCGTTGACCACGGTGTGCGCGACCGGGGTGAACGGCCGTTCCAGGCCGACGGCGAAGAAACCCCTGGCCCGGCGGGCGCCGAGCGGCTGCACGACGACGTGCTCCCCCGGCGTGGACAGCGACAGGCTCGCGGGCGCGCCGCTCCCGGGGGGCCTGCGGAGGCGTTCCAGCTCGGGGCGGAGGGCGGCGACCCGGGAGGCGCCCCGGCCGGTGGCGTGCCGTACGGCTCCGGACTCGTCGAGCAGGACGGCCCAGCCGCCGAGCTCGCGGGCCAGGCGGTCGATGACCGCGCGCGGCCCCTCGGGGCGCAACGCGGCGCGGGTGAGGCGTCCCTGGGCGGCGAAGGCGCGGCTGATCTCGTCGTACTGCTCGGCCGCGATCAGGTCGCTGACCAGCTTGCTGATCGCGACGAAGGGCGTGTCGCGGGGCACCTCAACGAGCGGCAGCCCGGCCCGCGCCGCCGCGGCCACCAACTCGGCGGGGACCGTCTCGTGCCCCAGGCCGACGCCGAGCCCCAGGCCGGTGACGCCCTTGCCGACCAGCCGGGCGACGTACGGCGCGGCGTTGCCGGCGTCCAGGCGCATGCCGGTGGTCAGCACCAGTTCGCCGCCCTCCAGGAAGGGCGTCGGGTCCTCCAGCTCGCTGACCGCGACCCAGCTCACCGGCCGGTCGAGGCCGTCGTGCCCGGCCAGGACGCCGAGCCGGAGCGGCAGGCGCCGCACGACGGTGCGGAGCGTCGGCGCCACGGTCCACCTCCGGTTTGTACGTTACGTCCAGCACGCTCTTCGCAATTTTGCCATAGTGCATCATCAGAGCACCGGCGGACGCGACATACCTTCGCACTATGAGCACCGTCACCCAGGGCGGCCCCTCGCTTCCCCAGGAGCGCCGGGTCGTCACCGAGATCCCGGGCCCCAAGTCGCGCGAGATGTTCGCCCGCAAGCAGGCCTCCGTCCCCCAGGGCATCGGCACCACCCTGCCGGTCTTCGTGACGCACGCCGGTGGCGGTGTCGTCGTGGACGCGGACGGCAACTCCCTCATCGACTTCGGCTCCGGCATCGCGGTGACCGGCGTGGGCAACGCGGCCCCGCGCGTGGTCGAGCGGGTCACCCGGCAGGTCGCCGACTTCACCCACACCTGCTTCATGGTCACGCCGTACGAGTCGTACGTGGAGGTCTGCGAGAAGCTCAACGCGCTGACCCCCGGCGACCACGAGAAGCGGACCTTCCTCCTCAACAGCGGCGCCGAGGCCGTGGAGAACGCGGTCAAGGTCGCCCGCAGCGCCACCGGGCGCGACGCGGTCGTGGTGTTCGACCACGGCTACCACGGCCGGACGCTGCTCACCATGACGCTGACCGCCAAGAGCATGCCGTACAAGCACGGTTTCGGGCCGTTCGCCCCCGAGGTCTACCGGGTGCCGCTGGCCTATCCCTACCGCTGGCCGACGGGGCCCGAGAACTGCGCCGAGGAGGCCGCGGCCCAGGCCATCGACCAGATCTCCAAGCAGGTCGGCGCGCAGAACGTGGCGGCCGTGGTGATCGAGCCGATCGCCGGCGAGGGCGGCTTCATCGAACCGGCCAGGGGATTCCTGCCGAGGATCGCGGAGTTCTGCCGTGAGAACGGCATCGTCTTCATCGCCGACGAGGTCCAGACCGGCTTCGCCCGGACCGGGAACCTGTTCGCCTGCGAGGACGAAGGCGTCGTCCCGGACATCATCGTGACCGCCAAGGGCATCGCGGGCGGCCTGCCGCTGTCGGCCGTCACCGGCCGCGCCGAGCTGCTCGACAAGGTCCACCCGGGCGGACTGGGCGGCACCTACGGCGGCAACCCGCTGGCCTGCGAGGCCGCGCTGGGCGTGATCGAGACCATCGAGGCCGACGACCTGGTCGGCAGGGCCCGTCACATCGGCGAGGTCATGCTGCCCCGGCTGCGCGCCCTCGCCGAGCGTCACCCGGTGATCGGCGACGTGCGCGGCCGCGGCGCCATGATCGCCATCGAGCTGGTCGTCCCCGGCACCAAGGACCCGCACCCCACCGCGGCGGGCGAGATCGCCAGGCGGTGCCACGCCGAGGGCCTGCTGGTGCTGACCGCCGGCACCTACGGCAACGTGCTGCGGTTCCTGCCGCCGCTGGTCATGCCCGACCACCTGCTGGAGGAGGGCCTGACCATCCTGGAGAAGGCCATCAGCGAGGTCTGACCGTTTACATCCTCATAAAAGGGGCACCCGGCTTGATGGCGGGTGCCCCTTTTGCTGCCATATGGCATGCGCACGGGACGTGATTTAACCGCTCCTTGGCTCTCAGCACGACGATCACGGGAGATCGCGGCGTTATAACGGTTGCGATACGAGATCGCAGATCACGACCGGAGGCGCGATGAGCCGGCGGCCGACCAGAGGGGGGCAGGACGCCATGACCTTCGATCCCGAGGGCCTGACCCGCACCCAGCGGGAGGGCGACGCCTGCGTGGTCTGCCACAAGAAGTGGCCGCGCCCGCGCATCAGGATCGGGCGGCTGCCCGACGAGGCGGCCCTGTTCGCCTGCCCGGAGTGCGCCGACGCGCTGCTGCAGGACCCGCGGGAGAACGTCTACCCGCTGCCCCGCCGCGCGGCCTTCTTCTAGGCCCCGGCGTCTCCCGGCTTCTGGACCCCCCGCGTCTCCCGGCGGAGAAGGGGCTCGCCGTAGCGCCGGGAAGGGCCGGGAAAAGGGCCGTGCCCTCCTCCGCCGGAGCGGGGAAGGGCACGGAAGACGCGGTCCTGCGCCGGTGTCACCGGGCAGGGGCGCCTACTTGGTGAAACCGACCTTCGTCCAGTCCTTGTCGGCGTAGCCGAAGGAACCGTAGTTAGCCAGGGTCTTCTTGGCGGCGTGGATGTCGGGACGCTGGTAGATCGGGAGGGTGTGCACCTCGTCCCAGATCAGCTTGTCGGCCTGGTTGCCCAGCTCCATGGCCTTGGCCGGGTCCATCTCCCCGCCCGCCTGCTCGATCACCTTGTCCAGCTCGGGGGTGCCGATGCGCGGGAAGTTGCTGCCGAAGTTCTCCGGGCTGGTCGGCGTCTTGTAGATCTGCGACAGGCCGTTCAGCGGGAACGGCGTGCCCAGCCACGAGAACGGCGTGAGGTCGAAGTTGCCGGGGATGATGAAGTCGTCGAAGAACTTGTCACCCGGCACCGGCTCGACGGTGATCTTGACGCCGACCTCCTTCAGCATCGCCTGGGTGAGCTCGCCCTCCTGCTTGGACAGCGCCAGGTCGGCCGGGACGATGAAGCGGAGGTTGAGCTCCTTGCCGTCCTTCTTGCGGTACTCGCCCTCCATCTTCCAACCGGCGGCGTCCAGCAGCTGCTTGGCCTTCTCCGGGTTGTACTTGCCGAGCTCCCCGGAGTTGTCCACGTAACCCTTCTGGGTGTTCATGTAGACGTGGTTGTTGAGGAGCTGGATCGGCCAGTCCATGTCCTTGAGGTCGGACTGGGCGATGGCCTCGCGGTTGATGCCGAGCACGACGGCCTGGCGGACCGACTTGTCCTTCAGCATCTCCGAGGAGCCGTTGAAGGTGAAGTGACGCCAGTTCGGGGCCGCCGCCTTGCGGATGTCGACGTTCGGCACCTCCTTGGCCCGCTTGAGGTCCGCGGCGTTCGCCGGGATCTCCACCGCGTCGATCTCGCCGTTGGCGAAGGCGCCGATCATGGCGGTCGCGTCGATGGCCCGGAAGATGACCTTGTCGAGCTTGGCCTTCTGACCCCACCACTTGTCGTCACGGACGAGGGTGGCGGTCTTGGCGGTCTGGTCCATGGACTCGACCTTGAACGGGCCGGCGGTGACCGGGATCTTGTCGATCCAGCCCTTGTTGAAGTGCTCGGGCGTGTCGTTCGTCGAGACCGGGTAGAGCGGCGAGAACAGGTTCTTCCAGTCAGGGAAGTTCTTGGCGAAGGTGACCACCACCTCCTTGTCGGAGGCGCCCTTCTCCACCGACGCGATACGCTCGTAGCCCTCGGTGGAGGAGACCTGGAACTTCTTGTTCTCGCCGTTCAGCGCCTTCCACTGCGCGACGAAGTCCTTGTAGGTGATCGGCGTGCCGTCCGACCAGGCCGCCTTCTCGTTGAGCTTGTAGGTGACGACCTGCTTGCCGCTGCCGGCGTCCATCTTCCACTCGGTGACGTAGTCCGGGTTGTTGTTGACCTCGGCCTTGTCGTTAGCGATGGCGATCAGCGGCATCAGCGGCTCGATCACGTCGTCGGTGCTGGCGTTGGTGCCGTTCACCTGGTTGTAGTTCCACTGCTCCTGCCACTGGCTGAGGCCGAGCTTCACCACACCGCCGTCGGCGACCTGCTCATAGGCGACCGGGTTGATCGTGCTGCCGGGCAGCTCGGCGGCCTGCTGCTGGACGGCCTGGCTCGACTCGGCCTTCGGCTTGTCGCCGCTGCCGCCGCCGCAGGCGGTGAGGGCCATGGCCAGGAGCGCGGCTCCGGCGGTGGCCTTGTAGCCAACCTTCACGTGTTCCTCCATCGGGGATTCGTCAGGAGACCGCGGTCTCGTGGACCTCGGTCACCTCGGGGTAGTGGCAGGCGGCGCCGTGATCGGCGGCGGGCGCGAGCCGGGTGACAAGGGGTTCTTCGGTGTCGCACCGGCGCGCGTCCTCGGCGCTCAGCCGGGCGCGCTTGGGGCAGCGGGTACGGAACCGGCAGGCCGACGGCGGCGATGCCGGGCTGGGCAGGTCGCCCTCCAGCAGGATCCGCTCGCGCGAGCGCTCCAGGTTCGGGTCGGGCAGCGGGATGGCCGACAGCAGCGCCCGCGTGTAGGGGTGGGCGGGCCTGGCGTAGACCTCCTCGACCGTGCCGATCTCGGCGATCTTGCCGAGGTACATCACGGCCACCCGGTCGGCGATGTGCCGGACCACCGACAGGTCGTGGGCGACGAAGAGGTAGGACAGGCCGAGCCTGACCTTCAGCTCCTCCAGCAGGTTGATGACACCCGCCTGGATGGACACGTCCAGCGCCGACACCGGCTCGTCCAGCACGATCAGCTTCGGCTCCAGCGCCAGGGCGCGGGCGATGCCGATGCGCTGGCGCTGGCCGCCGGAGAAGTGCTGCGGGTAGCGCTCGGCGTGGGACGGCTCCAGGCCGACCAGGGTGAGCAGCTCGGCGACCCTCGCCCTGACGTCCTTGCGGCCGTGCGCGCGCAGCGGCTCGGCGAGGATGTCGCCGACCGGCATCCTGGGGTCGAGCGCGGCCATCGGGTCCTGGAAGACGATCTGCAGGTCCCGGCGGAGCGCGAGGCGCTCGCTCCTGCCCAGCGTGGCGCTGTCCTTGCCCAGCACGACGACCGTGCCGCCCTGGGGCGCCTCCAGCTGCATGATCTGCTGCAGGGTGGTGGTCTTGCCGCAGCCCGACTCGCCGACCAGGGCCAGCGTCTCGCCCTCGGCGATGTCGAAGCCGATGCCGTCCACCGCGTGCACGGTGCCGACCCGGCGCTTGAACACCGCGCCCTTCATGAGCGGGTAGTGCCGGATCATGTCCTCGACCTTGAGCACGGTCTCCCGCTCGGCGCGCGGCCGGGGCGCCTCCGTCTCGACGGGGGGCTCGGGAACCGGGTAGATCGTGGCGCCGTCGAGGTTCTTCAGCTCGATCTCGTGCGCGCGGATGCAGGCCGCCCGGCGGGTGCCGGGGCCCACCGGCTCCAGCTCGGGCTCGCCGTCGTCGCAGGCGTCCACCTTCATCGGGCAGCGCGGCGCGAACGGGCAGCCCGGCGGCAGCGCGGCCGGCGAGGGCGGGTTGCCCTCGATCGGGATCAGCCTGGCCGACGGGCGGTCCATCCGCGGGATCGAGGCGAGCAGCCCCATCGTGTACGGCATGCGCGGGCGGTAATAGATCTCCTCCACGCCGCCCAGCTCGACCGGCCGGCCGGCGTACATGACCAGCACCCGGTCGGCCAGGCCGGCGACGACCCCCAGGTCATGGGTGATCATCACGATGCCCGCGCCGGTCTCCCGCTGCGCGGTCTTGAGCACCTCCAGCACCTGGGCCTGGATGGTGACGTCGAGCGCGGTGGTCGGCTCGTCGCAGATCAGCACGTCGGGGTCGTTGGCGATGGCCATGGCGATCATGGCGCGCTGGCGCATGCCGCCGGAGAACTCGTGCGGGAACGCCTTGGCCCGGACGTCCGGGTGCGGGATGCCGACCAGGTCCAGCAGCTCGACGGCCCGCTTGGCGGCCTTGTCCTTGCCGACCTTCTGGTGGATCCGCACCGCCTCGGCGATCTGGTCGCCGATGGTGTAGACGGGGGTGAAGGCCGACAGCGGGTCCTGGAAGATCATGCCGATGGACTTGCCGCGGAGCCTGGTGAGCTCCTCCTCCGGCATGCCGATCAGCTCCTGGCCGTGGAGCTTGACCGAGCCGCTGATCTCGGCGCCCTCGGGCAGCAGGCCCATCACGGCCAGCGAGGTCACCGACTTGCCGGAGCCCGACTCGCCGACGATGCCGAGCACCTCGCCCCGGCCGAGCCGATAGCTCACGCCCCGGACGGCCTTGATGCCGCCGCGGAAGGTGACGTTGAGGTCGTTCACCTCGAGAATCGTCATGTGTTGCTCCCCGGGTCGAGCGCGTCGCGCAGGCCGTCGCCGATGAGGTTGACGCTGAGCACCAGCAGCACGAGCAGACCGGAGGGGAAGAGGAAGAGCCAGGAGTAGCCCGGGACCTTGTCACTTCCCGCCGCGATCAGGGTGCCGAGCGAGACGTCGGGCGGCTGGACGCCGAATCCGAAGAACGACAGCCCGGCCTCGCCGATGATCGCGGCACTCACGTTCAGCGTGGCGTCGATGATCAGCAGGGAGGAGAGGTTCGGCACGACGTGCCGAAAGATGATCTTCCATCCGGGGATGCCCATGTAGCGGGCGGCCAGGATGTACTCCCGTTCCCGCAGGGAGAGCGTCATGCTCCGCACGACCCGGGAGGTGATCATCCAGGAGAACACGGCCAGCAGCAGCACGAACCACAGCCAGGAGCCGCCCCTGAGGCGCGGCGAGACGATCGCGATGATCAGGAAGCTGGGCAGCACGAGCAGCAGGTCGGCGCCCCACATCAGGGCCTTGTCCAGCCAGCCGCCGAAGTAGCCGGCCGCGGCGCCGACGAGGGCGGCGAGGCCGGTGGAGATGAGCGCGACGAGGAAGCCGATGACGATCGACTTCTGCATGCCGTGCAGGGACACCGCGTAGACGTCCTGGCCGATCTGGGTGGTGCCCCACCAGTGGTCGGCCGAGGGCGGCTCCATGAACGCCGTGAAGTCCTTGTCCATCCAGTCGTGCGGGCCGAAGAACGGGCCGACGTAGGCCAGGAGGAGAAGCAGCAGCAACGCGATCAGACCGTAGCGGGTCTGCCGGTTGCGCATCATGCGGGCGAAAACGACCTTGGATCGCATCTCAGCTCACCCGCACCCGGGGGTCGAGGGCCGCCACGAGGAAGTCCGACAGCAGTCCCGCGACGAGCACGCAGACGGCGGCGAACAGGTTCACCGCGGCGACCGCGTTGGTGTCGTTCTGCTGGATCGAGTCCACCAGCCAGGCGCCCATGCCGTTCCAGCCGAAGATCTTCTCGGTGAAGATCGCGCCGGTCAGCAGCGTGCCGAAGGTGAAGGCGAAGTAGGTGGCGGCCGGCACCAGCGCGGTCCGCAGCGCGTGCTTGAGCAGCGCCGCCTTGCGGCTGAGGCCCTTGGCGCGGGCGGTGCGGACGAAGTCCTGGCCCAGTACGTCCAGCATCATGTTGCGCTGGATCCGGCTGTAGAAGGCGATCTGCCCGAGGCACAGGGAGATCGTCGGCAGGATCAGGTGGTTGAGCCGGCTGATCGTCTGGTCCCAGCCGCTCAGTCCCGGGGTGTACTCGCCGGTGTACTCCAGCTTGGTGCCCAGCAGCTCGTTCGTCCCGACCGCTCCGATGGTGAGCATCTTCGCCATCACGAAGACCGGGACCGCCATGATGACGAAGGACGCGACGCCGATGACCCGGTCGCTGACCCGGTACTGCCTGATCGCCGCGAAGGCCCCGACGGCCACGCCGATACCCGAGCCGAGGACCGTGCCGATGAGCAGCAACCGGAGGCTGACGCCGATCCGGCGGCCCATCTCCTCGTTGACCGACTTGCCCTGCCAGGTCTTGCCCAGGTCACCGGTGACGACGCCGGAGGCCCAGGTCACGTAGCGCTCGAAGACGGGCTTCTTGTCATTGAGGTTGTAGTCGTCCAGCGTCGAGTCGACGACGGCCTCCGCCACCGGCGGCTGACGGCCTTCGTACTTCGCCCTGGGGTTGAGGCTGGTCGCGGCGAGGAAGTACGCCATGCTCGCGGCGATCGCCACCAGCAGGACGTTGCTGACCAGCCGCTTCAGCAGGTAGGCGCCCATCGGCCTCCCCTCATGTATCGCCCGGGAGCGCGAGGGACGGCGGCGGTTCACCGCTCGGCGGACGTCACCTGATCCCAACTAGCGCATGGTTGATCCCGCTATGTCTCTTTTAAGGCGGGATGTGCGAAACCATACCTGGGGGTAGTGATTAGATCCGACCGCGGGGGGTAACGATCCGGATTCGAGATGTCCAGATCCTGTGACACAACGTCGTCTTCGCAGGTCAGAGCCCCGCTCTCGCGGCCTTCGAGCGCCGCCCGGCCCCGGGCGCGCCGAGGAGGCGTCCCCGGAGCCGGGACCGCCTCGGTGGGCGAAACCGTACGGAAGAACCCCTCGGCCCGCGGAAACCGTACGGCAGAGCCGCCTCCACCCGCGGAATCCGTACGGAGGACGGCCGCCGGCCGGGACCCCGCTGAATGCCCCGGCGGGACCCCCGCGAAAGGGCCGGCCGGGGCCCCGTGAGGAGCCCCGGCCGGTGGCCGCGCGGACGGCTCAGGCGGGCTGGAGCGCCGCCGCGAGCTGGTCGCGCACGCCCCACGGGGAGCCGTACTCGCCCAGCAGATCCAGGAACGGCACCGCGTCGAACGCCTCCGGCCCCAGCACCCCGGAGCCGGTCCAGGCTCCGGTGGCCAGCAGCTCCAGCGCGACGACCGGATGCAGGGCGGTCTGCCAGACCACGGCCTGGCAGCCGTACTCCCGCATCGACCACTCGTTGTCGACCACGTGGTACAGGTAGACCTCGCGCGGCCCGCCGTCCTTGCCGACACCCTTGACCCAGGTGCCCGCGCAGGTCTTGCCGCGCATCCGGTCGCCGAGGGTGGCCGGGTCGGGCAGGCTGGCGGCGACCACGTCGCGGGGCGAGGTCTCGACGCCGCCGACACGGATCTTGCCGGCGTTGTCCAGGCCGAGCTTGTGCAGGGTCTTCAGCACCCCGATGAACTCCTCGCCGAGGCCGTACTTGAACGTCACGCGCCTGGCGTCGACCCAGCGCGGGACGAGCAGCACCTCCTCGTGCTCGACGTTCACGCACTCCACCGGGCCGATGCCCTCGGGGAAGTCGAACACCTCCGGCTCGCTGAACGGCTCGGTGGTGCGCCAGCCGCCGTCCTCCCAGATGACCGGCGGGTTGAGGCACTCCTCGATGGTGGTCCAGATCGAGAAGGTCGGCGCGAAGTCGTAGCCGTCCACCACCAGGTTGGACCCGTCGCGGATCCCGATCTCGTCGATGCTCTCGAAGAGGTGGTCGGCGGCGTAACGGGCGAACACGTCGGCCAGGCCGGGCTCGACCCCCATGCCGACCAGGGCCAGCCGGCCCCGGTCGCGCCAGGCGCCGTCCATCGCGAACTGCTCGTCGCCCAGCTTCACCCCGGGCAGCTCGTACGGCCGCCGGGGGTGGGGGCGCGACAGCGACATGGCCATGTCCAGGTAGTGCGCGCCGGCGTTCAGCGCCGCCCGGAACAGGGGCATGGTGAAACGCGGATCCACGGCGTTGAAGAGCACGTCGCAGCGGTGCTCGGCCAGGGCCGCCTCCACCGCGGCCTGGTCGGAGGCGTCCAGCGCGATGGCGCTGAACCGTGGATCGGCGACCTTGGCCACCGCGGCGGCGGCCCGGTCCTGTTGGGAGTCGGCCACCACGATGTGTTCGAAGAAATGTCGGCGCGCGGCGATCGGAACGACGGCGGACCCCACGCCGCCCGCTCCCACAAGGAGGATTCTCATGGCCCGATCCTACTCACTGACTGGTCGACCAGCCAATAGCGAGGACACAAATTCACCACTGAATCCATCGTTGATCGCGAGCAGAGCTACGGAAATCGCGGCGATCCCGCCGTCTAACAGACATGCATGGGGACCCGCATGACAGATGCACCCGGAGACGAGGCGGGCGCTCCGGGGTCGGGGGAAACACCCGGAGCGCCCCTGACGGGCCACGCCCGGCGGGGGGTCGGGCGCGCCCGCGGCTCGTCAGGCGCGGGTCACCGGCGGGTCACGGAGAAGCCGGTCATTCCACCAGGTTCTTCCACCGCTTCACCCAGTCGGTGTAGTCAGTGCATTCCCCGCCCGCGCCGCCGCAATCCTTCGACGGGCGAACGGCAAAGAAGACGCGCTTCAGCCACGCCGCGTCCCCGACATGGTGGGCGTCGCAGACGCGCCGCGTCTCGCCGCCGCACGCCTCGGGGTTCGCCGGGGCGAGGCCGGTCCAGGCCGCGGCGGCGCGCTGCGCGGCCGGCGAGGTGATCCAGTCGAGCCACCGGTACGCGCAGTTCGGGCTGGCTGCGCCGGAGGAGAGCATCCAGGAGTCGGCCCACCCGGTCATCGGCGCGCCGCCGAGCGCCTTCACCGGACGGCCCGCCCGCGCGAAGAGGTCGGCGTGGTACGGCAGGGCACCGCCGAGCCGTACCCGGTCCGTCGCGAACGCCCGGATCACGTCCAGGGAGTCCCGCCAGTAGACCCGGCCGGGCCCGTCGTGCCGGGAGACCAGCTCCACGGCCGCGTCGAGCTGCTCCGGCGTGAGCTGGAACGGGTCGCCGATCTCCAGGTCCGGCCGCGTCTCCTTCAGCGCGAGCGCGGCCCCGGCGAGGCTCATCGGGGTGTCCCTGATCGCCGCCCGCTCGTCCTCGTAGAGGTCCTGCGGGCCCTTGGGTCGCTCACCTCGGTAGAGGACCTCGTCGGCGCTCCACAGGTACGGCACGCCGAAGACCTCCTCCCCCCGCCGCGTCGAGGGCAGCTCGCGCAGCCGCTCCGGAACGTCCTTGTAGGAGGAGAGGAGACCGGTGTCGATCGGCGCGACCTTCCCCTCCGCGACCAGCTGCCCGGCCAGCTCGGGCGAGGGCGACACGACGTCGTAGGACCCCGGCCGGAACTTCGCCGCCATCTCCTCGGCCGAGCCCACCCGGTCCAGCCGGACGACCCGGCAGCCGGTGCGCTCCTCGAAGGGCGAGACCCAGTCGGCCCCGGTCAGCGTCGCGCCGTACTCGACATGGCCCTGGAAGGTGAGCACACGCAGGATGCCCTCCCCCTTGCCGATCGAGGCCGAGGGCTTCGGCGAGGGGCTCCGTCCGGCCGGGCCGCCGGTCGTCCCGGGCCCCGGGGTGGCCCCGGATCCCGGCGTCGCGGCGGACGTCGCGGCGGACGTCGCGGTGGACGTCGCGGTGGGCGCCGGGGACGGCGAGCCGGTGGACGCGGGCGCGGCGTTCCGGGCGGGGGCGGGGCCCCGGGCGGCGGCCACCGACCCGGTCACGGTCCCGGCGGCGGTCACGGTGCCCGCCGCCACGCACGCGGCCAGCGCCAGACCACCCGCCAGCGCGCCCCGGCGTGTACGGCGCAGCCCGTCCCTGCCCACGAAGACCCCTTACCGACGCGTCGACATCTGTGCGGAGCCTACCCCGGCCCGCGTCCGGCCCGGCGGGGACTCGCGGCCGTGAATCCCCGCCGGGGTCCCGAGGCTGAGCCCGTCCGGCGGGCCGTCCCGCCCGCCACGAGCCCGGGTCACCGGCCTCTCCACCCCCCACGGGCCCGGGTCACCGGCCTTCCCGTCCGCCGCGCCCGCGGCGGACGGGGACGGGGGTGTCAGGAGTTGGTGGGGAAGCCGAGGT
>NZ_JBEZNH010000039.1:0-77563 GCF_040653115.1 Streptosporangium sp. NPDC048047 | reverse complement strand
AAGATCAGCCACTATCGGCGAAGACAGCCAGAGGTCACAAAGTGATGCTGGAGTACTAGAGGCTCTTCGGGTCGCGTACTCGAAGGCCGAAGGCCGACAGGCCCTGCTCGTGGTGCTCGATCAGCCCGAGACGCCGGTAGAAGGCGTGGTTGGCGGGGCCTTCGGGGGTGGATTCGTGGTCGGTAGTGAGGACGAAGTAGCGGCAGTGCGCGTACCGGTCCTTGAGGTGCTCCAGCAACCGGCGGCCGACGCCCTTGCCGTGGTACCGGGCGTTGACCAGCAGTTCCTGCACATAGCAGACGATCTCGTCGTCGGACACCGTCCGTGCCAGGCCGAGCAGGCGGCCCGACTCGTCCCTGGCGGTGACGACCAGGTGTGAGCCGGCCAGGCTCCGGCGCACCCGGGCGATGTCGCGCGTCCACGGGTGCCAGCCGACCGAGTCGTAGAGCTCACGCACCTCGGTCTCGTCGAACGACGTCTCCTGAGCGATGATCACCAATTACGGGTCTCCTTGATGTTCCCGGCATGAAGCGATGCGTCAAGCGTAGCCGGGGAGGTTTCTCCGCTCCGCCGATCGAAGTCGCGGTGGTCATGGGTGGGGCGCGGCCGGGTCCTCGCCCGTTCGCCCGGCGGCGGCATGGGCGGCGTGGGCGGCGTTGAGCCGTTCGAACGCGCCCGGGCCGTCGTGCGGTTTCGGTGGGGCGTCGAGGTGGCGGACGCGGAGCTCGTCCATGAGCTCCTCGACGAACGCCGGGCCCTCGTCGCGCATGACCTGCTGCCGGATCCGGAGCTCGGCGCTGCCGGATCTCCAGTCGAGGCCCCAGTTGCCGAGGGCGTAGATGATCGGCAGGGTCTGGATGCCGGCCTCGGTGAGGCTGAAGCGCGCGCGCTGTCCGCGGGCCGCGGTGCCGCGGGTGAGGATCCCCGCGTCGATGAGCCGCTTGAGGCGGTCGGCGAGGATGTTCGAGGCGATGCCTTCGATCGACCCGGTGAGCAGCGCGCGGAAGTGCCGGCGGTCGCCGAAGATGACGTCGCGCAGCACGAGCAGCGACCAGCGATCTCCGAGTATCTCGACGGCGGCGTTGACCGGACATCCGGACCGTGGTTCCACGACTCCTCCTTGACAGGCGTTTCGCCCCCAATATAGTGGTTGCGAAATGCAAGCACTATAGGGATGGGGAGATGATGGGCCGTTTCCTGTATTGGATGAACGTGTCCCTCGACCTGCGGATCGAGCAGGTCCCGGGGGACGACGGCGCGGGCGAGTGGCTCCGCATCGACGAGGAGCTGCACCGCGAGTTCAACGCGCGGGCGCGGGCGCTCGCGGTGATGGTCCAGGGCCGGGTCATGTACGAGACCATGGAGGAGTACTGGCCGCAGGCGCGTGAGGACGCGTCGCTGCCGGACGTCCTGCGTGAGTACGGCGAGATCTGGACCACGACGCCCAAGGTGCTCGTCTCCCGCACCCGCGACGGCGCCGGTCACGGCACCCGGGTCATCGGCGGGGACGACGCGATCGAGCAGCTCGCCGCCCTCCGTGACCGGACCGACGGCACCATCGGGGTGGGCGGCGCGACGCTCGCGACGCAGCTGCTCCGCGCCGGCCTGCTCGACGAGCTGCTGCTCTTCACCCATCCCTCGATCCTCGGCTTCGGCAGGCCGCTGTTCGACGACTACGACCGGCCCGTCGATCTCGACCTGCTGGAGCAGCGATCGTTCGCCCGCGGCGTCACGATGCACCACTACGCCGTCCGCGACACGAAGGAGATGAGCGCATGCTGACGCGGGTCGCGGAGGGCGTGTGGGTCCACCAGAGCGAGTTTGTGCGGAGCAACGCCGTCGTGGTGCGGGGCCGGGACGGTGTGCTGCTCATCGACCCCGGGGTGACCGGCGCCGAGATCGACTGCCTCGCGGACGACCTCCGTGAGCTGGGCCTGCCCGTCGTGGTGGGGTTCTCCACGCATCCGGACTGGGACCACCTGCTCTGGCACGAACGGCTCGGAGAGGCGCCCCGGTACGGCACGGCGCGCTGCGCGGCCACCGTACGGGACCAGCTGTCGGACGCGGGTGCGAAGGACC
Source organism: Streptosporangium sp. NPDC048047 (assembly GCF_040653115.1). NCBI lineage: Bacteria > Bacillati > Actinomycetota > Actinomycetes > Streptosporangiales > Streptosporangiaceae > Streptosporangium > Streptosporangium sp. NPDC048047. The sequence goes on along the minus strand of NZ_JBEZNH010000039.1, from coordinate 75,484 downwards.
GTGTCGCCGATCACCTGGTCGAGACGGAGGTCGCCGGGCAGGTGCCGCTGGACCTGCTCGGCCGCGTCACCGGCCTGCCCGCCGAAACCACGCGGATCCCCTGGGACGGACCCGAGGTCCGGATCATCGAGCATCAGGCGCACGCCCCGGGCCATGCGGCGCTGCTGATCGAGGAGCGCGGGGTCCTCGTCGCCGGTGACATGCTCTCCGACGTCCTGGTCCCGATGTTCGATCCGGACGCCGCCGACCCGGTCGAGGACCACCTCGCCGCGCTGGACCTGATCGAGGACATGGCGGGCGGTGCCGACGTCGTCGTCCCCGGCCACGGGTCCGTCGGCGGATCCGGCCAGGTGAAGGCGCGGATCGACCTGGACCGGGCGTACGTGCTCGCGTTGCGGAACAGCGAGGTCCCGGACGACCCGCGGGTCGGCCCGTCGGCCGAGCCCGGCTGGGAGTGGGTGAGCGACGTGCACGAATATCAACTCCGGCGTCTCGCCCGCGGAGGCGAGCACGACGGGACGCCCCGCTAGCGCCGGGCTCGTGCGGCCGCGGCGCCGGGATCTCAGCACGGCGTCAGCCGCGGCGCCGGGTCTCCTCCAGGTAGCGCAGGACGGCCGTGACCCTCCGGTCCGCCCGGTCGGCGGGCGCCAGGTCGAGTTTGGCGAAGATGCTGCGGATGTGCTTGTGGACGGCGCTCTCACTGATGAAGAGCCGTTCGGAGATGGCGGTGTTGCCCAGTCCCTCGGCCATCACGGCGAGCACGTCGTGTTCCCGGGCGGTCAGCCGTTCCAGCCCGCTGTCGGTGCGGGTGCGGGTGAGCAGCTGCGCGACGACCTCGGGGTCGATGGCCGTGCCTCCGGCGGCCACCCGGTGCAGGGCGTCGAGGAACTGGTCGACGCGGCCGACCCTCTCCTTGAGCAGGTATCCGATCCGGGCGGTTCCGCCGGCGAGCAGTTCGGTGGCGAACGTCTCCTCGACGTAGGCGGACAGCACGAGCACCGCCAGGCCGGGCTGAAGGCGCCTGGCCTCGACGGCCGCGGTGATGCCCTCGTCGGTGTGGGTCGGGGGCATCCGGACGTCGACGATGGCCACGTCGGGCCGGTGGGCGGCGACGGCCGCCAGGAAGGCGTCCGGGTGGTCGGTCGTGGCCACCACGTCCAGGGACTCGGCGCGCAGCAGCAGCGCGACCCCCTCGCGCAGCAGCGGGTCGTCCTCGGCTATCACGATCCGCACGGCAACTCCACTTCGATCGCGGTCGGCCCACCGGGCGGGCTGGTCAGGGTGAGACGGCCGTCGTGCGCCTCGACCCGGCTGCGGATGCCGGTGAGACCGGAGCCGTGCCGTTCGTCCGCGCCGCCGACGCCGTCGTCCTCGATCCGCAGGGACAACCGGTCGCCCGCACGCCGTACGGTCACCGTGGCGTGCCGGGCCCGGCTGTGCCTGGAGATGTTGGTGAGCGCCTCGGCGGTCACGAAGTAGGCGGTGGCCTCGATGGAGGCGGGGCACCTGCCGAGCGCGTCGACGTCCACCCGGCAGGGCACACCGCAGTTCGCCGCGAGCCCGGCTAGCGCACCGGCGAGCCCCCGGTCGGCCAGCACGGGCGGCAGGATGCCGCGGACGACCGTACGGAGTTCGGACAGCGCCTGCTCGGCGGTCTCCTGGGCGCGTTCGAGCATGTCCTCCGCGTCCGGCCGGTTCCGGGCCAGCGCGCGGCGGGCCGCGCCGAGCAGCACGGTGATCGCGACCAGCCGGTTCTGCGCCCCGTCGTGCAGCGAGCGTTCGATCCGCCGCAGCTCGGCGGCGTGGGCGTCCAGCGCCGCCGCGCGGGTGGCCGACAGCTGAGCGATCCGCAGCGACAGGTCGACGTCGGCGGTGGGCGTCAGAAGCCGGCGCCCCGGCCACGCCTGCAGCCGGGCCATCCCCGGCCCCAGCAGCAGGAAGCAGACGGCCATCGCCACGCCGAGTGCCGCGACCGCCATGGCGTCGGCGTCGTCACGCACGTCCCAGAACACCGGGGTCGGGGTGCGGTCCTCCACGGGCAGCGCCCGCCACCACAGCGGATACGTGATGTTCTGCACGGCGTCCAGCACCATGGTCGCCCCGGCCAGGCCGAGGAACAGGCCCAGGGTGCCGTGCGCGAGGAGCCAGCGCAGCTCCCGCCGGACGACGGGATCGGCGAGCGCGGCGCGCGCGCCGTCCGGCGCGGGCCCCATGCCGATGATCTCCGGCCCCAGGCGGGACAGCCGGGCACGCTCCCGCTCGGCGACGACCCGTACGGCACGCGGCACGGTGGGCAGCAGGAGCAGGCCCACACCGATCACACAGGTGAGCCCGGCCACGACGAGCCATGCCAGGGCGGCGAGCGCGAGCACCGCCGTGCCGAGACCGCCGACGAGGTGCCGGAACGCGCCGGAGACGTCACGGGCGCGTGCGGCGGCGCCCCTCCGGCCGTCTCGCCGGGTGCCGGCCGGTTCCGGCTGACGTGCCGCCATCACGCACCCCCCTCCGGGCCAGGAAGTTTAGGACATCCGGTCTTGCAGCGCGGGCTCCGGCCCGGGTTCCCGAGCCGGACGGTAGCCGAGACGGCCGCGGGTCGCGATGAGCACCAGGACCGCCGCCGTGGTGGCCGCGAGCAGGGTGACGTGGCTCGCCTGCTCGGCGGTGTCGAGCGACGGGAACATCGCCCCGTAGACGATCGACATGAAGTTGTTGACGCTGACGTGCAGCAGCATGACCAGCGGCAGGCTCTGACCGGTCCGGTTGAAGACCCAGGTGACGACCACGCTGAACACGGAGGCGAAGGCGACGAACTCGGCGACCGTCATCCAGGTGACGTCCGGCCACCCGCCCCACTGGCTCAGGAACAGCGGCAGGTGCCAGCAGCCCCACAGCGGGCCGAGGACGGCGGTGGCGCCCAGCGGGCCGAACCTGCGCTGCATGCGGGGCAGGGCGAAGTCACGCCAGCCCGGCTCCTCGGCCAGGCCGGTGGTGACCATCTGGAGCAGCAGGGCGGGCACGTAGGCGACCAGCAGGGCGACGGGCGGCATGTGGGCGTCTCCGTCGGAGAGCGCGAAACCGGCGGCCATGATGGCGGCCGGGACGCCGAGGGCGGCCACGAGGTACCAGACCCAGCCGACCCGCCACTTGGTCATCCGCCCGACCCACCGGCGGACGCCTTCCCTGCCGTCCGCGACCCTGGTCACGATGTACGCGGCGAAGATGGGGCCGAGATAGGCGCCGGGGAGGACCCCGGCGAACTGCGTGGTGCCGAGCAGCGAGGGGAAGGTGAAGTCCCAGACCCCCAGGCCGTTGTCCGACAGGACGTAGGGGATCCAGGCCGCCCAGCTCATCAGGTTGGCCAGGGCGAAGAAGCTGACCAGCGGACGGTTGCGGATGAATCCCCGGAGCCCGGTCCGGTCCGTGCGGTGCCCGGCCTCCGGCCGGCTGTCGACTGTCATTTGCCTCTCCTCGGGAGCGCTGGACTGACAGTGATCAGCACATCAGCCGGGTGCCCTCCCGGTCGCTCCCGCGTGCACCCCAATGGAGGTACAGCCAGGGGTACCGAGGGAGACGACGGCCAGGCCGGAGCGGGGGCCGGGCATGACGACGGCCGCCGGGAGGAAACGCCTTCCCGGCGGCCGTCACGGTGGGCCCCCTGATCGCGGCGGCCGGGCCGTACCCGTCACGAACGGGTCGTACGGCGGGCGGCCGGGCCGTGGGGGAGGGGCGGGCGTTCAGCTTGCCTTGAAGAACTCCGCGACCGCGGGGGCGAGGACCTCGGGGGAGGCGTCGTGCGCCTGGCCCTCCAGGATGCGGTGCTCGCCGTTGGACAGCTTGTCCGCGACGGCGGCGCCGGCCTTGCCCATCCAGGGGGCGCTGTTCTCGCCGGTCAGGACGAGGGTGGGGGTGTCGACGCCGGACAGCCGCTCGGCGGGCAGCTCGTTGCCCGGGCCGACGACCGCGGCCTCGTAGACGAGGGTGTGCGCGACGGCCTCCATGCCCTCCCAGTAGGGGGACTGGCGCATCTGGTCCACCATCTCGGCGGGGACCTCGGCGGCCTCGGTCATGAAGCGCGCGACCACGTCGCCGCGGCGGCCCTCCGAGATGAGGGAGGCGAGCTGGGCCTCGAAGTCCTGGGGGACCGGCGCGCGGCTCTCGTCGACGATGTAGGGCGGCTCGTACACGGCGAGCTTGGTGATCGCGAGCCCGTGGGCCGCGGCCTCCAGGGCGAGCGCCCCGCCGGAGGAGCCGCCGAACACCATCGCCTCGCCGCCGGCGTGCTTGATGATCGCCTCGAGGTCCTCGATCTCCCGCTCGACCGCGTACGGCTGCGTGTCACCGCTGCCGCCGCGTCCCCGGCGGTCGTAGTTGTACACGGTGAAACCAGCGGGGGCGAGAGCGTCGGCCATACCCGTCCAGATCGGGTGGGAGCGGTCGCTGAACCCACCCTGCACCAGGATGACCGCGGGCCCTTCACCGGACCGGTCGAAAGCGATGGTGGTGCCGTCTGCTGACGTTACGTCCATGGTGAATCTCTCTGTGTAGTGGATATGGACAGTTGTTCGGTCGTGCCCCACCGGGTCTCGCGCGACGGCGACCTGCGCCGGCCCCACGGGAAAAGGCAGACCCGGTGGAACCAACCTGCACCACCCGTGACCCGGCTGGCATCTCCGAGGATGCTATTCCGGCGGACCGACAATTCCGCGGTCCGGCCGGAGAACGGCCGCTCCGGGCACTCCACCGCGTTTCCCGAACCCGAGGTCTTTCAACCACTGATCACATTTTTAAGGCATTTATCGCCTTATGTGAATTTGTGTATCGATCGCGTATTTTGGCGTGGTTCCATGGTGCGGACCCGCGCCCGCACGGCGTGGACGGCCCGGATCCTGACGCATCCGTACGGCGGGGCGCCCCGGATCCCGCCGCGCGTACGGCGGGCCGGAACCGGCCCCTCATGCCCGTACGGCGGGCCGGCGCCGTGCGCCCGCCCGCCGTACACCCGCCACGCGAACCCGCTGAGCATCCGAGCAGCCGAGCAGCCGATCAGCTGAGCCGCGGGCCCGCCGAGCCCGATCAGAAGAGCTCGAAGGCGGAGGGGGAGCGGTGCCAGCCGAAGGCCGGACCGGCGGCGGCCAGCGCGCCCGGGGTCAGCTCCCGGACCAGCCCGGTGCCCGCCAGCGTCCGGATCGACGCCCCGCCCATGTAGAGGGCGCCCAGCGCGCGGATGTCGCAGGCCAGGTCGGCGGGGTCGGAGGTGGGGACGCAGGTGGCCGATTCCGGAGAGCCGGTCAGCCGCCACCGGCCGGTGTTGACCGGCATGAACTCGTCGGTCACGTCGATCACGACGTCCACGGGCGCGGCGTACCGGCGCGACTCCAGGGCCTTGGCGACGTCCACGACGCGGATCCACAGCGCGTCGCACAGGTGCGCCGCGAGCTGCCGCGGCTCGCCGACCCAGTAGAACAGCGGCTCGTCGACCGAGCACGACCACGTCGTGACCGAGCGGGTGAGGTCCACCGTGAGCAGGAACCGCCACAGCGCGTCGTACGCCTCGGGGGTCGTGGAGACCTGCTCCACCAGCTCGACCTGCCCGATCGGGCCGTTGCCGGTCCAGTTGCTGCGCACCCGCCACAGGGCGTAGCCGTCGACGCCGCCGTCGCCCTCGTGCAGGACGACCCGCAGCGCCGAGGCGCCGGCCCGCATCGACATGGTGTCGGCCAGCCGGTAGTCCCAGTGGGCCTCGGTCCGCTCCGACCAGCCGGGCTGCTCGGCGTACACCTGGTCGTAGACCTTGACGAGGGCCTCACGCAGGTCGGCCGGAGTGCCCTCGACGATCCTGCCCTGACCCTTGCCGGGCGGCAGGGTGACCTCGCGGGAGTTCACGTTGAGCCCGATCCGGCGGATCGACAGGCCGTAGCCGAAGCGGTGGTAGATGCGCGCCTCGCTGGCCCAGCACAGGGTGATGGCCTCGCCGAGGGCGCGGGCGTCCTCGAAGTGCCGGCGCATCATCTTGGTCAGCAGGCCCTGGCGGCGGGCGCCGGCGGAGACGGCGCCGCGGCAGCCGTGGGCGGCGGGGATGACCGCTCCGGGGACGGCGATCTGCCGGGTGTTGCACCCCAGCGTGCCGACGACCCGGCCGCCGCTCCGCGCGACCAGCGAGCGGTCGGGCTCGAAGAGCTCGCGCTCGGTCTCGCGGCTCTGCGGGTCGCCGTCGATGTTGATGCCCGCGGAGAACGTCGCGTAGATGTCGTCCCAGTCCTCGTGGGTCGGGACCTCGATCGTGATGTCGTCGGCCACGGCTTCCCCAAGGTCGTTGCTCTTCATTTAGTAGCCTCCGGATTGCCACACTCGGGTTTTCGACCGGATTACGGTGAACGGCGTTCGCCCTCGTATCCTCACACCGCCTCATGGGCGGAACATCTCCTGAAATGCGGGACCACCGGCCCGTCGGCGCCCGCGGGGGAAGTCGGCAAAAGCAGAGAAGGGCGTTTCCCGGGGGACTGTAAGAATGAGCCGCATGAAGGCCCTGGTGCTGTCCGGCGGGTCTGGCACCCGCCTGCGTCCTTTCAGTTACTCCATGCCGAAGCAGCTCATCCCGATCGCGAACAAGCCGGTCCTCGAGCACGTGCTGGAGAACATCCGCGACCTCGGCGTCACCGAGGTCGGCGTCATCGTCGGAGGCTGGGCGGCCGAGATCGCCGGAGTGATCGGCGACGGGTCGAGGCTGGGGGTGCGCGTCACCTACATCCGGCAGGACCGGCCGCTGGGCCTGGCGCACTGCGTGGCGCTGGCCCGTCCGTTCCTCGGCGACGACGACTTCGTCATGTACCTCGGCGACAACATGCTGCCCGACGGCGTGGAGGCCATCGCCGAGGAGTTCCGGGCCGGCCGGCCCGCGGCGCAGGTCGCGGTGCACCGGGTCGCCGACCCGCGGGCCTTCGGGGTCGTGGAGCTGGACCGGGACGGCGCGGTCCGGCGGCTGGTGGAGAAACCCTCGCAGCCCCGCAGCGACCTGGCCATGATCGGCGTCTACTTCTTCACCGCCCGGATCCACGACGCGGTCGCCGCGATCCGGCCCGGGGCGCGCGGCGAGCTGGAGATCACCGACGCGATCCAGTGGCTGGTCGACCAGGGCTCGGCGGTCAGGGCCAGCGAGTACCGGGGCTACTGGAAGGACACCGGCCGGGCCGAGGACGTGCTGGAGTGCAACCGGCGGCTGCTCGCCGAGCTGGGCGACAGGGTCGTGCTGGGTCCCGGGGCGCGGGTGGTGCGGTCGGTGATCGAGGGACCGGCCATCATCGGGGCGAACACCCTGATCGAGGACTGCCACCTCGGGCCCGACGTCTCCATCGGCCAGGACTGCGTGCTGCGCCGTACGCGGCTGGCCGACTCGATCGTGCTGGACGGCGCGACGATCTCCGAGGTCCCGGGCCTGTACGGGTCGATGATCGGGCGGTCGGCCGTCGTCATGCCGGCCGACCGGGAGAAGGTCCAGCACCGGCTGCTGGTCGGCGACCACACGCGGGTCGAACTGGTCGCTTGACGGCCCGGTACAGCGGGCGGCGGCCGTACGGCGGGCGGCGGGAAGGCGGTCCGGCGGCCGGTCTCCCGGACGCCGGGAAGACGCCGATACCGGGAAGACGTGAAGGGCCGGGCACGGAGAAGGGGGACCTCCACGGGGAGGTCCCCCTTCTCTCTCATCCGGCGTCCGGTCCGCCCGCCGTCCGCGCTCAGGCGGCGACGGTGGCCGTGCGGTGGTCAGACGGCGTTCGCCGGGGCGTTGTGATAAGCGGTGAGCAGCCACCGGCCGTCCTGCTTGGCCAGGACCCACGTGGCGTGGACCGCGCGCTCCGGCGCGGGCTGGGTCTCGTCGCCCACCAGGGCGCCGCCCCGCGTCACGAGGATGGCGCCGTCGGCGCCGGTGAACCGCACCGAGATCGGCTCGCCGGCCACCCGGGTGCCCCGGAGGGGGCCGGCGTAGGCCCCGGCCATGTAGCCGCGGATCCCGTCGCGGCCGGAGACGAAGACCCCGGGCAGGACCATGGTGGCGTCCTCGGTGAAGACCTCGGCGAAGGCGTCGGCGTCGTTGGCGGCCCACGCGGCGATGATGCGCTTGGGCACCTCGCTGACGGCCGTGATGTCGTCGGTGATGGTCGGTGATGCGCTCATGCTGGCGTTCCCTCACTCGATGGCTGGGACAGGGCAGGCCCGGCGGGCCGGCGGAGGGAAGGGGATCGCCCCGCGACCTCGCGGGCCCGCACATTCGCATCGTGGTCGCCCGGCGCCGGAAGGCGCACCTTTCGGCGTGCGGTGTCCGCTTTCCGGGTGCCCACTTCTCGGGTGTCCCGCGGCTTTCCGGGTGTCCCGCGGCGACCGGGAAAGCGGTGGTGACCAGGAGGGACACGGGCGGACCGTAAACGCCCGGAAGGGGCTCCGGCGGCACCCGGGCGGGGTGCTGGCAGGAAGTTGACGGTGACCGGCACCTTGCTGAGGGCCCCGTGCCTGGAACGCCGGGTGCGGCGCCGGAAGACTGACGATGCGGCCGACGACGTCCGCTTCCGGATGTCTCCGCGCCGCTCCCGACGTCTCCGCGGCGGTCTTCGGACATCCCCGAGGCGATGTCGGCCGTTCTGCGCCGGAGCGCACCCCATGGAGGATTGATGATCTCGACGGAGATCCGCCGTGCCGCGGTTCTCGGCTGCGGCCTGATCGGAGCATCGGTGGCGCTCGCGCTGCGCCGTACGGGGGTCCACGTCACCCTGTCCGACCGCGACCCGTATGCGGTGCGCAAGGCCGAGCGGATGGGCGCGGGAACGGCGTCGGCCCACGGTGACCGCCCCGCCGACGTGGTGATCATCGCCACCCCGCCGTCCACGGTCCCCGGCGTGCTGCGCGAGGCCCAGGACCGCGGGCTGGGCCGGGTCTACACCGACGTCGCGAGCACGAAGGCCGGGATCCTCGCCGAGGCCGAGGCCGCCGGCTGCGACGTCTCCGTCTACGTGCCGGGGCATCCGATGGCGGGCGGGGAGTCGTCGGGGCCGGGGGCGGCGCGCGCCGACCTGTTCGCCGGCCGCCGGTGGGCGCTGTGCCCGCATCCGGCGACGCGGCCGGAGGCGGTGCGCCTGGTGACGGAGCTGGTGGCGCTGTGCGGGGCCGAGCACCGGCTGATCCGCCCGGACGCCCACGACCGGATCACCGCCGCGGTCTCCCACGTGCCGCACCTGATGGCGGCGGCGCTGGCGGCGAGGTTCGCGGGGGCCGACGAGACCACGCTCGCGCTGGCGGGCCAGGGTCTGCGGGACGTCACCCGGATCGCGGGCGGTTCCCCCGACCTGTGGTGCGACATCCTGCGGCAGAACGCCGGACCGATCGCCGAGGTGCTCGACGCGGTGGTCCGGGACCTGGCCGAGGTCGCGTCCGCGCTCCGGGAGGCGTCCTCCGGCGTGGCCATGACGTCCGGCTCACCGGGGCTGTCCGATGCGGCCATGATGTCCGGTGTGTCCGGGACATCCGGCGTGATCATGGCATCCGGTACGCCCGGGATATCCGGTGCGCTCGCCGACCTGCTCGTCCGGGGCAACCGCGGCCGGGCCCTCCTCGCGGGCGCGCGTCCGGCCGGGGCGGCGGGCAGGCAGCCCGCGGCGCCGAAGGCGGCGGCCTGACCCGTTTCCCTGTCCCCCCGCGATTTCCGCACCTCCCGAAGGGGGCCCGCTCCCGTGATCCCACCCGATGAACCGCCCCTCGCTCCACGGGCGGCGACAACCGCACTCATGAAGGTGCCGCGGCCGTACGCGGATGCGACATTCGTGAGGAGATCACCGGCGGGCGCCTCCCGGTCCGTGTTCACCGGACGACAGGACGAGCGTGCCGGCCTTGTACGCGTCGCGAGCCGGAGGCCGGGGAGCGGACTTCCGGGGCTCGTCGACGACGACTAGGAGGAAATGGTGCTGACGACCGATGTCCCGGCGCGGGAAGAACTCGTTCGCCGCGCGTCCGAACTGCTGCCGGTGCTGCGGAAGAACGCGGCCTGGTCGGAGGAGAACCGTCGGCTTCACGACGAGTCGATCGAGGCCCTGGCCGAGGCCGGCGTCTTCAAGCTGAGGGTGCCCGCCCGCTACGGCGGCTACGAGGCCGACACCCGCACCCTCGTCGAGGTCGCCGCCGAACTGGCCAAGGCCGACGGCTCCACCGCGTGGACGGCCTCCGTCTACTGGATCCCCACCTGGATGACCTGCATGTTCCCCGACGCGGTCCAGGACGAGGTGTTCTCCACGCCCGACGTCCGGGTGTGCGGGACGCTGAGCCCGAGCGCCATGGCCGCCCCCGTGGAGGGCGGCGTGGTCGTCAACGGCCGCTGGGGCTTCGTCAGCGGCGCCCTGCACAGCCACTGGCAGGAGATCGTCGCCATCCAGGCCGGTCCGGGCGTCGAGCCGATGCCGATCATGGCGCTGGTCCCGATGTCGGACCTGGAGATCGTGGACGACTGGCACACCGCGGGCCTGAAGGGCACCGGCAGCGTCAGCACCGTCGCCAAGGACGTCTTCATCCCCGCCGAGCGCGTCCTGCCCCTGCCCGCGGTGCTCGCCGGGCAGTACGCCTCGGAGCTGAACGCCGCCTCCCCGATCTACCGCGTCCCGCTGCTGCCGGTCGCCTCGGCCTCCTCGGTCGGCACCGCGGTCGGCCTGGCGAAGGCCGCCCAGGAGGCGTTCTTCCAGCGGCTCCCCGACCGGAAGATCACCTACACCGGGTACTCCAGCCAGCGTGAGGCGCCCCTGACGCACCTGCAGGTCGCCGAGGCGGCCATGAAGGTCGACGAGGCCGAGTTCCACGCGGGCCGGCTGGCCGGCCTGGTGGACGGCAAGGGCGTCAGCGGCGAGCAGTGGACGCTGGAGGAGCGGGTCAGGGCCCGCGCGGACATGGGGGCGGTGTGCCGCCTCGCCAAGGAGGCCGTGGACATCTACGCCACGGCCAGCGGCGGTTCGTCGATCTACAGCCACATGCCGATCCAGCGGATCGCCCGCGACATCAGCGCCATGAACCTGCACGCCCTGATGCACCCGAACACCAACGCCGAGCTGTACGGCCGCATCCTCTGCGGCCTGGAGCCCGACACCTTCTACATCTGAGAGACGTCCGGCCCCCCGGTTCGTCCGCGGCGCCCCGGCCCCAGGGCCGGGGCGCCGCGCCGCGTCCGGGGGCCCTCGCCGGGAAATCGGGGGGTCTCGCCAGGGAATCGGGAGGTCTTCGCCGGGAAGACCATGAGCCGGAGGATCCCGGATTCCGGGAAACGCGGCCGGCATCCCGTCCGGGAAACCGCAGAACCCCGGAAACGGGAGAAGTGGCTCCCCGTACCGGGCGGAGAACCGGTGAGCCCGGGAACGACGAAGGCCGTTCCTTTCCGAAGGGCTCTCGGAAAGGAACGGCCTTCGCCCGCGCTCGGGGCCGCTAGGCCACGGGGACCTCGGCCTGGCCGGCGACCTTCCGGACCAGCGCCTCCAAATTGGGGTCCTCCTCGAAGATGTCGCCCACGTCGACGGAGACGCCGAGCTCCTCCTCGATCCGGGACACCAGGCGGACCGCCGAGATCGACTCCCCCTCGAGGTCGAAGAACGTGGCGTCCTCCATCCCGTCCGGCACGTCGAGCACGTGCTTCCAGATTTCCGCGACCCTGCCCTCGATGACCGAGAGGCTGAGCTCGCCGGGACGATTGCCATTCATCCGGGTTCCTCCCATCGCCAGACAAACGTCAATGGCGGCGTGTGAGCAGATCCGCGATCCGCGTAGGTCCGTAGGTCGATTCCTGTTTCCTCATCATCACGGCGCGGCGATCCGGGCGCATCTCCGAGAATGCGAGCGAGACGGCCCGGACGGCGTCACGAGAAAGCGGAAAAGCGAAAAAAGCGGAAAACGGAAAAACGGAGAAGGCGCCCGGCGGCGTCACGTGAGGGTCCGCGCGGCGCCTCCCGGGCGTTTCACGCCCAGTCGCTCGCGGATGCTCCGCCCGACCGGCACGTCGAGCCGCTCGGCCAGTTCCAGGGCCCTGGCCCGCGCCTCGTCGGCCTCGACGCCGGCGCCGGAGGCGCGCAACGCCTCGCTCAGCAGGGCGAGCACCTCGGCCTCCTGGAGGGGGATCTGCATCCCGCGGAACAGTGAGGCGGATCTGCGCAGGTGGACGGCGGCCCGCTCCGGGTCGCCGGCCACCATGGCCAGCTCACCGAGCCCGGAAAGCACCTGCGCCTCGGCGAGCCGGTGGCGGGAGCTGCCGGCCGGTTCCAGCGCCTGGTTCAGCATGGCGTCCGCCTCCGCGATGCGCCCCTGACGCAGCCGGGCGATGCCCAGGCCGTGCAGGCTGAACGCCTCGCCCGTGGAGTCGCCGATCTCCCGCACCACCGTCAGCGCCTCCTCGAACGCGCCCGCCGCCAGGCCGAACTCGGACGTCCGGAGGTGGGTCAGGCCCATGCGGTGCAGCACCTGGGCGGTCACCCTGCGGTCGCCCCCGGACTTGCTGAGCGTCAGGGCCTCGGCGAGCATCGTCTTCGCGCCCTCGGGGTCGCCGCAGTCGAGGCGGATCTGGGCGAGGCTGTGCATCGTCTGCGCGGCGGCGGCGTCGTCGCCGACGGAGCGGAAGATCTGCAGCGCCTTCTCGTAGTCCTCCGCGGCGGCATCGAGGCGGCCGTTCATACGTTCCATGGTCGCGATGCTGCGGACGGCCAGGGCGGTCCGCCGCTCGTCGCCGACGGCCTGGAAGAGCTCGACCGCCGCCTCGAACTCGCGCCGCGCGTCGCCGAAGCGCTGCTCGTTGAACGACAGCGAGCCGGCGGTGTACAGGATCTCCGCCTGGCCGCGCTTGTCGCCGGTGCCGCGGGCGGCCTCCAGGGCGATCTCGTGGGTCTCGCGCCAGTCGTCGAGGTAGACCCGCGACTCGAAGAACGTGGCGGCGGTCGTCGCGATGCGCCAGCACAGCTCCCCGAAACCGGCCTGCGCCGCCTGGCGGATGCCGTACACCAGGAGCGGGCGCTCGCGCTCGAACCACGCGATCGGTTCGGCGACGAGCTGCCGGACCAGCTCGTCGGGCAGGACCTGGGGGATCTCCGTCTCGTCGGAGATCAGCGGGCAGGTCCCGAACTCGCGGCACCGGGCCGCGTCGACGAGGAGGAGCAGTCCGCTCAGCAGCCGGCCGAGGGCGGCGCTGCGTTCGGCGGCCGTCTCCTCGGCGGCGAGGCGTTCCCGGGCGAACACCCGGACGAGGTCGTGGAAGCGGTACTGGGTGTGCACGCCCCGCCCGGTGCCGACGACCTCGACGAGCTGGGCCTCGGCCAGGTCGTCCAGCAGGTCCTGCGCGTCGAGGAGCGGCCGCTTCAGCAGGGCCGCGCCGGCCCACCCCGAGAAGACGTGGGAGTCGAGGATCGCCAGCCGCCGGAACAGCCGGCGCGCCTCCTCGCTGATGCCCTCGTAGGTCAGGGAGAGGCTGGCGCGGATCCCCATCTCGCCGTGCATCAGCTCGTCGAGCCTGCGGGTCTCGTCACGCAGCCGGCCCACCAGCTGCCCGACGCTCCAGTGCGGGCGCGCGGCGAGGCGGGCGCCGGCGATGCGCAGCGCCAGCGGCAGGTGCCCGCACAGCTCGGCGAGCGCCGCGGCGGAGTCGGCCTCGGACCGTACGCGGTCGGTCCCGGCCACGTGGGAGAGCAGGTCCACCGAATGGGCCGAGTCGAAGAGATCCACGTCGACGTGGGTGACGCCGGCCAGTCCGGCGAGCCGGCTCCGGCTGGTGATGATGACGGCCGACGCGGGGTTGCCCGGCAGCAGCGGCAGGACCTGGCTCTCGCTGCCCACGTCGTCCAGCACGATCAGCATCCTGCGGTCGGCCAGCATCGTCCGGTACGTCTCGGCCCGCTCCTCCAGCCCGTCGGGCAGGGCGGTGCCGGGTATGCCGAGGGCGCGCAGAAACCTTTCGAGCACCTGCAACGGGCTGACCGGGCGGGACACGCCGCTGTGCAGGTTGGCGAAGAGCTGGCCGTCGGGGAAGTGCTCCATGACGCTGTGCGCGGCGTGGACCGCGACGCTGGTCTTGCCGATCCCGGCCCGGCCGGTGATCGCGACGATGGGTACGGCGAAGCGCGCCGCGCCGTCCGAGGCGACGGTCAGCCGCCTGCGGATGGCCTCCACCTGTTCGGCGCGGCCGACGAAGTCGGCGATCCCGGCCGGGAGCATGCCCGGCACCGCCGGGGCGGGGGCCTGCGGCTCGGCCGTGGCCCGCACGGGGGCCTGGGGGGCGTCGAGGCTCTCGTCGGAGGTGAGGATCGCGTGTTCGAGCTGCTGCAGCCGTTCGTTGGGCTCGATGCCCAGCTCGTCGATCATGGTGCGCCGGGCGTCGCGGTAGACCTGGAGCGCCTCGGCCTGCCGGCCCGAGCGGTACAGCGCCGTCATGAGCTGGCCGAGGAGCCGCTCGCGCAGCGGGTACTCCTCCACGAGCCGGGTGAGCTCGCCCACCAGCTCGTGGTGGCGGCCGAGGTCGAGCTCCAGCTGGAGGCAGTCCTCGTTGGAGGTGATCCGCTGCTCGGCGAGGCGGGTCGCGACCGACTGCACCAGCCGGCTGTCGATGCCCTCCAGAGCCGGTCCCCGCCACAGCGCGAGCGCCTCGCGGTAGTTCCTGACGGCCTCCTCGGGCTCGCCGTCGTCACGGGCGCGGCGGGCCCGCAGGACGAGGTTCTCGAAGCGGCACGCGTCTATCTGCTCGTCGTCGGCCCGCAGCGCGTACCCCTGCGACCTCGTCACGATCACCTCTTCGCCGCCTTGGCCGGCGAAGAGCCGCCTCAGCGCCGAGATGCAGATCTGCACCTGGGCCCGTGACGTGGCGGGCGGGTCGTCCCCGTAGATGGCCTCCATGAGCCGGCCCGTGGCCACCGTACGGTTGGCGTCCAGGAGGAGGACCGCCAGAACGGTCTGCTGCCGGACTCCACCGAGGTCCACACGTCGCCCCCCGGCGGTGACTTCGAGCGCTCCCAGAACGCGAAACTCCACGCGCATCTCCTTGAAGAAACTTCCGTCCCCCGGCGTGGTGGAACCTCCACGCTTTACCGCCTTGCGGAGTACGGGAAGTGGCGGACCTCCCGAAGCCGGCTTTCCTGGTCACAGGAAGTTTACGTAAAGCATGGTCCGGGAACGCCAGGGGTTCTGCGCGGTGTGTTCCAAGATCGGCACGCTAACGCCACCTTGTTCGCGATTGTACGCTCTGTCCGTTTCGTGAGTGGATGGTACATCGCTGAATGGGAGGTTGCCAGGCGAACCGCCCGCTCTCCGGCAATTCCCCTTGTCAACCAGGTGAAAAAACACGGAACGGCCGGGGACTCGCGTCCCCGGCCGTTCCGGCGTCAGATGGTGTGCCCGTCAGCCCCAGGGGTTGCAGCACAGGGGGCGGTGGGTGGTGGGCGGCGGGGGAACGGGGGTGTCGGAGGCGTTCGCGGCCATGCCGGTGACGGTGACGCCCGCGAGGGCGATGACGATCGAGAAACCCAGTCGCACGACGGTCTTGCTGATCTTGCCGCTCATCTCTACCTCCGTGGTCGTGGCGGCGTCGCCGTAGACGCCGTTCCTGACACCGATGACGCTCGCACGGCCCGCCATCGAGTCCCTATCGCTTCCCTTAGCGTCAGGCATATCCCCAGTTGGGGATATGTTCAAGGGGTTTCGGCGCGCCTGAATGGGGGTTCGGGTCAGCGGTTCGGGGTGGCCGGCCGGCCCCGGTCCGGCCATCCACCGCCGGGAGTCGCGGCGGGCGGATGGCGGGCGGATGGCGGGCGGATGGCGGACGCATGACGGGCCGATAAGCGGGCGAAGGTGAACCGATAGCGCGGTCCGCGAATCTTGGACGAAGCCCAGGCGGAGCCGGCGCTCGCAGCGGCGCCGTCTGGGCGGCCAAGGCGAAAGCGCCGAACCGGGCCGCCTGTGGACGGGCCCGTTGGACAGGTGACGGTGAGATGGGTATTGCTATTCAGACACTGGACAGTGTCTACGGCCGACCGGCCGCCAGCGTCAGGGTCCGGCTGGAGTGCTCCGAGGGCGGCCACTGGAATCCCGACGCCAAAGCCGAAACCGACCACGAGGGCTGCATCCGGGACTGGAGCGGCCGCCGTTTCGAACGCGGGGTTTACCGCCTCGTCTTCGAAAGCGACCGGTACTTCGTCGGCCTCGGGCTCACCGCCGCCTATTCGGAGATAGTCGTTCTCTTCCGCATGCACGACGAGACCGACTCCTACCAGATCCAGGTCCAGCTCTCGCCGTACTCCTATTCGGCGTATTTCGGCTCGGCCGGCTGACGGGTGTCAGCGTCCCCCAGGCACACCAGGTTCACGCAGGTAAGGGTTCCGACAGTGAATATCGGACGATACACCGCATTCCCCCAGGTTCCCCTGAACGGTCGCAGGTGGCCGGACGCCACCGTCACCGCCGCGCCCCGCTGGCTCTCCACCGACCTGCGGGACGGCAACCAGGCGCTGGCGGCCCCCATGACCCCGGCGCGCAAGCTGGCGATGTTCGACCTGCTGGTGCGCATGGGATACAAGGAGATCGAGGTCGGCTTCCCCGCCGCCAGCCGCGACGACCACGACTTCGTCCGGATGCTCATCGAGGACGACCTCGTCCCCGACGACGTCCGCGTCTCGGTGCTCGTCCAGGCCCGCGAGGAACTGATCGAACGCACCGCGGAGAGCCTGGCGGGGGCGCGGCGCGCCACCGTCCACCTCTACAACGCGACGTCGCCGTGGTTCCGCAGCCGGGTGTTCGGCATGGACCGCGACGAGTGCAAGGACCTCGCCGTACGGGGCACCCGGCTGGTGGCGAAGTACGCCGAACGCTTCCTGGACGGCTGCGACCTGGGCTTCCAGTACTCTCCCGAGCACTTCGCCGACACCGAGCCGGAGTTCTCGCTGGAGGTCTGCGAGGCCGTCATGGACGTGTGGCAGCCCGGCCCGGGGCGGGAGATCATCCTGAACTTCCCCACGACGGTCGAGCGGTCCACCCCCAACGTCTTCGCCGACCAGATCGAGTGGATGCACCGCAACCTGTCGCGGCGCGAGCACCTGTGCCTCTCGGTCCACCCGCACAACGACCGGGGCACCGGCGTCGCCGCCGCCGAGCTGGCCGTGCTGGCCGGGGCCCAGCGGATCGAGGGCTGCCTGTTCGGCAACGGGGAACGGGCCGGCAACGTGTGCCTGGTGACCCTCGGGCTGAACCTGCTCACCCAGGGCGTCGACCCCGGCGTCGACTTCCGCGACCTCGACCGCGTCCGGCGCACGGTCGAGGGGTGCACCGGGATACCGGTCCACCCCCGCCACCCCTACGGCGGCGACCTCGTCTACACCGCCTTCTCCGGCTCCCACCAGGACGCCATCAACAAGGGCTTCGACGCCCTGGAGCGGGAGGCCGCCGAGGCGGGCGCCGAGCCGGCCGGGCTGCCGTGGCGCCTGCCGTACCTGCCGCTGGACCCGCAGGACGTGGGGCGGACCTACGAGGCCATCGTGCGGATCAACAGCCAGTCCGGCAAGGGGGGCCTGGCCTACGTCATGAGCGCCCGGCACGGGCTGAACCTGCCCCGCGGGCTGCGGGTGGAGTTCGCCCGGACGGTGCAGGCGCTGGCCGACGCCGAGGGCGGGGAGATCGCCCCCGGCCGGCTCCGGGAGTGCTTCGAGCGCGAGTACGTCATCGGCGCGGCGGACGGGCCCGGCGCGACGGCCCCGGCCCGGGCCGCCGTCTCCGTCCCGGCACCGGGCGGCGTCCCGGCGGCCGTCGTCCTGCACGTCGACGGCGGCGGGTTCGACGCCGGACGGGACCGGACCGACGCGGTGCGGGCCGTACGCGCCGAGCTCGCCCGGCTGGGCCTGCGGGTGCGCGCCGTACACCACACCGGTCCGGCGGGCGGGACCGGCGGGGCCGGCGGGGTCATGGTCTACGCCGAGCTCCAGGCGGGCGGGACGGTCTTCTGGGGAGCCGGGACCGGACCGGACCTGCGGGCCGCCGCGCTGTCGGCCGCCGCCTCCGCCGCCGCCAGGGCACGGAGGGGACGGGCGTCCCGTACGGAGGTCCCGGCGTCCCCCGCCGCGCCCGCCGCGCCCCCCGCGCCTCCCGCGCCTCCCGCACCGGAGGCCGCGACACCCGCGGCACCCGCGGCACCCGCGGCACCCGCGGAGGAGGCGGCGACGCTCACCTGGACGAGGAACACGCGGACGAGGAGTACGCGGGCGAGGAGCACGCGGACGACGGCGGGACGGTGACGACCGGCGAGCGGTGACCGGCCGGATGACGGCGCGACGAGACGGAGAGCCCCGGTGAGGGCTCAGACGAGGAGGGAGACGGAGATGAAACTGGTCGAGCGGGAGGAGGAGCTGGCCTGCCTGCAGGCCCTCCTCGACAGCGCGGTGCTGGGCAGGGGCAAGGTGGCGCTGGTCGGCGGCGCCGTCGCGACGGGCAAGAGCGCGTTGCTGCACGTCTTCGCCGAACAGGCCATCGAGCGGGGCGCGCTGGCCGTCACCGCGACGGGCTCCCGCATGGAGCGGGACCTGCCCCTGGGCGTGCTCGGCCAGCTCATCCAGGACGCGCCGCTGGTCCCCGAGGAGCGCGACCGGGCGCTGGCGCTGCTGAGCGAGGGCGCGCGCACCGTGCTCGCGGAGGAGCCGGGGGACACCGGCGGCCGGCAGATCGACGCCCAGACCGTCCACGTCCTGTGCACCGTCCTGCTGGAGCTGTCGGAGCGGTACCCGCTCATGATCATCGTCGATGACGTGCACCACGCCGACCGCGCCTCCCTGCTCTGCCTGGCGTACCTGGCGCGGCGGGTACGGCTCGCCCGCATCGTGATGGTGTTCGGCCACGCCGACCACGGCCGCTGGGCCGACGGCTTCTTCCAGACCGAGCTGGTCCGCCAGCCGCACTGCCGCCGCATCCAGCTCACCCGGCTGTCACGGGCCGGGGTGGCGGCCCTCGTCGAGGAGGAGACGGGCCGGGAGACGGCCGAACGGCTCGCCGACGAGTGGTACGCCCTCAGCGGCGGCAACCCCCTGCTGACCACCGCCCTGGCCGACGACTACCGGCAGCTCGCCCGGTCCGCCGGCGAGGAGCCGCCGGACGGGATCACCGCGGGCGACCACTACGGCCAGGCCGTGCTGTCGTGCCTGCAGCGCGGCCACGAGCAGACCATGCGGGTGGCCCGGGGCCTGGCGATCCTCGGTGAGCCCGAGACGCTCGACCGGCTGCTCGGCCTGCCCGGCCCCGATGTCGGCAGGGAACTGCACTCCCTGAGCGCCGCCGGGCTGCTCACCCTCGGCAGGTTCCGGCACGACGCCGTCCGCGAGGCCGTCCTCGCCGGGACGGACGCCCGGGAGCGGGCGGACCTGCACCGCCGGGCCGCGGAGCTGGGCTACGACCTGGGCTCCTCCCCGGCGGCTATAGCGGGACACCTGCTGCTGGCCGGCCGGGTCGAGGCCCCCTGGGTCGTGCCGATCCTGGAGGAGGCCGCCAGGAGCGCCCTGCGCAACGGGCAGGTGGAGACGGCGGTCGACTACCTGCGTATGGCCTGGCGCGAGTGCGCCGACGAGACCCAGCGCGCGAAGATCATGACGATGCTGGTGCGCGCCGAGTGGCGGATCAACCCCGCCGCGCCGACCGGGCACCTCGCCGAGCTGACCGAGGCGATGAACCGGGGCAGCCTGCGCGGCGTCGACGCCGTCGTGCTCGCCCGGGCGCTGCTGTGGTACGGCCGCTTCGACGACGCGCGCGACGTGCTCGAACAGCTCAACCGGCCGGGCGCGGGGGCGGACCCCGAGACGGTCGCCGAGCTGGTGGTGAGCCAGCTGTGGCTGCGGGCCACCCACCCGCCCTTCCTCGACCGGCTGCGGCACCTCGCCGGCGACCGGGGTCTGGCGACCATGGTCTCGGTGTCGGTCAGCCGGCGGCTGGAGTCGGCGCTCGCGCTCGCCGAGGTCCTCACCCGGGGGCCGCGCGAGGAGGACATGGACGCCGTCGAGCGGATTCTGGAGGACTCCCGCCTGGACGAGATGACGCTCGACACCGTCGAGAACTCGCTGCTGGCCCTCACCTACGCGGGCCGCTGCGAGCGGGTGGCCCCCTGGTGCGACCTGTTCAGCGTCGAGGCGTCGTCCCGGCAGGCGCCGAGCCGCCAGGCCCGCCTCGCCGCGATCCGCGCCGAGATCGCCGTCCGCCAGGGCGACATGTCCGCCGCCGAGCACCACGCGCGCCTGGCCCTGGACATCATCCCGGTGAGCAGCTGGGGCGTCGCCATCGGCGGGCCGCTGAGCAGCCTGATCCTCGCTCTCACCGCGATGGGCAAGTACGACGCGGTGCGCGAGTACCTGGACCGGCCGGTGCCCGAGGCGATGTTCCAGACCCGCTACGGCCTGCACTACCTGCACGCCAGGGGCCGCCACAGCCTGGCCACCGACTACTTCGCGCTGGCGCTGCGCGACTTCCAGCGGTGCGGCGACCTGATGGCCGCCTGGAACCTCGACACGCCCGGCCTGATCCCCTGGCGGGCCGACGCCGCCGAGGCGTGCCTGCGGATGGGCCAGGCGGACGAGGCCCGGCAGCTCGTCCAGGCGCAGCTCGACCTGTGCGGCCCCGGCGCGACCAGGGGCCGGGGCGCCGCGCTCCGGCTGCTGGCCGCCGTCTCCGAGCTGCGCCGCCGCCCCCCGCTGCTGCGCCAGGCGACCGAGTACCTCCAGGCCGCGGGGGACAGGTACGAGCTGGCCCGCGCGCTGTTCGACCTGGTCGAGGTCTACGAGGCGCTCGGCGAGCACCGCCGCGCCAAGACGATCGCCGGGCGGGCGCGGGCCGTGGCCCTGGAGTGCCACGCCCAGCCGCTGGCCAGGACGCTGTCGCGCGCCGACGACCCCGGCGCGCCGCCGGCCCTGCCCGCCGGGGACATGATCGGCATGCTGAGCGACGCCGAGCGGCGGGTCGCCGCCCTGGCCGCGGCCGGATACACCAACCGGGAGATCGCCGCGAAGCTCTACATCACGATCAGCACGGTCGAGCAGCACCTCACCCGTACCTACCGCAAGCTCAACATCAGCCGCCGCGCCGACCTGCCGCTCGTCCTGGAGTTCGGCGACCAGCTCGTCGTCTGAGACTCCTCCCGGGCCCGTCCGGACCCCGAAATCCGCCGGGCCCGGGAGGGCACTCCCGAAGGTGCGCGCCGCCGTCGCCGGGTGCGACGGTCGTAGCCGGAGGTGTGCCGTGGAGGAGAACCCGATCCTGACCGTCGTGCGGGGCAACCCGACGGCGGAGGAGCTCGCGGCGGTCGTCGCCGTCCTCACCGCGCGGGCCGCGGCCGCCGCGGCGGCCGTCGCCGAGCCCGTCGTGCCCGCCGGGCCCGTGACCGGCCGCCCGCGGAGCGCCTGGAACGCCGAACCGGCCTGGAGCGCCGGGACGATCTGGGACGCCTGCTCCGCCTGGAGCGTCTGGGCCGCCTGGAACGCCGGCTCCGCCGCTCTTCTCCGCCCGTGCGGACCGTCCCCGCGTCCGCGGGCCCCGCATTCTGCGAAAAGCCCGAGCGGGCCGCCGGTCGCATCCTGAGTGGTGTGCGCGGGGCGTTCCCCCGCACGCCGGGACGCCCGCGGCGGCGGTCCCGGGTCTCCGGGTGGTCTGAGGAGAGCGCCATGTCGACATTCTTCGGCTCGTTCCGCCGGTTGCTGCTGGCGCCGTCCCTGGCGGACGTGACGTTCGCGGTGCGCGGCTTCCCAGGCGCGTCGTCGCCGGCGGCCGAACGGCTGGAGGCGATCCCGCAGTCCGTCGTGTGCGGCTTCGAATGGGGCATCGACGCGCGGAACCAGTGGGAGGTGGAGCGGCGGCTGAACATGATCGACGTGGAGCTGCGCGGTTTCGCCTACGAGGGCGCCACGATGGCGCTGACCGTCCTCGACGCGATGGGCGGGGGCCGCGGTCACCGTACCCGCGACCTGCTGCTCGGGCCGGGCCGCCCGCACATCTTCCTCACCTACATCGGCATCGGCTTCGCCATGGCGCGGCTGCCCCGGCCGCTGTGGAAGAAGGTCGTCCCCGACCTGGGCGAGACGCCGTACCACCCGACGATGAGCTGGCTGGCGGTGGACGGCTACGGCTTCGACCGGGCCTACTTCGACACCCGGCGCTGGGTGGACGAGCAGCGGGTGCCCGCCCCCTACGCCTGGGAGGGGTCGCCCGGCTACTTCAACCGGGCCGTCGACCAGGGCATCGGCCGCGCCCTGTGGTTCATCCACGGCGCGCGGACGGCGGACGTCTCCGCCGCGGTGCGCCGCTTCGCCGCCGGCCGCCAGGCCGACCTGTGGAGCGGCGTCGGCCTGGCGGCGACGTTCGCCGGCGGCTGCGGGACCGAGGCGCTGGCGGCGATGGGGGAGGAGGCCGGCGAGCACCGGGCCGAGCTGGCCCTGGGCGCGGTCTTCGCGGTCAAGGCCCGGGACCACGCCGGGTTCGTCCCCGAGCACACCGCGGCCGCCACCGCCGCGCTGACCGGCCTGGCGGTCGCCGACGCCGTCGCGCTCGCCGACGACACCGCCGTCGATCCCCACGGTTCCGGCCCGGTTCCGCAGTATGAGGTGTGGCGGCGGCGGATCCACGACCGTTTCGCGCCGGACCGCGTCGGGCGCTGAACCCGGGCCCGGAGCACCGGATCCGGGCCACCGGGCCCGGGTCGCCGGACCGCCGGAGCGCCGCGATCCCGGCCGCCGGGCGCCGGTCCGCCGGGCCCCATCGCCCGGCCGTGACGCCCGGTGAATTCATCGCGCCATTCATGAATGGTCCGACCGGCTGTTTTCCGATTTTCGGAAAACCGTCGCGCGCCATGCCGGAAAGCGCGCCGGATGAGCACTTCCGAAGTGGAGGGCCCAGCTCGGCATATGCGTGAATCTATCAAAGGGCACCTGTTGACGAGGGGTGGAGGGGTTGGGTTGGCCAGCATGTTCCGGTCATTGAGGCGTCGTGTCCTGACGCCGGACATATCAGAGACGAAACTTGCCACCCGGGGTTTCCACGTGAAGGACGACGCGTCCCGGGAATTGCTGGAGACGGTCGGCGAGACATTTCTCACCGGCTACGCCTTCGCGGCCGAGACCCGCTCCGCGGCCGAGGCCGAGGAACGCCTGGAGGAGATCCCCCGGCGCTTCCGCGGCTTCGCCTACGAGGGCGCGGGCATGGCCTTCGCGATCCTCGACCGGCTGACGCCGGGCGGCGGGCACCGTACCGCCGACTCCCTCGCCGGCCGGGGTGACGCCCACAACTACATGATCTACGTCGGCATCGGCTGGGCCATGGCGCGGCTGCCGCGCTTCCTGTGGCCGGACAGCCGGGGGCTGGACCCGCTGCTGCTGTGGCTCGTCCACGACGGCTACGGCTTCCACCAGGCCTACTTCCACACTCAGAAGTACGTGCACGAGCAGTACCGAGAGACGCGCTTCCCCTGGCCGGCCGGCGGGCCCGAGGCGTACGCCGCCCGCGCCATCGACCAGGGCATCGGCCGCGCGCTGTGGTTCGTCGGCGGCACCGACGTCGAACACGTCGTCTCGCTGGTCGAGCGGTTCCCCGCCTCGCGCCGGGCCGACCTGTACGCCGGCGTCGGCCTGGCCGCGACCTACGCGGGAGGCGCGCCCGAGGACGAGCTGCTGGAGCTGCGCGAGCGGGCCGGGACGCACCGGCCGCAGCTCGCCCAGGGCAGCGCGTTCGCGGCCGAGGCCCGGGTCCGCGCCGGCCTGCTGGTGCCGCACAACGAGGTCGCGACCCGGGTGCTGTGCGGCACCACGCCCGAGGACGCCGCCCTGACCAGCCGCCGGACCCGCCCCGACGGGCCCGTTTCCGGCGACCTGCCCGCCTACGAGGTGTGGCGGCGCCGCATCGCCAATGAATTCGCATTTGCTGGAGGTGTTACTCCGTGACCACGACAGCTGGCTGGCTGCGCAGGCAACTGCCGGGAATCGTCGCCCTCGTCATGATGGCGGCCCTTTTCGTGGCGGGCCGCCCGTCCTTCGCCTCCGAGGAGGAGAAGGCCGGGCTGGCGAGCGCCTACGCGTTCGAGCCGATGAGCATCGCGCTGCCCGCCGGGTACACGCAGAAGACGGTTCGCAAGGTGAACCAGCGTTACAGCAACATCGACGCCTGGATCTCCTCGGTCGGGGCCGGCATCGCCATGAACGACCTCGACATGGACGGCCTGTCCAACGACCTGTGCGTCACCGACACCCGGATCGACCAGGTCGTGGTGACCCCCACCCCCGGCGCGAAGGCCGACCGCTACCGGCCGTTCGCGCTGAACCCCGGCTCGCTGCCGATGAGCGACACGATGGCGCCCATGGGCTGCCTGCCCGGTGACTACAACGAGGACGGCCGTACCGACCTGCTGGTCTACTTCTGGGGCCGCACGCCGATCGTCTACCTCGCCAAGAGCGGCGCCACGCAGCTCTCCGCGGACGCCTACGTGCCCACCGAGCTGGTGGCGGGCGTCGGCACGGCGAAGTACACCGGGCCGCAGTGGAACAGCAACACCGCCACCGCCGCCGACTTCGACGGCGACGGCCACCTGGACGTCTTCATCGGCAACTACTTCCCCCACGGCCCCGTCCTGGACCCGAAGGTCAACGGCGGCGTGGAGATGAACGACTCCATGTCGGCGGCCGTCAACGGCGGCGAGGACTACTTCTTCCGCTGGACCGGCGCCACCGCCGGCGAGCAGCCGACGGTCAGCTTCGCCAAGCTCGACGACGTCCTGCCCGTGAACGTCTCCAAGGGCTGGGAGCTCGGCGCCAGCACCGCCGACCTGGACGGCGACCAGCTGCCCGAGCTGTTCCTGAACAACGACTTCGGCAAGGACCGGCTGCTGTACAACCGCTCCACCCCCGGCCGCATCGCCTTCTCCCTCGTCGAGGGCAAGTCCTCGCCGATCGTGCCCAAGTCCAAGGTGCTGGGCCACGACTCGTTCAAGGGCATGGGCTCCGACTTCGGCGACCTGGACGGCGACGGCCTCTACGACATCTTCGTCAGCAACATCACCACCTCCTTCGGCATCGAGGAGAGCAACTTCCAGTTCATGTCCACCGCCAAGGACCGGGCCGAGGTCGGCTCCGAGCTGAAGCGCGGCGTCGCGCCGTTCGCCGACCGCAGCGCCCCGAGCCGCACCGCGTGGTCCGGCTGGGGCTGGGACGTCAAGATCGACGACTTCGACAACGGCGGCGTCCCGGCGATCGTCCAGGCCACCGGTTTCGTCAAGGGCGACGTCAACCGCTGGCCGCAGCTGCAGGAGCTCGCCACCGCCAACGACGGCGTGCTGCGCAACCCGCACTCCTGGCCGACCGTCCACGAGGGCGCCGACATCGGCGGCAACCAGACGCTCGCCTTCTTCGTCAAGGACGCGAAGACGGGCCGCTACGCCGACCTGTCGCCGCAGCTCGGCCTGGCCGTGCCGATTCCCACCCGCGGCATCGCCACCGGTGACGCCGACGGCGACGGACGGCTCGACATCGCGGTCGCCCGCCAGTGGGACGCCCCGGTCTTCTACCACAACCAGAGCCCGTCCCCCGGCGCGTTCCTGGAGCTGCGGCTGAACCACGAGAACGCCGCCGGCGCCGCCCCGTCCGCCGCCTCGCCCGCGATCGGCGCCGAGGTGAAGGTGACCCTCCCCGGCGGCCGCGTCGCCATCGGCAAGGTCGACGGCGGCAGCGGCCACTCCGGCCGCCGCAGCCACGAGGTGCACATCGGCCTCGGCCGGGACGTCACCGGCCCGCTGCCGGTGTGCCTGACCTGGCGCGACCGGACCGGAAAGGTCCACGAGCAGGAACTTCAGCTGACCCCGGGCCGGCACACCGTGCAGCTCGGCTCGCAAGCGAAGGAGCAGTGACGACATGGCCGAGAAAACCAAGACGCCTCCGCGGCACGACCCGAAGGTCATCACGGCCCTGCGCCGGTTCGCCCTCTCGATCACGGTCTTCAACATCCTCGGCTACACGGTCCTCGGATTCGAGCAGCCCTGGACGTGGCCCCTCATCGCCCTGGCGACCGCCTACACCACCGAGATCGTCCTGGAGCTGATCGGCGCCAGGGTCGAGGGCCGCACCCCGCGCTTCCGCGGCAACGGCCCGCGCGGCGTGATGGAGTTCCTCTACCCGGCGCACATCAGCGGCATCGCGATGAACATGCTGATCTACGTCAACGACCAGGTCCTGGTGATGATGTTCGGCGTCGTCGTCGCCGTCGGCACCAAGTGGGTCATCCGGGCCCCCGTCCGCGGCCGGCTGCGCCACGTGATGAACCCCTCCAACTTCGGCATCGCCGTCATCCTGCTGCTGTTCCCGTGGGCCAGCATCGCGCCGCCGTACCACTTCAGTGAGAACGTCACCAACCCGATCGACTGGATCATCCCCTGCGTGATCATCGTCTTCGGCACCATGCTGAACGCCAAGCTGACCAACCGCATGTGGCTGATCGGCGCCTGGGTGATCGGCTTCGCCCTGCAGGCGGTCGTGCGCAGCGTCATCCTCGACGACGTCGCCCTCCTCGGCGGCCTGGCCATGATGACCGGCGTGGCGTTCGTCCTGTTCACCAACTACATGATCACCGACCCGGGCACCACGCCGTCCAAGCCGCTGTCGCAGGTCGCCTTCGGCGGCGGCGTCGCCCTGGTGTACGGCCTGCTGACCGGCATGAGCATCCCCTACGGCATCTTCTTCGCCACCGCGACCGTCTGCCTGGTCCGCGGCGCCTTCCTGTGGTCCCTGCACATCGTCGGCAAGGCCCGCGAGCGGGACGCGGCCCAGGTCAGCGCGGCGGCCGAGCAGGCCCTCGCCCCGGCCCGGAAAGAGGTCGCGAAAGTATGACCAGGCTCGCCATCGTCGGCATGGCATGCCGTTACCCGGATGCCACCTCGCCGCGGGAGCTGTGGGAGAACGCCGTCGCCGGGCGGCGGGCCTTCCGCCGGCTGCCCGACGTGCGGATGCGGCTCGACGACTACTGGGACCCCGACCCCACGGCCCCCGACCGCTTCTACGCCCGCACCGCCGCGGTCATCGAGGGCTACGAGTTCGACCGGCTCGCCTACCGCGTCGCCGGCAGCACCTACCGCTCCACCGACCTGACCCACTGGCTCGCCCTCGACACGGCCGGCCGGGCGCTGGCCGACGCCGGCTTCCCCGACGCCGAGGGCCTGCCCCGCGAGCGCACCGGCGTGGTGGTGGGCAACACCCTCACCGGTGAGTTCACCCGGGCCAACGTGCTGCGGCTGCGCTGGCCGTACGTGCGCCGGACCCTCGCCGCGGCGCTGAAGGAGCAGGGCTGGGACGACGGGCGGCTGGAGGCGTTCCTCGCCGACTACGAGGCCGCCTACAAGAGCCCGTTCCCGCCCATCGACGAGGACACCCTCGCCGGTGGCCTGTCCAACACCATCGCCGGGCGGATCTGCAACCACTTCGACCTCAACGGCGGCGGCTACACCGTGGACGGCGCCTGCTCGTCGTCGCTGCTGTCGGTGGTGACCGCCGGCAAGGCGCTGGCCGACGGCGACATCGACGTCGCCGTCGCCGGCGGGGTGGACCTGTCCATCGACCCGTTCGAGATCGTCGGGTTCGCCAAGACCGGGGCGCTGGCCAAGAACGACTTCCGCCTCTACGACCGCCACTCCAACGGCTTCTGGCCGGGCGAGGGCTGCGGCATGGTCGTGCTGATGCGGGAGAGCGACGCGCTGGCCGCCGGGCACCGGATCTACGCCACCGTCGCCGGCTGGGGCATCTCCTCCGACGGCCGGGGCGGTATGACCCGGCCGGAGGTCAGCGGCTACCAGCTCGCCCTGCGCCGCGCCTACGAGCGGGCCGGGTTCGGCATCGAGACCGTCCCCCTGTTCGAGGGCCACGGCACCGGCACCGCCCTGGGCGACGCGACGGAGCTGAAGGCGCTGTCGGGCGCCCGCTCCGCCGCCGACCCCTCGGCGCCGCCCGCCGCGGTCGGCTCGATCAAGGGCATGATCGGCCACGCCAAGGCCGCGGCCGGCGTGGCCGGCCTGATCAAGGCCGTGATGGCTGTGCACGGGCAGATGCTGCCCCCCACCGTCGGCTGCGTCGACCCGCACCCGGTGCTGGCCGAGGAGGGGGCGGCCCTGCGCGTGCTGCGCAAGGCCGAGCCCTGGCCGGACGGCGCCCCGCTGCGGGCCGGCGTCACCGCCATGGGCTTCGGCGGCATCAACACCCACGTCGTGCTGGAGAACGCCGCCCCCCGGCGGCGTTCCCCGCTGCCGGGCCGCGCCCGCGCCCTGGCCGCCTCGCTGCAGGACGCCGAGCTGCTGCTGGCCGACGCGGCCTCGCCGCAGGCGCTGCGCGAGCGGCTCACCGAGCTGGCGGACTTCGTGCCGAAGGTGTCCTACGCCCAGCTCGCCGACCTGGCCGCGACGCTCCAGCGGGAGCTGCGCGGCCTGCCGTACCGGGCCGCGGTGGTCGTCACCTCCCCGGAGGACGCCGAGCGGCAGCTCCAGCGCCTGATCACCGCGCTGGAGGCGGGCGAGACCGCCGTGCTCGCCCCGGACGGCCGCGCCTTCCTCGGCCGGGCCGGCGGCCCGGCCAGGGTCGGCTACCTCTTCCCCGGCCAGGGGTCGGGCCGCGGCACCAGCGGGGGCGCGCTGCGCCGCCGCTTCGCCGAGGTCGAGGAGCTCTACCTGCGGGCCGCGCTGCCCGAGGGCGGCGACACGGTGGCCACCGCCGTCGCCCAGCCGCGCATCGTCACCGGCTCCATGGCCGGTCTGCGCGCCCTCGCCCTGCTGGGCGTGGACGCCGACGTCGCGCTCGGCCACAGCCTGGGCGAGCTGTCGGCCCTGCACTGGGCCGGCGCGATGGACGAGGACACCCTGCTGCGCGTGGCGACCGTACGGGGACAGGCCATGACCGAGCACAGCGCCTCGGGCACCATGGCCGGCGTCCGCGCCACCCCCGGCACGGTGACCGGCCTGATCGGCGACCTGCCCGTCGTCATCGCCGGTTACAACGGCCCCGGCCAGACCGTCGTCGCCGGGCCCGTCGACGCGGTCGAGACGGTCGGGCGCCGCGCCGCCGAGGCCGGTCTGACCTGGACCCGGCTGCGGGTGTCGCACGCCTTCCACTCGCCGCTGGTCGCCCCGGCGGCCGAGGTCCTCGGCGCCCGCCTGGCGGACGAGGACTTCGCCCCGACGGACCGCCGCGTCGTCTCCACCGTCACCGGTGAGGACCTGGCGCCGGACACCGACGTCCCGGCGCTGCTGCGGCGGCAGATCACCGAGCCCGTCCGGTTCACCCAGGCCGTACGGCAGGCAGCCCCCGGCGTCGACCTGTTCGTCGAGGTCGGCCCGGGACGGGTGCTCAGCGGCCTGGCCGCGAACATCACCGACGTGCCGGTGGTCGCGCTGGACACCGACGACGAGTCGCTGACCTCGCTGCTCCGCGTGGCCGGCGCCGCCTACGTCACCGGCGTGCCCATCGCGCACGAGGAGCTGTTCCACGGCCGCCTCGTCCGGCCGCTGGAGGTGGGGGAGGAGTTCTCGTTCTTCGCCAGCCCCACCGAGCAGGCGCCGCAGATCGGGATCGGCGCGGCCCACCGCGTCGCGGAGTCCGCCCCGGCCGCACCGGCCGCCGAGTCCGCGCAGTCCGTCGCCGCGGCGGGTCAGGAGGGCGAGACGACCATCGACCTGCTGCGCCGCCTGGCCGCCGAGCGTGCCGAGCTGCCGCTGGAGATGGTCACCGAGGACAGCCGTCCGCTGGACGAGCTGCACCTCAGCTCGGTCACGGTGATGCACATCATCGACCAGGCCACCCAGCGGATGGGCGTGCCCGCCGCGCAGGCCCCGACGAACCTCGCCACCGCCAGCCTCCGGGAGCTGGGCGAGGCGCTCGACGGCCTGGCCAAGGCCCCCCAGGCGCAGCCCGCGAAGATCGTGGCCGGCGCCGCCGCGTGGGCCCGGCCGTTCGCGCTCGACCTGGACGAGATGCCGCTGCCGGAACGGCCCGCGGTGCGCGAGAGCGGTCAGTGGCGGCTGTTCGCCGGCGCGGGCTCCCCGATCGCCGAGCCGCTCCGCCAGGCCCTCGAGAACGGGAGGGTCGGATCAGGTGTCCTGGTGTGCCTACCGCCGGAGTGCCGGCGGGAAGACCTGGAGCAGGCGCTGCTCGGCGCCAAGGCGGCCGTCGCCGGTCCCGCGGGCACCCGGTTCGTGCTGGTTCAGCACGGCCGGGGCGCGGCCGGCCTGGCCAAGACGCTCCAGCTGGAGACCCCCCAGCTCCGCGTCACCATCGTGCACGTACCGGCGGCCGCCGAGGCCGTCGGCTGGGTGGTAGACGAGGTCGCGGCCACCACCGGCTACGCCGAGGCGTACTACGACGCCGCGGGCGTGCGGCGGGTGCCCACCATGCGGGCCCTGCCGGTACGGCCGGCCCGCGCCGAGCAGCCGCTCGGCGCGGAGGACGTCCTGCTGGTCACCGGCGGAGGCAAGGGCATCACCGCCGAGTGCGCCCTGGCCGTCGCCGCCGACAGCGGCGCCAGGCTGGCCGTGCTCGGCCGGTCCGACCCGGCGGAGGACACCGAGCTGGCGGCCAACCTCCGCCGGATGACCGAGGCCGGGGTGGCCGTCCACTACGCCCGCGCCGACGTCACCGACGCCGGGCAGGTCCGCCGCGCCGTCGCCGAGGCCCAGGCGGCGCTCGGGCCGGTCACCGCCGTGCTGCACGGCGCCGGCCGCAACGAGCCGGCCGCGCTGACCAGCCTCGACATGGCCGCCTTCGCCCGCACCTTCGCCCCCAAGGTGGACGGCCTGCGCAACGTGCTCGACGCCGTCGACGTCGCCGGGCTGCGCCTGCTCGTCACCTTCGGCAGCATCATCGGCCGCGCCGGGCTGCACGGCGAGGCCCACTACGCCACCGCCAACGAGTGGCTGGCCGAGCTCACCAGGGAGGTGGCCGACAAGCACCCCCGCTGCCGCGCCGTCTGCATGGAGTGGTCGGTCTGGTCCGACGTCGGCATGGGCGAGCGGCTGTCGGTGGTGGAGGGGCTTACCCGCCAGGGCATCACCCCGATCACCCCGCAGCAGGGCGTGCAGATCATGCGCCGCCTGGTCGCCGACCCCGACGTCCCGCCCGTCGTGGTCATCAGCGGCCGCACCGAGGGCATCGACACCGTCCGATACGACCTGCCGCCGCTGCCGCTGCTGCGCTTCGTCGGCAAGCCGCTGATCCGCTACCACGACGTCGAGTTCGTCACCGATGTCGAGGTCAACCCCGGTACCGACCTCTACCTCGCCGACCACCTCCTCGACGGCAACCTGCTGTTCCCGGCGGTGATCGGCATGGAGGCCATGGCCCAGGTCGCCCACGCCGCCACCGGGCGGCAGGGCGCGCCGGTCGTCGAGCACGCCGAGTTCCTGCGGCCGATCATCGTGCCGCCGGACGGCAGCACCACGCTGCGGATCGCCGCGGCCGTCACCGACGACGACACCGTCGCGGTCACGATCCGCAGCGCCGAGACCGGCTTCGACGTGGACCACTTCCGCGCCCGGCTCGCCTACACCGGCGAGCCCGCGCCGCAGGGCCCGCCCGGACAGGTCGCCGACGGCCTGCCCGCGGTGCCGCTGGATCCGGGGACGGAGATGTACGGCGACGTGCTGTTCCAGGGGCGGCGCTTCCACCGGCTGCGCCGCTACCACCGGGCCGCGGCCCGTCACGTCGACGCCGACGTGGCGGCGCTGGAGTCCGGCGACTGGTTCGCCCGGTACCTCCCCGGGGACCTGCTCCTGGGCGACCCGGGCATGCGCGACGCGCTCATGCACGGCAACCAGGTCTGCGTCCCGGACGCCACGCTGCTGCCCACCGCGATCGAGCGGGTGCACGCCGGCGGCGCGGCGCTCGCCGAGGCCGGGGAGCTCCGCTACTGCGCCACCGAGCGCAGCCGCGAGGGCGACACGTACATCTACGACATCGCGGTGCGCACCCCGGCCGGTGACGTCGTGGAGCGCTGGGACGGCCTGCGGTTGCAGGCCGTACGGAAGAAGGACGGGCGGGGCCCCTGGGTGACGCCGCTGCTCGGCTCCTACCTGGAGCGGACCGTCGAGGACCTCGTCGGCGTCCGGGTCGCGGTCGCCGTCGAGCCCTTCGCCGCCGTTGACGCCGTCGGCGGTCCCGCCGGGGCGGAGGACGGCGAGGCGGCCCGGGAGCGGGCGGCCGTGGGGCTGGGCCGGGCGCTCGGCCGTCCGGTCGCACCCGGCGCGCCGGGGACCGGCGGCGAGGCCGGCGCCGAGATCGACGGCGCGACGGTCTCCGTCGCCCACGGTCCCGGCGTGACGCTCTGCGTCGCCACCCTCGGCACGCTCGGCTGCGACGTCACGGGGGCCGCCGCGCGGACGCCCGCGGAGTGGGCGGCCCTGCTGGGACCGCACACCCCGCTCGCCGAACGGGTCGCCTCCGTCACCGGCGACGGCCCCGACACCGCCGCCGCGCGCGTCGCCGCGGCCGCCGCGTCCCTGACGCGGGCCGGCCTGCCGAAGGAGTCGTCCCTGACCCTGACGGGGGAGGGGAGCGGCGCCTGGGCCGTGTTCGCCGCCGACGGCGTGCGCGTCGCGACGCTCGTCACGACCCTGCGGGACGCCCCCGACCCCGTCGTCTTCGCGATCTGCGTCCCGGAACGGACGCCGGTCGCGAGCGATCAGCCAGAAGGGCGGTCACAGGAATGAGCAAGTACTACGAATACCTGCACACGGTCGGTTTCGAGGAGACCAACATCGTGGGCAACGTCTACTACGTCAACTACCTGCGCTGGCAGGGCCGCTGCCGGGAGATGTTCCTCAAGGAACGCGCCCCGGAGGTCCTCGCCGACCTGCAGGACGACCTGAAGCTGTTCACCCTCAAGGTCGACTGCGAGTTCTTCGCCGAGATCACCGCGTTCGACGAGCTGTCCATCAGGATGCGCCTGCTGGAGCTGGGACAGACCCAGGTGGAGTTCGGCTTCGACTACGTACGGCTCGGCAAGGGCGACGGTGAGGGTGAGACCCTCATCGCCCGCGGCAGGCAGCGGGTGGCCTGCATGCGCGGGCCCAACACCCGCACGGCACCAGCCAGGGTCCCCGAGCCGCTCGTCCGGGCGCTCGAACCGTATGCCAACTAGGCGCGGATCCAGGAGGTCAGCGTGAAAGTCGACCAATCTACGACGTCTTCCACGGTGGATGACGCCAAGGCGTTGCGGCGGGCGTTCGGAGCCTTCGCCACCGGCGTCACCGTGGTGACGACGGGAGGGCCCGTTCCGCACGCCATGACCGCCAACTCCTTCACCTCGGTCTCGCTCGACCCGCCGCTGGTGCTGGTCTGCATCGACCGGGGAGCGGTCATGCACCAGTGCCTCAGCATGACGGGGGTCTTCGGGGTCTCGGTGCTGGGCGCCCGCCAGGAGAAGGAGGCGCGGCATTTCGCCAACCGCTACCGGCCGATGGGCATGGCGCAGTTCGACCCCGTCGAGTGGATGCCCGGCGAGCTGACCGGCGTGCCGCTCATCGGCGGCACGGTCGCCCGCTTCGAGTGCGAGCTGTGGCGCTCCTACGACGGCGGCGATCACACGATCTTCATCGGGAAGGTCCTGGGCATGGAGCAGCAGGCCGACGGCGACGGCCTGCTGGTCTACCGGGGCCAGTTCCGGGAGGTCACCTCCTACTGGCGGGAGGTCCCGGCATGAGCCTGCTGGGGGAGCGCACCCGGCCCGCCGCCCCCGCGGCACGGCCGGGCACGCGCCGGCGCGGCACCGGCGCGGTGCCGCCCGGCCCCCCGCTCCGCGCCACACCGGGCCTGTTCGCCAAGCTCGTGACCGACCGCATCGGGCTGTTCGCCGAGGCGACCGCCCGGTACGGCGACGCGGTCCGGCTGTCCATCGGCCCCAAGTCGATCTACCTGTTCAACCACCCCGACCACGCCAAGCACGTCCTGGCCGACAACAGCGGCAACTACCACAAGGGCATCGGCCTGACCGAGGCCCGCCGGGTCATCGGCGACGGGCTGCTGACCAGCGAGGGCGAGCTGTGGCGGACGCAGCGCCGCACCATCCAGCCGATGTTCCAGAACAAACGGATCGTCCACCAGGACGAGGCCGTCGCCGACGAGGCGGCGCGCCTGGTCGCGCGGCTGCGCTCCCACGCGGGCGGGCCGCCGGTGGACGTCGCCGAGGAGATGACCGGCCTGACCCTCGGGGTGCTGGGCCGTACCCTGCTCGACGCCGACCTCGGCGCCTTCGGCTCGATCGGGCACTCCTTCGAGGCGGTCCAGGACCAGGCCATGTTCGAGATGGTGTCGCTCAGCATGGTGCCGCTGTGGCTGCCGCTCCCCGGGCACCTGCGGTTCCGCCGGGCGCGCCGGGAGCTGTACCGCGTGGCCGACCACCTCCTCGCCTCCCATCTCCGGCGCCTCCTGAACGGCGAGGCCGGGGACGGCGGAGACGGCGGGGGCAGCGGGGACGGTCTGGTGACGCGGCTGCTGCGCTCCGCCGCGCAGCCGGGGGGCGACCCGCGCGCCGCCCACCGGCGGCTCCGCGAGGAGCTGGTCACGCTGCTGCTGGCCGGGCACGAGACGACGGCGAGCACGCTGTCGTGGGCCTTCCACCTCATCGACCGCCACCCGGAGGTGGGGGAGCGGCTTCGAGCGGAGGCCGTCGAGGTGCTGGGCGACCGGCCGCCCCGCTACGAGGACCTGCACCGGCTGCGGTACACGGCGATGGTCGTCGAGGAGGTCATGCGTCTCTACCCGCCCGTGTGGGCCCTGACCCGCAAGGCCCTGGCCGCCGACGAGGTCGGCGGCTACCACGTGCCCGCCGGCGCCGACGTCGTGGTGAGCACCTACACCCTGCACCGGCATCCCGGCTTCTGGGACGACCCCGACCGGTTCGAGCCGGAGCGGTTCGACCCGGCTGCGCCTGCCGCCAGGCCCAGGTACGCCTACATCCCGTTCGGCGCGGGGCCGCGCTTCTGCGTCGGCAACCATCTGGGGATGATGGAGGCGACGTTCGTCATCGCCATGGTCGCCCGGGAGCTGCGGCTGACCGGCCTGCCAGGCCGCGAGGCGTTCCCGGAGGCCATGCTCTCCCTGCGGGTCCGCGGCGGCCTGCCCATGACCGTCCAGACGGTCTGACGAGCCCGTACGGCGGGCCCCGGCGAAGGGGCCCGCCTCGCGGCGTCTCCGCGTGCCCGGCCGCGGCTCCGCGCGTCCGCGCGTGCGCTTTCACGCGTCGTCCGCGTGTGTGCGTATGTGCGTGCGTCGTCCGTGTGTCCGTGTGTCCGCGTGTGTGCGTCCGTGTGTCCGCGTGCTCCGTGCCGTTCCGCGCGGGGGCGGAACGCGGCGGACGCGGAACGCGACAGGCCCCGGGCGGTGTCTCCACCGCCCGGGGGCCGCCGTGTTCCGTCTCCGTCAGTACCGGCCGCCTCCGCCCAGCGCGCCCGCCGGCCGGGCCGGGCACACCGCGCGCGCCGGCCGGTCCGGCTCCTCCTCTTCCACCGGACGGCTCGCCCCCGCGGGGTCCGACGCCGACAGCAGGTCGCGCAGCGCCAGCAGCACCGGCGGGTCGAGCGGCCGCATCGGCCGCAGCTCGATGTCGGCGAGCTGGGGTCCGGCGCCCGGTCCCACGGTGACCGGCCGGCGCGCCAGGCAGAGCGCGTCGCCGTCACCCGGCCGGTACCGGACGGCGTCCTCGTAGCCGGGGGCGACGGACTGCGCGATCAGGTGCCAGCGGCCCTCCGGAACGTTCTCCAGCACGTACGGTCCCGGGCCGTCGAGCAGCGTGTAGCAGACGGGGCGGCCCTCCAGGATCCGGTCGGGGAACAGCCCCGCGAAGATCGGCCGGTCCTTCAGCGGGGAGATCACGGTCCCGCTGACCGTCACGGCCGGGCCCGGCGCGACCCGGGCGCGGCCGTCGTCGAGGGACTGCGGGGTCACGCTCTTGAGCAGCCGGTACCGGCTGGGGGACAGTCCCACGCTGCCGGTGAACCGGGAGCTGAAGGTGCCCACGCTGGAGTAGCCGACCTGGTGGCTGATGTTGGTGATGCTCAGGGAGGTCGAGGCGAGCAGCCGCTTCGCCTCGCCCAGCCGTACGGCGGACAGGAATCGTCCCGGGGACAGCCCGGTCACCCGCTGGAAGACGCGGGAGAAGTGGAACTTGCTGAACATCGCGGTCCGTGCCATGTCGTCGACGGTGATCTGGTCTCCGAGGTTCTCATGCATGCTCTCGATCACTCGCAGGACGGCTCGCTCGATTACGTCATCCATGGCTCCTCCTGGGGTCCGGAGGCTTTCTGGTGGACAGGCCCGGACGAACGGGCCTTCGAAATAGGCCGGAATCTCTCCTGGCGCGGCGGCATCCGGTCGGCGCCGTCGAGCGCTTTCTCCGAAACGGCCTGGGATCTATTTCCTGCGTCCTTCTTCTTCGTCGACATGTACACGCGGTGAGAGCCGTCCGGCGCTGCACCGCCACGCCGATAAATTCGCCCCGATATATGAGCGATATATCTGTGACGACATGTGTTCGGAGCGTGTCCGGGGTTCTCCCGGGCTGGTCACGGGCACCTTGCCGATATCTCCACCGCCGTCTGCGGGTGGCGGAAAAGACCGCCGGAGCGGTCCTGATCTTTCACGCCGGCGCCCTGTGCGGGTGCCTTTCCCTTAGCGTGCCCCCGCGTTCCTTCGCGTTCCTATCGCGCTTCTATCCGCCCGGCTCGCGGGCCGGTCGGGCGCGGGAAAGGGGCGGCGGGCCGTGCGATCCGGTGGCCGCCCGGGGATGGAGACGGCCCCGGGGCCGCCCGCCGGCGACCCTCCGCCGCCGGTCTGCGAGCTGGTCACCTGGGGAGCGTATGCCTGCTTCGCGGGCCGAAGCACTGGTTGGCCGGTTTTCTGGGGTGGAGGTGCCCGGAGTAAGGGCAGGTCAGAAGGCTCTAGGGGTTGTTGGTCCGGAAGAGTGCGCCAATTGTGAGGAGGTCGGACAAGAAGTGCCTAAACAACTGTTTGTCAGATTTAACCCCTTTTAACGTCCCATGTTCATGGGGCGTTCTTGGAGTGTGAAAAATGGCCGGGACACGCGACGACGAGTTCGCGCACTTCGTCGAGGCGACCAGGTCCGCCCTGCGGCGCGCCGCGTTCCAGCTCTCCGACGACTGGTACGAGGCCGACGACCTCGTCCAGCGCACCCTGATGACCCTGCACCGGCACTGGGAGCGGCTGGACCACCACGAGAAGATCAACGCGTACGCGCGCACCGTCATGACACGGCTGCTCATCAGCGACCGCAGGGCGCACCGGTGGTCCCGGGAGGTGCTCGGCGACTCGGTCCCCGAGTCCGTCCCCGCCCCCGACCCCTACGCCGCCCTGGGCGACCGCCTGATGCTCATGGACGCCCTCGCCGGCCTCGGCCCGCGCCAGCGGGCCGCCGTCGTCCTGCGCTACTGGGAGGACCGCAGCGTCGAGGAGACCGCCCGAGTGATGGGCAGCGGCTGCTCGACCGTGCGCAGCCAGACCGTCCGCGGCCTGGCCGCCCTCCGCTCGGCCCTCCAGGCCGAGGGCGACGGCAACGTGGAAGATGCGCCGGACGAGGCGTTGTCCGGACCATGTGGAGAACCCGAGCTCAACTAGATGCGAGGAACGCGTATGCGCCCGCCAGCTCAGAACGAACCCCAGGACGACAGGACCATGACCCTCGAGGCGTTCGCGGACACGATCATCCCCGGCGAGAAGCGCTGGCCCGGGGACCGGGCCGTCGCGGGCGCGGCGCCGGGCGGCGGCGCGGTGGCCGCCGGGGCCATCGAGCTGCTGGAATGGGACGCGACCGGCATATCCGGTGGCCTCGCCGACTTCGCGCGGGCGCTGGACGAGCACGCCCTGGCCTACGCCGCCCAGCACGGGATCGCGCTGGAGGAGGACGTCCCGCCGTTCGTGGCCC
The DNA here is from genome assembly GCF_040653115.1 of Streptosporangium sp. NPDC048047. Classification (NCBI taxonomy): domain Bacteria; kingdom Bacillati; phylum Actinomycetota; class Actinomycetes; order Streptosporangiales; family Streptosporangiaceae; genus Streptosporangium; species Streptosporangium sp. NPDC048047. The sequence continues at coordinate 37,537 of NZ_JBEZNH010000039.1, read as the reverse complement.
TGGACCACGCCGGCCGTACCGCGCTGGTGGCGACGATCACCGCGCCCGGCCACCCCGAGAAGGCCCTGTGGGTCAGCCTCGCCCTGTTCAGCAACATGGCCTACGACTCCGCCGCGCACCTGAACACCGCCGACGCCCTCGCCGCCGGCCACCCCGGGCTGACCGCGATGGGCGTCACCCGGCCCGACGCCGACGGCCTGTGGCGGTTCCCCGCCTACTCCTACGGCCGCCCCCTGGCGGACCTGCACCCGGACACGACCCCCTCAGGGAGCCCCGCATGAGCAGCCCGGAACGCACCGACGTCCTGGTCGTGGGAAGCGGCTTCGGCGGCTCGATCACCGCCTACCACCTCGCGGCCGGTGGCGCGAAGGTCGTCATCCTCGAACGCGGCCCCTGGCTGAAGAGCGACGACTTCGAGCACGACTTCAAGCTCGGATCGTCCTACACCCGCGCCTTCGACTTCGTCGTGGGCGACGGCATGAGCATCCTCGGCGGCAACTGCGTGGGCGGCGGCAGCGTCGTCTACTTCGCCGCCATGCCCCGCGCGCCGCGCTTCGTCTTCGATCGCCGCGGCGGCATCAACCGCCGAATGTGGCCCGCCGCCGTCAGCCGGGACACCCTCGACCCCTGGTACGACCGGGTCGCCGAGTCCATCCCGATCACCCACCAGGGCTGGGAGGACGCCACGTACTCCGGGGGGCTGTGGGCCGCCGCGTGCCGTCACGCAGGCCGTACGGCCAACCCCGTCCCGGCCGCCGTGGACCGGGACAAGTGCGTCAACTGCAACTGGATGATGGCCGGCTGCCGCTTCGACGCCAAGCAGTCGCTGCTGCTCAACTACCTGCCCGCGGCCCTCGCCCACGGGGCCGAGATCCGCCCGCTGCACGAGGTGCAGCGGATCGACCGGACCGACGACGGCGGCTACCGCGTCCACTACAGCGTCGTCGACGGCGAGGACTACCGGGTCACCTCCGGCGACGGCGCGATCGACGCCAAGATCGTCATCCTCGCCGCCGGGGCCGGCGCCACCCCGGTCATCCTGCAGCGCAGCGAGGCCGGCCTCGGCCCGATGCCGCACGCCGTGGGCCGCTACTTCTCCGGCAACGGCGAGCGGCTCAACACGGCCGTCCTCAACGAGGACCGGGTGCGCGAGGTGCTCGGCCTGGACCGCGGCGACGGCCCGGCCTACGCCGCCAACCAGATCGGCAAGGGGCCGACCGTGGCCAACTGGGACCGGCTGGACGGCTCGCTGCCCGAGTACACCCGCTACTCCCTCGAACAGCTCTACTTCCCGCCGGGCCTCGGCACCATCCTCGCCCAGGCGCCCGGCGCGAACCCCGGATGGTTCGGCGTGGAGAAGAAGGAGATGCTGAAGCGCTGGCAGTCCTGGCTGATCATCTTCCAGATGATCGAGGACGACAACGAGGGCGTGTTCGGCCCGCCGCCGGCCCGCGGCAACGCCGACCGCCTGTCGCAGCAGATGCTCGGCATCGGCCGGCTCAGCTACAAGCCGACCGCCAACACGATCCGCGCCTGGGAGATGGCCGACGCCGACGTCAAGGACATCCTGGAGCGCGACGGGCTGGCCACGGTGACGCCGTGGACCAACGACCTCGTCGGCGCCTACACCGTCCACCCGCTGTCCTCCTGCCGCATCGGCGACGACCCGCACACCTCGGCCCTGGACGACCGGCACGAGCTGCGCGGCCACCCCGGCATCTTCGTCACCGACGGCTCCGCCGTGCCGGGCGCGCTGACCGTCAACCCCGCGATGACCATCGCCGCCCTGGCCGAGCGGGCCGTCCCCGGCATCGTCCAGGCGGCGCGGGAGCGCGGCGTCGAGGTCACCTACGGCGCGCCCGCCCCGGACGGCTCCACCGCGGGCCGCCGCGGCGTCACCACGTTGATCCCGGAACTCACGCGACGGTGACCGCGCCGACGGCAGGACCGGCGGGGGAGAGGAGACAGGCGATGATCCGGATGCTCGCGCGGCTGATGCGCCCGGGAACGCTGATCCAGGTCCGGCACGTCTCCCCGGTGCGGCCGGGCGCCGCGCGCGGCCTCGTCGCGCGGGTCTACCGGCAGCTCGAAGACGACTTCGGCGTGCTCGCCCCGCCGGTCATGCTGCACTCGCCCTCGCCGGAGGCGCTGGCCGCCTCCTGGACGATGCTGCGCGAGTCGCTCCTGGCCGCCGGGCGGACAGGCCGGGCGGAGCGGGAGGCGGTCGCCGCCGCGGTGTCGGCCGCCAACGCCTGCCCGTACTGCACCGGCGTCCACACCGGGACGCTGCACGGCCTGCTCCCGCCGGCCCGCGCCGCCGGGGCCGCCGGCGACCCCGCCGTGGCGGAGGCCACCGAGTGGGCCCGGGCGACCGCGACCCGGGAGAGGGCCCTGCGGCACGCGGCCCCGCTCCCGGCGGAGCGGACGGCGGAGCTCGCCGCGGTGGCGGTCACCTTCCACTACCTGAACCGCATGGTGAACGTGTTCCTCGACGACTCCCCGATGCCGCCGCGGTTGCCCGAGGGTGCGCGCCGCCCCCTGGAACGGCTGCTCGGACGGCTCATGCTCCCGGCGGCGCGCCGGGCCGCCGTGCCCGGCGCCTCACCCGCCCTGCTCCCCGCCGCCCCGCCCGCGGACCGGCCGTACGGCCCGAGTCTGTCGTACGGCCCGGACCCGGCGGGCGGCGAGCCCCGGCCCGCGGACTTGCGCCCGGCGCCCGGCCCGTACGGCGTGGAGGCGGCGTGGGCGGACGCCGTGCCGCACTTCGCCGACGCCTTCGCCCGGGCGTCCGCCGCCGCCGGAGACTACGGCCGGCGATCGGTGCCCCGCCGGGTGCGGGAGCTGGTCGCCGCGGAGCTGGCCGCCTGGGACGGCGGGCCGACCGGCCTCAGCCGCGCGTGGGCGACGGCCGCGGCGGACCGGCTGCCGGCCGCCGAGCGTCCCGCGGGCAGGCTGGCTCTGCTCACCGCGCTCGCCTCGCACCAGGTGGACCGGACGGTCGTCGAGGAGTTCCGGGGCGCCGGGGCGGGCGACCGGGAACTCGTCGAGCTGACCTCGTGGGCCGCCCTGGCCGCGGCGCGGCGGGTGGCCTCCTGGACACCCGTGCCACCCGTGACACCCGCCTCCGCTCCCGCCGGTCGTCAGGTCCCCGCCCCCGGCGGGGCCACCGCCCGGCACACCCCGGCGTGACCGGCCGCCCCGGCCGCACCGCCCCACGACATCCGATGCGCCACCCGACGGAAAACGACAAGTAGGAGGACGGACGCGTGACCGACCTGGAGATCGTACTCGCGGACCTGACGGCCGACGGCGAGCAGCTCGACCGCCTGGTGGCGGGCCTGGACGCCGACCAGTGGAAGCTTCCCACCCCCGCGACCGGCTGGACGGTCGCCGACCAGATCGCCCACCTGGCCTTCATCTTCCGGCTGGCCGGCGCCGCCGCCGCCGACCCCGAGGCGTTCAAGGCCATGACCGCCAAGGCCCAGGAGAACTTCGACGGCGCGGTGAACGCCGCGCTGAAGGACTACGAGAACGACACCCCCGAGACGCTGCTGGCCCGCTGGCGGGCCGAGCGCGAGGCCGTGGTGCCCGCCCTGGCCGCCGTCCCCGACGGGCAGGTCGTGCCCTGGCTGGTCAACCCGCTGCCGCCCATCGTGCTGGCCTGCGCCGGCATCATGGAGCAGTTCGCCCACGGCCAGGACATCGCCGACGCCCTCGGCGTGGAGCTGGAGCGGGGCGGCAGCCTGCGTCACCTGGTGGTGTTCGCCGTCCTCACCCGCGACTTCGGCTATCTCTCCCGGGGCCTGACGCCGCCGGCCGCCGAGTTCCGCTTCGAGATCACCGGCCCCTCCGGCGAGCTGTGGGCCTACGGTCCCGAGGACGCCGAGCAGCGGATCAGCGGCCCGGCGGTCGACTTCTGCCTGCTGGCCACCCGCCGCCGCCACCGCGACGACCTCGCGGTCACCGCCGTCGGCGACGAGGCCGACCGCTGGCTGGACATCGCCCAGTGCTACCGGGGCCCGGCCGGCGCCGGCCGCACCCCGGGCCAGTTCGCCCCCGCCCTGCGCTAGATCCGTTTCGCGGGTCCCCGCCGCGGCGGGGACCCGCGGCCGTCGGCGAGTGGCGCAGCGCGCAGGCGGCCGCCCGGTCGGCGTCGCCACCGGTAATGTCGCGACGACACCGCCGGACGAGAGGGACAGGAAAAAGCATGAGCGAGCTGCTGCTGCGCGACGCCCGCATCCAGGGCCATGAGGGCCCCGCCGACCTGCTGATCCGCGACGGCCGGATCGCCGCGCTGCTCACGCCCGGCGCGGGCGGTCCGGACGGCTTCGCGGGCGGGACCGAGGACCTGGACGGCCGGCTCGTGCTGCCCGGTCTCGTCGACGGTCACGCCCACCTGGACAAGACCCTGTGGGGCGGCCCCTGGGTGCCGCACAGCTCGGGCCCCGGCCTGATGGGCAGGATCCGCAACGGCCAGGAGCGGCGGCCCGAGTTCGGCATCCCCAACGCCGACCACATCACCGCCCTGCTCGAGCACATGATCGTCTGCGGCACCACGCACGTCCGGTCGCACGTCGACGTCGACCCGCTGGTGGGCCTTGACTCCGTCGAGGCGGTCCGCGAGGCCGTCGGGCGCCTCGACGGCCGGATCTCCGCCGAACTCGTCGCCTTCCCGCAGGCGGGCATGCTGATCAGCCCCGGCACGGAGACGCTGCTGGAGGAGGCGCTGAAGGCGGGGGTCGAGCTGATCGGCGGGCTCGACCCCGCCGGAGTGGACCGCGACCCCGTCAGGCACCTGGACGCGATCTTCGGCCTGGCCGGGCGGTACGGCGCGGGCGTGGACATCCACCTGCACGACGGCGGCACGCTCGGCACCTGGCAGTTCGAGCTCATCATCGAGCGGACCCGTGCCCTGGGGCTGGGCGGCAAGGTCACCATCAGCCACGGCTTCGCGCTCGGCGACGCCGACCCGGCCACCCGCGACCGGCTGATCGAGGATCTGGCCGAGGCCGGGATCGCCCTCGCCACCATCGCCCCGGTCAGGGGGGTGCTGCCGCTGCGGGCCCTGACCGAGGCCGGCGTCCGGGTGACTCTGGGCAACGACGGCGTCCGCGACCTGTGGAGCCCGTTCAACTCCGGGGACATGCTGGAGCGCGCCTTCCTCCAGGCCAGGGGCACCGGCGCGCGCGACGAGGACATCGAGCTGGCCCTGGACGCCGCCGCCCGCGCCGCCGCCCGCGCCCTGGGCCTCGAAGACCACGGCCCGGCCGTGGGCGACCGCGCCGACCTGGTGGTGGTGGACGCCCGCAACGCGGCCGAGGCGGTGTGCGCGCGCCCGCGCCGGTCCCTCGTCGTCAAGGCCGGCCGGATCGTCGCCCGCGACGGCCGCCTCGCCTGACGGCCCCCGGTGACGCGGAGGGCCCCGAAGGGCGAATCTCCTATGCGAGCGGATCGTCAAGCCCGCCGGCCGCCATCTCGCAGGTGCCGTCATCCGTCTCACCCGGCCGGTCAGGACCCGAGGGCCGGCGACCCCGCCTCCCGCCGCAGGGCGGCGACCTCCTCGCCGAGGGCGTCGACGGCGGCGGCGAGCTGGGCGTCCGACAGGTACGGCGCCGGCCCGAACCGCAGGTACTCCCCACGGCTGTCGGTCAGGACGCCCCGCTCCGCCAGCCGGGCCTGCAACCGCCCGGCGTGCGGCGACCGCAGCGACAGGAACCCGCCGAAGTCGCCGGGGGAGCCCTCCCGGTCGCGGGTGACGAGGTCCTCGGGGGCGTCCAGCGCGTCGAACCCGGCGGTCAGCAGTCCCCGCTGGCGCAGCGAGATCCGGCGCAGCACGGACGGGGTCAGCCCGTGGTCGGCGAAGAAGCCGAACACGCGGGCGGCGCGGTAGTGACTCGTCGGGTCGTAGGTGGAGCCCGCGAACCGGGCGGCCCCGGCGGGGTAGCCGACCGCGCCCTCCCGGTGGTCGGCCGTCAGCTCGGCGAACTCGGCGTACCAGCCGGTGATCACCGGCCGCAGCCCGGCGGCGTGCGGCGGGATGCGGAGGAAGCAGTTGCCCTCGCCGAGCTGCAGATACTTGTAGCCGCCGCCGACGACCCACGCCGCGTCGAACCCGTCCAGGGAGAACGGCACGACGCCCAGGGCGTGGTAGGCGTCCACCAGCAGCTCCGCGCCGCGCCGCCCGCAGGCGGCGGCCAGCTCGCCGAGACCGGGGACGATCCGCGCGGTCTCGAACAGCACCGCCGACACCAGCACGGCGGCCGTGCGGTCGTCGACGGCCTCGGCCATCCGGGCCGCCAGCGTGACGGTGGGCTCGGCCGGGACGCGGACGACCTCCACCCCCTCCTCCGCCAGGCGGCCGAGCTGGCGCCGCAGCGTGTGGAACTCCCCGTCGGAGGTGACCAGCCGGGGCCGGGACCGCAGATCCAGCGCCGACAGGAAACGCAGCACCAGCTCGTGGGTGTTGCCGCCGAGGGCCAGCTCGGCGGAGGGGTCGCCGAGGAATCGCCGGAAGCCCGCCCGCACCTCGTCGGCCTTGGCCATCGCCCGGCCCCACTTGGCGTCCACCTCGCGGGCGGCGTCCTCGAACGCCTCCACCTGGCCGGCCATCGCCACGTCGGGCCACGCCTGGTGGGAGTGGCCGGTCAGCAGCATCCGCTCCGCCACCCGGAACATCGAGTAGTGCGGCGCGAGCAGCGCCGACCGGTCGCCGCCGGGCACGGCGGCGCCGTCCGGGACGCGGGGACGCGTGCCGGACGGCACGGCCGCGCCGTCCGCGGCGGGAAGGTCCCCGTCGTCCGGGTGGCCGACGCGGCCCTGCGGGTTCTCACGGTGGTTCACAGAAGGCTCCTGACCGCCCACAGGTCCGGGAAGACCGGGGCGAACACGTCTCCGCGGGGATCGGCGTCGTCGCCGGTCGCCCGTTCCACGATCCTGGCGTGCCGGTACCGCCACTCCTGGAAGCCCTCGTCGAGGTCCACCAGCCGCTCGCAGATCTGGGCCGCCGCGCCGTCGTCGCGGTGGACCCGTACCAGGACGTCCTGGAGGCCGGGCGACGGGGCGGCCGGTGACGACACGTCCCGGTACAGCAGGTCGCACGGGACAGGATAACCACGCGCCGCCAGGTAACCGAGGAGGGAGTCGAAGACCGACGGCCGGTGCCTCGCCGCCTCCGCCTCCGTCACCCCTCCGCCGTCCGGGGAACCGCCTGCCGGGTACGGCTCAGCGGACGGCGGGCGGCGGTCCGTGGAGGACGGGCGGCGGTCCGCGGGGGACGGGCGGCGGTCCGCGGGGGACGGGCGGCGGTCGCGCCACCCCAGCACCGCCTCGGCCTCGCGGAACCCCGCCGGCTCGAAGGCCCCCGGCCCGGCCGTCTCACCGCCGGCCAGCTCCCACGCGGCCAGCGGCTCGACGACCTCCAGCTGGGCGACCAGCGCCCGCAGGATCCGCAGCGACCGGTCCACCGCGCGCAGCGCCCCGGGGCCGTCGCCGCGGTCGAGCCCGCGCTGCAGCGCGCCGAGCTCCCGCAGGAGCTGCTCGAACCACAGGCCCTGCGCCCGGAGGGCGACGGCGAGCAGCGTCCCGCCGGACCCGCCGGGGCGCGTCCTGGACGGTGGCGTCAGGATCTCGTCCAGCGCCAGGTAGGAGGGGTACGCCGTCTCCTGCGACTGGTCAACGATCATGTTCATCCTCTCGTGCCCCCCATTTCAGGCCACCTCGGCCAGGCGCTCCGGGCGGCTCCCGCCGTCCCGGCCGCCGCTCTCGCCGTCGTCGCCGTTCAGGGCGCGGCGGTCGAGCTTGCCGGAGCCGGTGTGCGGCAGCTCCGCGACGAACCTGATGTCGCGCGGGCACTTCTGCGGCGCGATCCTGGACTTCGCGAACGCCCGCAGCTCCTCGGCGGACAGCTCGCCGTCGGCCACGACATAGGCCCGCAGCCGGGTCAGGCCGTCCACCTGGTGGCCGACGACCGCGCACTCCGTCACGGCCGGGTGGCCCAGCAGGCAGTTCTCCACCTCGGCGGGCGCCACCCAGATCCCGCCGATCTTCAGCATGTCGTCGGCCCTGCCGCGGTAGTAGAAGTAGCCCTCGGCGTCGCGGGTGAACAGGTCGCCGGAGCGCACCGTGTGCTCGCCGACGAACGTCTCGGCCGACTTCTCCGGCTCCTGCCAGTAGGCCAGGGCCACGGTCTCGCCGGTCACCTCCAGCAGCCCGGTCTCACCGTCGGGCAGGGCCCGGCCGTGCCGGTCCACCACCCGCGCGCGGTAGCCGGGCACCACCCGGCCCAGGCTGCCGGGGCGGGTCCGGCCGGGCCGGTTGGACAGGTAGATGTGGTACGCCTCGGAGGAGCCGATGCCGTCGACGACCTCGACGCCGAAGGTGTCCAGCCACCGGCGGTGCAACTCCTCCGGCAGCGGCTCGCCGGCCGACGTGCACAGCCGTATCGAGCTGAGGTCCTGCTTCGCGGCCTCCGGATGGGCGATCATCGCGCTCATCATCGTCGGCACGTTGACCAGGATGGTCGGCCGGTACTTCGCGATCAGCTCGAAGATCCGGTCGGCGGTGCTGCGCTCGGGGAAGACGATCCCGGCCGCCCCCACCCCGAACGGGAACAGCGCGGTCAGGTCGCGGGCGTAGCCGAAGAACAGCTTGGGCACCGGCAGCACGACGTCGTCGGGCCGGATGTCCAGCACGCCCCGGGCGTACCACTCGAAGCTCAGCAGCGGGCTGCGCGCGGGCAGCACGCACGCCTTGGGCGCGCCGGTGCTGCCGGTGGTGAACTTCCAGATGGCCACGTCGTCGCGCGTCGTCTCCGCCGTGGCCGGCTCGGACGGCTGCGCGGCGACGAGGGAGGCGAAGTGGCGCTCGCCGGGCCGCAGGTCCTCCTCGGGCACCCCCACCACCAGCAGGTTCGTCACCCCGGCCTCCCGGAGCCGGTCCAGGGTCACCGCGTCGGCCACCACGACGGCGGGCTCGGCGTACTCGGCGAAGTAGCGGTAGTCCTTGGGCCGCAGGTACGTGTAGACCTCGGCGGTGACGGCGCCGATCCGCTGCGCGCCGTACCAGGTGGCGACGAACTCCACCCCGTCGCCGAGCGCGAGCAGCACCCGGTCGCCGCGCCGTACGCCCAGCGCGCGCAGCGCGTTGCCCACCCGGCCGGCCAGCGTCCGCAGCTCGGCGTAGGTGACGGGACCGGCGTCGGTGAGGAGCGCGGTCCGCTCGCCGGGGTTGCGGTCCAGGAAGTGCTCGGCGACGTTGAAGCGGGGAGCGTCGTCAGGGCGGCCGTGGACATCGAGTCCGGGCGGCGTGGTGACGGAAACGTCCATGGGAAGACCTGCCTCGTGGCTGGTGGTTCGTCCTCGTGTCACCCACGATGCATGCCGGGCGGAACGCCGGACAGGCGGAACGGAGGCAGCAAAATGGCCGTGGCTGGCAGGAACCTGTCAGCCGCCTGACGCCTCGGCGCCTCCCCCGCACACCGGGGGAGCGTCCCCCGCGCTCGCTTCGCGTCCTGCGTCCCGCCTCCTGCGCGCCCGTCCCGCGCGCCCGTCCCGCGCGCCCGCCCCGTGTGCCCCGGGCCGCCGCGCGGGAGGGGCGGCCGGCCGTATCTTCTCGCGGATTGCTGACTGGGCTCCGCCGCGTTGACCTCCTACGGGACCGGCGTGCTGTACTGGATCACGTACCGGCCCCCGAACCGTTTCCGACGTCGGGGCGGGAAGCCGGTCGGCGGAGAAACCCCGGCCCGCGGCCGGCCGACGTCCCCCTTCCGCGAGGTGAGCGGCGGCCGCGGGGCCGACGGCCTTCACTCCGGGCCCGCACGGGCCGGGATCTGTGAGGAGGAGGGACCGATGGCGTCCACATCTGCGGAACCCCGGCCGGTCACGGCACCGGAGGCGGATCCCGGAACGACGGGGGAGGTGACCGGCTGCCTGGGCGGCACGGTCCACCTGGCGCACGCGCAGGCGTCGCCCGCCGCACCCGCCGTGATCGCCGCGGGCTTTTCCGCCTATGCGGCCCTGACCAGGGCGCGGGCCCGATCCGGCGCCCTCGAACTCCTGCACCGTCTGCCGGCCGGGTCCGATCCGGTGTCGGGCTCCGGCCCCGTGCCCGGCCTGGGCGGGCGGCGGCTGCGGCTGACCGACTTCGTGCCCGGCACGCCGGAGGACGGGCCGGTCGTCGCCGGAACCGGCCTGCTGACCGGGGACCGCTACCTGCTGCCGGCCGAGGTCTGCCGGCTGGGGGAGGGCGACGGCGTGGTCGAGCCCACCGAGGTCGGCGTGGTCGACAACGGGGTCTCCGCGGCCGTCGCCGAGCTGCTCGCCCACGACGTGGTCACGCGCTGGTGGGCCGATCCCCGCCGGCGGATCCTCCGGGTGTCCCGCTATCTCGACCGGCTGCTTCCCCCCGGGGTCGTCGAGGCCGCGTCCGGCCTGGGCCTGTGGGTGTCGGCGTTCGTGCTGCCCGCCCCCGACGCCCGGGTCGCCCTGGTGGGCGTGGGCGGTGAGGGGACGGCCATGGCGGCCGCCGCGGCCCGGACGGTCAAGGAGGCGGTCGGCGAGGCGTTCCTGCGGGCGATGGCGTCCCGCGCCCAGCCGTGGGACGAACTGCCGGCCGGCGACTCGCTGCGCCGTCTCGTGGTCTGGCACCGTGAGGCCGACTACCTCGCCTACCTGGAGAGTTCGGCCGTCGACACCGGTCCGCGCCTCCTCGGTGAGCCCGGCGGGCTGCGGCCGTCCAACTGGGCGGACGTCGCGTCCCGGCGGTTCGGGCACGAGCCGGTCGCGGTCACGGCCGGGCCGTCCCGCCAGGTCGTCAAGGTGGTCTGCCCGGGCGCCGCCTGCCACCGGCCGCTCCCTCCGGGCACCGCGCTGCCCTGCCCGGTGAACTGACCCCCGGTCCCCGGGGCGCACGACGGCTCCCGGCGTGGCGTACGGTGGCCTTCGACGTGGCCGTACGGGGCTGTACGGTGGCCCCCGACGCGGCGTACGACGGCTCCCGACGTGCGGGGGACACCGCCGGCGGACCCCGCCGATCGACGGGGGAGCCGGCGGTCGGTGAACCTGTCGGTCGGTGAGCCTGACGGTCCGCGACCGCCACCGGGGGCGGACGCGGTGAGCCGGGAGGGGGCGCGGTGACGAAGGACGGCGTGAGAGGCTCGGCCCCCGCCACGGAGATGCTCGCCGGGACGACCGGCTGGCTGCTGCACGAGACGGCCCGGCGGATCGTCGCCGAGACGGAGGAGGCGCTGCGGGGCGAGGGCCTGCGCTGGCGCGACTACGGCGTGCTCTGCCTGCTGCAGGCTGCGGGCCCGCTGTCCCAGCAGGAGCTCGGCCGCCGCCTCGGGGTGGACCGCTCGACCATGGTCCACCTCATCGACGCCCTGGAGGAGAGGGGGCTGGCCGAGCGGACGCGCGATCCCGCCGACCGCCGCGCCTACGCCGTACGGCTGACCGGCGCGGGCCACGCCCTGCTCGCCGAGGTGCTCGGCCCGGTGACCGAGACGGTCCACGACCGGCTCCTCGGCGGTCTCGCGGCCGAGGACCGGGCGCACCTCGACCGCGTTCTTGCTCACCTGGCCTCCCAGGGGGTCATCGGCTAGATATGCCGATTTACTGATTATCTCTTTGTTGTTAGATTGTAGGCGGGCGCACCTGTATGGCGGGGCAGTCTGCCCGCTTTTGGGGACGGGTGCGCATGGCCGGGAGGTGAGCCGTGGACGTGTCCGTCATCGGCATCTCGCCGGAGGCGGTGGAGATCTATCGATACTTCCTCCGGCACCGGGGGGAGGGCGTCGACTCCGTTCCCGAGGCGCTGGGCCTCGATCCGGATCTCGTGGAGTCCACCGTCGAGACACTCGGCCGGCTGGGCCTGCTCGACCTGCACGACCGGCACCGGGTCGTGGCCACCGAGCCGCGGATCGGCATCGAGCGGCTGGTGGAGAAACGACTCAACGAACTCAACGCCGAGGTCCTGCGCGTCCTCGCGGCGCGCGACGCCATCTCGGTCTTCATGGAGGACAAGCAGGAGGGGGAGCGCGCCGCGACGGCGCTCGACATCGAACGGGTCGAGGGCGCCGACCGGGTCCGCCAGCGGCTCGACGACCTCGCCTTCTTCTCCTACAAGGAGACGCTCTGCCTGCATCCCGGCGGGCCGTTCAGCCGGGTGATGATCGAGTCGGCGCTGCCGCTGGACACCCGCTCGCTGCGCCGCGGCCTGTCGATCAAAGGGGTGTACCACCCCGCGGCGCTCGAGGACGCCTTCATGCTCTCCTACCTCCGCGAGTTGGTCAGCCTCGGCGGTGAGGTGCGCATCACCGAGCAGCCCATGGACCGCATGCTGATCTACGACCGGAGCGTGGCGGTCGTGCCGATCGATCCCAAGGAGAGCGCCAGGGGCGCCCTGCTAGTCAGGGAGCCGGGCCTGGTGTCCCAGCTCGTGATCTACTTCGAGGGGATGTGGAAGTCCGCCGTCGACCTGCGCGAGTTCATCGAGCCCTCCACCGACCAGCCGTTGCTCTCCGAGATGGAGCAGCGGGTGCTGGAGGTGATGGCCACGGCCGACAAGGACGAGATCGCCGCCCGCGAGCTGGACATCTCCGTGCGGACCTACCGCCGCTACGTCGCCGACCTCATGGCCCGCCTCGGCGCGGTCAACCGCTTCCAGGCCGCGCTGCGCGCCAAGGAGGAGAACTGGATCTGACCGGCGGGACGTTCTGAATCTCCGGGGGGGGTCCCGGAGGTCTCAAGCGCCTCGACGCCTCAGGTGTCCTGGGCGTCTCAGGCGTCGAAGCGGCGGCGGGACTCCTCGATGTGGCCGAGGTACCGGTGGGTCCAGTCGCACATCTGGTTGGTCATCTCCCACAGGACGCGGCCCGGCTCGGTGAGGGTGTACTCGACCCGCGGCGGCACGGTGGGGTGGACGTCCCGCTCGACCAGGCCGTTGCGCTCCAGCATGCGCAGGTTCTGGGTGAGCATCTTGTGGCTGATCCCCTCGACGCCGTCCCGCAGCTCGCTGAAGCGCAGGGTGCGTTCCCCCAGGGCCTCGATGATCAGCAGCGCCCACTTGTTGGCGACGTCCGAGAAGATCTCGCGTGCCAGAGAGTCGGCGCGTGTCAGGTCCGCGTCCGCGGGCGAGCCCTCGAACTGCTTGGTCACCATGAGGTTCCCCAGTCACCGAAAAGTGCGTTCTTCCATGTCAGCGCACACTCTCCTACAGTTCCCCAGTAACCGCAAGAGACCACGAGTGTCGTGGCCCTATGCAAGCGAGAGCCCATGGGCTCTCATGACGAGGAGACGAGTGGCATGGCCATCACCATGGTGAACCCCGGCGGACTGCCGGAAATCGATGTCTACCGGCAGGTGTCGATCGCGTCGGGGTCGAAGCTGGTCTTCGTCGCCGGGCAGGTCGCCTGGGACGCCGACGGGGTCACGGTCGGCGAGGGCGACCTGGCCGCCCAGGTCGAACAGTGCTACCTGAACGTCGGCACCGCCCTGTCCGGGGCCGGCGGTTCCTTCGACGACGTCGCGAAGCTGACCGTCTACGTCGTCGACTGGACCCCCGACAAGATGCCCCTGCTCCTGGAGGGGATCACCCGGGCGTCCGCGAGGCTGGGGGTCACCCCGGTGCCGCCGGCCACGCTGCTGGGCGTCGCGGCACTGGACGTGCCCGCTCACCTGGTCGAAGTCGAGGCCACCGCGGTCATCGACTGACCGCGACGACGCGGGCGGGCGTCCCCCTGCGGGGTCCGTCCCGTCGGCCGGCGGGGGCGCCGGACCGGGGGAACCACCGCGGGCGGAGACCCCGGCGGGGAGTCGTGAGGCAGGGGAGGACCACGGCGCGGGGCCCGTACAGTCAGAGCCCGTGCGATCGGGGCGCGCGTGAGCGTGGTCCGCCTGAGCGTGGTCCGCGTGATCGGGGCGCGCGTGATCGGGGCGCGCGTGAGCGTGGTCCGTGTGATCGGGGCTCGCGTGGGTGTGGTGCGCGTGAGCGGGTCCGCCGCTCCGGGCGAGGTTTTCCGGGGAGGCCGTACCGGCGGGGCCGACACACCGCTCGATGGCCTCGGGGCACTCTGTCCGCCACCCTGGCTGTCTTCGGTCCTTTCCGGACCTTTCTCGTCTCTCCTCGCGGTTTCCGCTCCTCCCGTACGGTGGGCCCAGCCCCTCTCCCGTACGGTCCGCGTCCCGCCTTGCCGTGCGCCGGCTTTCCCTCATCCCGGTTCTCCGCGTTCCGCTTTCCCGCGCCTTCGGCGCGGCGCGGCGTGCCGCCGGGGCGCCGCCGGTCAGCCCCAGGTATTGCCGGGGCCACCCTGCGGGGCGGAGCCCCAGGTGTTGCCGGGGCCCTCCGCCAGGATGCCCCAGGTGTTGCCATCGCCCCGCGAAGCCGAACCCCAGGTGTTGCCGTCGCCCTGCGCGGCCGATCCCCAGGTGTTGCCGTCGCCCTGCGCGGCCGATCCCCAGGTGTTGCCGTCGGCGAGCACCGTCGCGTGCCGCCCGCCGGACTGCCCGGCCACCGCCTCGGGAGCGCCGGCTGCGAAGGTCAGCACCAGCGCGCCGGAGGCGACCGCGACGGCGCCCCTGACGACGCTCCTGTAGTTCACCGGGAAGGCGCTCAGGTTCCTCATATCACTGCCTCTTTCTCGTTCTTCGCTTTCTCGGCGGGTCGTCCCCGCACAATCAACTCTGCGTTCCCGCAAGGACCCGGACCAGGCTTGGCGAAGGCAGCAAGTTGCATGACGGTTACCACTTCCTGCCAGCCCCCCTGCCCAGGGAGAAGGGCCTTGCGGCAGCAAACGGCCACGCGTTTCCCGAAAGGGCCCGGACGGCCTCTGAGCTGCGCGTTCGGCGGCAAGCACGCCAGGAGGTGACACCGGAAGGCCCGCCGCCTTTGACTGGTGGGGATTGGGAGAGGTGAACCGATGCTCGTAACTGTCACCGGTGGCACCGGATTCGTCGGCGCCCACTCGATCGCGGCGATGGTGAGCGCGGGCCACCGGGTCCGCATGCTGGTCCGCGACCCCTCGAAGGTGGAGCGCGCCCTGACGCTCCTGCTCGTCGATCCGGCGGCGGTGGACGTGGTGGCGGGCGACGTGACCGACGAGAGGAGCGTGGCCGGGGCCGTTCGCGGAGCCGACGCGGTGCTGCACGCGGCGTCGGTCTACTCCTTCGACAGCAGGCTGCGGGCACGGATGCGCCAGGTCAACGAACGCGGCACCGAGGTCGTCCTCGGCGCCGCGCGGCGCGTCGTCGGCGGGCCGGTCATCCACGTCTCCACCGTCGTGGCCCTGGCCCCTGGCCCCTCGCGTGACCCGTCGTCCCCGGCACGGGCCGGGACGATCGACGAGTGGTCGCCCGTCGCCCGCCCGCGCGAGACCTACGCGGCGACCAAGGCCGCGGCCGAGCTGGTGGCCCGCCGCCACCAGGCCGAGGGCGCCCCCGTGGTGATCACCTACCCGCCCGCCCTGCTCGGGCCGCACGACCCCAACCTGGGCGACCAGACGGCCAGGCTGCGCGACGCCCTGCGCGGGCTGATGCCGCTGTGGCCGGCCGGTGGTTTCCCGCTGGGCGACGTGCGGGACACCGCGGCGCTGCACGCCCGGCTGCTGACCTCGCCGGGGACCGCGCCGGGAATCACGCCGGGAGCCGCGCCCGCCGTGGGCACCGCGTCCACCCCGGACGCCGCGCCCGCCGCGCCGGGCGGTCCGGGGGCGGTCCGCTGCTTCGGGCCCGGCCGGTACGTGACGACCCGGGAGTACGTCCGGGTGCTGCGCGAGGTCACCGGCCGCGCGCTGCCGGCCGCCTTCCCGCCCGCGGCGGCGATGATCCCGGTCGGCCTGCTCGCCGACCTGGTACAGCGGGTGTGGCCGTGGCACATCCCGGCCGAGTACGGCGCCATCCACACCTGCGCCCACGCCGGACGCCCCGCCGGAACCGCCGGCACGGGCGGGATCACTCCGCGCCCCCTGGCCGAGACCGTCGGGGACACGGTGCGGTGGCTGTGCGAGAGCGGGCACCTGTCCGCCGGGCGCGCCGGCCTCGCTCGCCGGGCGCCCGCGCCCGTGAGGTGACACTCCACGTGGCCGCGGGCGGCCCGGGTCACCCGGAACACCGGCGCGTGCAACACCTGAGGGAGGATCTCCATTGAGCATCTCGGAACTCGACGCCGTATCCATACCGGCGTCGGCGCCCGCCAGGGAGGACCTCGCCGTCCGCCCCGTGGCGCCCCCCGGCGACCGGCCCGCCGCTCCCGCGGCCCCCGGCGGCGGCCGTGACGCGCCGCCGGCCGTACCGCCCGCGTCGGCCGCACCGCCCGCCTCACCCGCGCCGGCTGTACCGCCCGCGCCGTCCGCCCGCCCCGCGTCCCGCTCCATGCGCGCGCTGCGCGAGGAGCACGGCCGGCTGCGGGACGGCATCGCCGCCGGGAACGGCGAGGCGGTCGCCCGCCAGCACAGGCTCGGCAAGCGCACGGCCCGCGAGCGGCTGGACCTGCTGCTCGACGAGGGGTCGTTCGTCGAGGTGGACATGTACCGGCGGCACCGGGCGCACGGCCTCAAGATGGAGCGGCAGCGCCCGTACACCGACGGCGTGGTCGCCGGATCGGGCACGATCCACGGCCGCCGCGTGTTCGTCTACGCCCAGGACTTCACCGTCTTCGGCGGCTCGCTCGGCGAGGCGCACGCGCTGAAGATCCAGAAGGTGATGGACCTGGCGATCGCCACCGGCTCGCCGTTCATCGGGCTGAACGACAGCGGCGGCGCCCGGATCCAGGAGGGGGTGATGTCGCTCAACGGCTACGGCGGCATCTTCCAGCGCAACGTCCAGGCGTCCGGGGTCATCCCGCAGATCAGCGTCGTGCTCGGGCCCTGCGCGGGCGGCGCGGCCTATTCCACGGCGCTGGCCGACTTCACCTTCATGGCCGGGGAGAACGCCCAGCTCTACCTGACGGGCCCCGACGTCGTGGAGGTGGTGACCGGCCAGCGGGTCACCCACGCCCAGCTCGGCGGCGCGCAGGTGCACGGCACCCGCTCGGGGGTGGCGACGTTCGTGCACGACGACGAGGAGAGCTGCCTGGCCGAGGTGCGCTACCTCGTCTCGATGCTGCCGGGCAACAACCAGGAACCGCCGCCCCGGTACCCGTCCCGCGGCGCGACCGACGACCCGCGGCCCCGGCTGGCGGAGATCGTGCCCGTCGAGCCGAACAAGCCCTACGACATGCGCCTGGTCATCGCCGAGCTGGTGGACGACGGGGACTTCCTGGAGGTGCACCAGGGCTGGGCGCCCAACGTGATCTGCGCGCTCGCCAGGATCGACGGCGAGGTGGTCGGCCTGGTCGGCAACCAGCCCATGGTGCTCGCCGGCGTGCTGGACGTCGCCGCGTCGCAGAAGGCCGCCCGCTTCGTGCGTTTCTGCGATGCCTTCGGCATCCCGCTGGTGACCCTGGTGGACGTGCCCGGCTTCCTGCCCGGAACCGACCAGGAGTACGCCGGGGTCATCCGGCACGGCGCCAAGCTGCTGTACGCCTACTGCGAGGCCACCGTGCCCCGCGTCCAGGTCATCGTGCGCAAGGCGTACGGCGGGGCCTACATCGTGATGGACTCCCGCTCCATCGGCACCGACCTGTCGCTGGCGTGGCCGACCAACGAGATCGCCGTGATGGGCGCCGAGGGCGCGGTGAACGTCATCTACCGAAAGGACCTCGCCGCGGCGGCCGATCCCGCCGCGCTGCGCGGGGAACTGCTCGGCCGGTACGCCGAGGAACTCGTCCATCCCTACTACGCCGCCGAGCGGGGGCTGGTCGACGACGTGATCGACCCCGTCGAGACCCGGTCGGCGGTCGCCCGCGGGCTGGCGATGCTGCGTGACAAGCGCAGGCCCGGGGCCCGGCGCAAGCACGGGAACGTGCCTCTCTGACGCCCGCCGAGCCCGTCCGAGGAGCCGCGCCCCGAACACCGGGGCGCGGCTCATTCGCGTTTCCCGCCTGATCCCGCCCCTCACGGCCTCCCCTCACGGCCTCCCCGCACGGAACCCGTACGCCCCGCTACGCCATGCCGTACGGCTCCGCGATGTCATGCCGTACGGCTCCGCGGTGTCGTCCAGTACGGCTCCGGCGCGCCCGCCGGCCGATGACAGGATGCGGCTACCCACCTGCAACTTGCTGCCTCCTCGAAGCCTGGTCCCGGCCCCTCCCGCGCCGCAGAGTTGAGGGTGTGAGAACGAATCACCGACCACGCCGGACGGCAGGGAAGTCGAAGGGCCGATGACCCGGCCGGCATCCGGTGAATTCGGGGAGCTCGCTGGGCCGTTCACCCGGACGGCCGTGAAACGTCGAGGAACCGGCCTTTTCCGATCGGCCGGTAAACGGGAGAAGGACCGTGGCTCATGCTGGTTCAGTTGACGATGCGCCATATCGACGGGCGACCGATACCGAATTCTCCGGTAGACGGCATCCGGATTCTGGCGCTTCTTCCGGAGAAATGGCACAAGGACCTCAGGCAGGCCACCGGTGACATCGTCATCCGGATACGCGCCGGGGAGGAGGCCACGAGCGCGCAGATCCGCGCGGAGGTGAGCCGGATCCTCACCCGGCCGGAGGTCAGCCACCTGGAACTGGTGACCTGCTGCGCCCTGTCCGCCGGTCATCGCGAGTAGACGCTGCGACAAGGAGAAGATCGATGATCACTTCTGTTCTGTCGGCGGGCGAGTGCCACGTGTGGTGGGCCGATCCGCGGCAGGGGACGATCGAGGGTCTGACCGGGGTGCTCGGCCCCGCCGAGCGGGAGCGGGCGGCGCGGTTCCGGCGCGAGCCGGACCTGCGCCGCTTCCTCACCGGGGCCTGGCTGCTGCGGGTCACGGCCGGCGCCCAGCTCGGCCTCCGCCCCGAGGACGTGGTGGTCGACCGGTCGTGCTCGGACTGCGCGAGGAACCACGGCAAACCGCGGATCGACACCGGCGGGCCTCCGCTGCACGTCTCGATCTCCCACTCGGGCGACCGGGTCGGGGTCGCGCTGACGGCCGAGGGACCGCTGGGCGTGGACGTGGAGGCGGTGCCGACGACCTCGGTCGACGAGCTCGCGCGGTGCGCGCTGACGCCGGCCGAGCGCAGGACGCTGGAGGCGCTTCCCGGCGACGAGCGGTACGAGGCGTTCGCCCGGACGTGGGTGCGCAAGGAGGCGGCCCTGAAGGCCACCGGGCACGGGCTGCGGATCTCCCCGGACCGGGTCGAGGTCAGCGGCCCGGACGAACGGCCCGCGCTGCGGAGCTGGCCGCTGGACGTCCCCGTGGACGCGGTGCGGCTCCTGCCGCTCGACCCCGGATACGGCTACGTCGGGGTGGTCGCGATCCTCACCGGGAACCCCGCCGTGCGGGTCGTGGAATCCGACGCCGCCATCCTCGACCGGGCCTCCCTCGTCCGGGCATCCGGCAGGGCCGCCTGACGAGAGCTTGACGGGGCCCGGCACCGGGTTGCTGAATGGCGATGGGCGTCGCCGTCGCCGGACCTTTCGACAATGACGATGTCCCACCGCCGGAACGCGCCTCCCACGGGGCGCGGACCGGCCGGAAGCAGGGAAACGGACTCCTATGAAGAACTTCGTTCTCATCCCCGGCCCGTGGATGGGCGCCTGGGCCTGGGAGCCGGTGGCACGGCGTCTGCGCGGCCACGGCCACCGGGTCCACGCGGTCACGCTGCCGGGCCTGACCACCGCCGAAGCCGACGTCGCCGACGTCGGCCTGGAGACGCACGTCGGCCACGTCCTGGCGACCATGGAGAAGAAGGACCTGCGCGACGTCATCGTCGTGGGGCACAGCTACTCGGGCATCGTGGCCGGCCTGGTGGCCGACCGGGCCCGGGACCGGGTGGCGCACACGGTGTTCGTCGAGGCGTTCCTGCCCCACGACGGCAAGTCGATGCTGCACGCCTTCCCCGAGCGGCTGCGCGCCGAGGAACTGCGGCTCATCGACGCCAACAACGGCCGCTGGCCGGCCCCCGACGCCTCGGTCGTGGCCGACGGCCAGGGGCTCTCCCGCCGCCAGGCCGGCTGGCTCACCAGGCGCTTCGTCGGGCACCCCGGGCGCACCGTCGCCGAGTCCGCCGTGCTGACGCGTCCGCTGGAGCAGCAGCGGGCCACCTACGTGATGTGCTCGATGGAGCACTTCGGCGGCCGGGTGTCCGCCGACGTCTCGGCCATGCGCACCGCGCCGGGCTGGGACTTCCGCACCCTCGACACGGGCCACTGGCCCATGGTCTCGGCCCCCGGCCGCCTCGCGGCCCTCCTCGACCAGGTCGCCGCCCGCCGCTCCTAGACCCCGTCGGGACGGCGGGCCCGGCCGGCCTCGCGGACGACCGCCCAGGCGTCCGCCACCGGTCCCAGGTGCCGCAGCTTGTCAGGGTTGAGCACCGCGCGGATCGTCTGGATCCGTCCGTTGAGGATGTCGAACGCCAGGGTGTTGACGACCCTGCCGTCCCGGTCGAGGAAGATCGCACCCGGCTGGCCGTTCACCTCGTGCGGCTCCGCGACGCCGCCGATCCGGTCGAACGGCCCGGCGATCGCGGCCAGCACCCGGGCCACGTTCCCGGCGCCGAAGACGCCGCCGCCCCACAGCGGGGCCTTGCCGCCGCTGTCGGCGACCATCGACACGTCGGCGGCGAGCAGCCCGCGCAGTCCCTCGACATCGCCTTCCCGGAAGGCGTCGAAGAAGCGCCGGGCGAGCTCCTCCCGTTCCCGGCGGCCGGCCTCGAACCGGGCGCGCCCGGTGTTCATGTGGCGGCGCGCCCGCACCGCCAGCTGGCGGCACGCCGCCTCCGAGCGCCCCACCGCCGAGGCGACCTCACCGAAGCCGAACCCGAACACCTCCCGCAGCACGAAGACCGCCCGCTCCAGCGGGCTGAGCCGCTCCAGCAGCAGCAGGGCCGCCATCGACAGCGAGTCGGCCAGCTCCGCCGAGCGCTCCGGGTCCTCGTACGGGTCGGCCAGCAGCGGCTCGGGGAACCACTGCCCGGTGTACTGCTCCCGCCGCACGCGTGCCGAGCGCAGCACGTCGATCGCGACCCGGGACACCGTGGCGGACAGGAACGCCTTGGCCGACACGGGCTCGGCCGGGGACGCCTCGTAGCGCAGCCAGGTCTCCTGGACCGCGTCCTCGGCCTCGCTCACGCTGCCCAGGATCCGGTAGGCGATCGAGAACAGCAGCGGCCGCAGTTCCTGGAACTCCTCGACCCGGCTCACGCCGGCTCCTCCTCGAACCCCTCGGCGCGC
Source organism: Streptosporangium sp. NPDC048047 (assembly GCF_040653115.1). Taxonomy (NCBI): domain Bacteria; kingdom Bacillati; phylum Actinomycetota; class Actinomycetes; order Streptosporangiales; family Streptosporangiaceae; genus Streptosporangium; species Streptosporangium sp. NPDC048047. The sequence goes on along the minus strand of NZ_JBEZNH010000039.1, from coordinate 16,290 downwards.
GCCCCGGCCCCGCCCGCCACGAACACCCTCATGATCCTCACCTTTCCGGTCCGAGCCTCCATCTCCACCGACTGAGACAAGACAGCCCGCCCGTCTGTGACACGGGAGGCGGGCCGGCCGGGAGGGGACCGTCCACGGTCGCCGACCGGCGTCGCGCGCTCACCCGGAGTCGTGAACCGGCGGGCGATGACCCGACCATGTCACAGAACGGCCGGCTGTCTCGTCTCGGGTGACGGAAACGAACCCTCTCAGGGAGGAGATCGCTCGTGAACGAGCACACCACGCACCGGCAGGTCGCACTGATCACCGGCGCGAACAAGGGGATCGGCCGGGCGACCGCTGAGCGGCTCGCCGAGCTGGGCATGACGGTCCTGATCGGGGCCAGGGACCCGCGGCGCGGCGAGGAGGCAGCCGCGGCGGCGCGCGCGGCGGGCGGCGACGCGCACGCGGTCACCCTGGACGTCACCGACCAGGCCGGCGTCCGGGAGGCCGCGAGGTGGATCGAGGAGCGCTTCGGCCACCTCGACGTGCTGGTCAACAACGCCGGGATCAGCGGCTCCGGGCAGGTCTCGCCGCAGGACGCCCGCGACCAGGTCCCGAGCTCCGTCGACCTGGACATGGTCCGGGCCGTGTTCGAGACCAACGTCTTCGGGGTGATCACGGTGACCAACGCCATGCTGCCGCTGCTGCGGCGGTCACCGGCGCCGCGCGTCGTCAACCTCAGCAGCGCCGCCGGGTCGCTGACCGTCAACAGCATCCCGGACGGCCCGCTGTCGGGGCTGCCGGAGTCGGCCGCGTACTCGCCGTCGAAGACCGCGCTGAACGCGCTGACCGTGCAGTACGCCAACGAGCTGCGCAAGGACGGGATCCTCGTCAACGCCGCCGACCCCGGCTTCGTCGACACCGACATCAACGACCACACCGGGTACCTCACCACCGCGCAGGGCGCCGCGGCCGTGGTGCGCCTGGCCACGCTCGGCGCGGACGGGCCGACCGGCGGGTTCTTCGGCACCGACGGCCCGGTGCCCTGGTGACGGCCGGTTGACGGCGTGACGGCCGGTTGACGGCGCGGCGCCCCGCCGGCGGCCGGCCGGCACCCCAAGGGCACAGGAAGATCACAAAACGGCCGAGCCCGGACGGCCCGGCGTGCCAGGATCGCCCGTATGACTTCCGTTTCCGAGAGTCCCGACGAGCAGACGGACACCCCGGCCGCTCCGGCCGCCGCGACGCCGTCGTGGATCCGCGCCGTTCCCGAGGAGTCCATCGGACCCGCGGAGCGGGCCGCGCTCAACGACTACGACCCCATCGCCGAGGGGTACTCGGCCGAGAACGAGACCAACCTCCTCAACGCCCACTACGAGCGGCCCGCCATACTGGACCTGGCCGGTGACGTGGCCGGCCGGCGGATCCTCGACGCCGGCTGCGGCTCCGGCCCGCTGTCGGCGGCGCTGCGCGACCGGGGCGCCGTCGTGACCGGCTTCGACGCCAGCGCCAAGATGCTGGAGCTGGCCCGGCGGCGGCTCGGCGACGACGCGGACCTGCGCCTGGCCGACCTGAGCGACCCGCTGCCGTTCCCCGACGCCTCGTTCGACGACGTCGTCGCGTCCCTGGTTCTGCACTACCTGGAGGACTGGACGGCGCCGCTGGCCGAACTGCGGCGCGTGCTGAAGCCCGGCGGCCGGCTGATCGTGTCGGTCAACCACCCCTTCGCCGACTACCTGTCGGCCGGTCCCGGCACCAATTACTTCGAGACCCGCCAGACCTTCGACGAGTGGACCCTCGGCGGGAACACCGCCCTGCTGGGCTTCTGGAGCCGGCCGCTGCACGCGATGACCGACGCCTTCACCGCGGCCGGCTTCCGGATCGGCGTCATCAGCGAGCCGCCGCCCGCGCCGGCCGCCCGCGAACTGTTCCCCGACCTCTTCGCGACCAGGCCCACGGGGGTCTTCATGTGTTTCCTGTTCTTCGTCCTCGAGGTCGCCTGACGCCGCATCAGGCCACGTCCGCCCCGGCGTGCGAACCGGTGCGGGGGCCGGGCCGGCGGCGGGCCCCCGCACCGGTTCTCAACGGACCGGCTCCGCCGTCCGCGGCTCCGGGTGGTCCACCCCGCCGGGCTCCCGGGACGCATCAGGCGCATCGGACGCCGCGCGGCCGGTGAGCGCCCGGCGCAGCGGCCCGCCGTACAGGTACACCGGGATGGCGACCCCGATCAGGAGCAGCACCCCGGTGAAGACCCACTCCATCGAGCCGCCGGGGCCGTACACCTGATGGGGACGGCCGACGTCCACGGCCAGGATCTCCTGACCGGTCCGCAGCGACTCGCGTGAGCTCCCGTACATCGCGACCCCGGTCTTGCGGACCCCGCCGTCGGAGGAACGGAAGTCGCCCGTCCAGGTGCAGGACTCGTGCCCGGGGTGCTGGATGCACTCGAGCTGCCGCGCGGTGAACCGGCCGCCGATCCCGTCGGCCCGCGCGGCCCGGATGACCGTGCCGATGTTCGGCACGGCCAGGTAGAGCAGGAAGAGCGCGATGAGCGTCAGGACCGTGTTGAAGAACGGGGAGCGCCTCCTCGCCGGTCCGCCGTGCCGCCTCACCACTGGGGCGCGACCGCGCAGGTGCACCGCATCAGCGAGCGCTCCGAGGCGCGGGGACGCCGGTGGAGGACCATCGCGACCACCATGGGGATGAACACGAGGGTGTTGTAGAACAGGTGCAGCTCCACCCGCGGCACCAGGAGCTGGATGATGCTGGTCACGGTGGGGCGTCCCAGCAGGTGGTAGCCGCTGATGGCCTGGCTGAGCAGCAGCAGGTGCTCGAAGTGGTGCCAGACCTGGATGCCGAGTGAGATGTTCCACCAGGTGCGCGACCTGCCGGTGAAGCCGTGCCGCAGCAGGATCAGGCCGATCAGCATGAGCAGCGCGTAGCCGTAGTGCATCCACTCGGAGGTGACCAGCCAGGGGAACGGCAGGCCCAGGACGCCGCGCGCCTCCGGGAGCGGCCAGCCGAGGACGTAGATCTGGATGGCCTGGGCGATGTGCTCGGCCCAGTGGCCGAGGACGATCAGCATGTAGACGTTGAGCGCCGTCCTGTGGTGCCGGGTGTTGAGTGCGGAGATCCATCCGCCGGAGGGACGTGCCGAGACTGCCTCGGTTGCCATGCGCGAACCTCGCTTCGGGGGTCATGACCGTGTGCCGTCAAGCGGACCGCGATCCCGGACGTCCCGTGTTCCACATCCCGGTGGCGGGAACCGCGGGCCGCAGGGTCGATTTTTCCGTCCGCTCCCCAGGAGTGTTTATCGGCGCGTGCTGACTTTCCAGTCCCTCGAACGGTGCGGGCCGCGCACCGGTTCCCCGGTGCGCGGCCCGCCGGCCCTCATGGCGTCCTCGGGCGCTCTCAGGCGGTGCGGCCGCGGCGCAGGCCCAGCACGCCGGCCACGGCGCCGACGAGCCCGAGGACCAGACCGGCGACGCCCAGCGCGCGGGCGGTGCCGTCGGAGGAGTCCGCGCCGGGGGCCGCGACCACGGCGGCCGACGGCGTGGCCGGCGAGGCGGCCGGCGCGGCCGGGGCCGCCGAGGGGCTCGCCGTACCGGCGCCGTGGCCGTCGGAGCCGGCGGCGGCCGGGGTGAGCCGGAGCACCGGAGCCGGGTGCTCCGGCTCGGAGCCGTCGGCCTTGGGCTCGTCGGCCCACTTGACGACCTCGCCGCCGTCGTAGGTCTGGGTCGTCGGGAAGAGGAGGCGGTCGGTGTCCTCGGGCAGCGCGCCCATGGACACCTCGAACTCCTGGAACTGGCCCGGCTCGATCCTCCCTCCCGACCAGACGACCTTGGTGACGGCCTCGGTGATCTCTCCGTACTCGGTGGTGACCGGCTTGGGCAGCTTGCCCTCGGTCACCTTGACCTTCCAGCCGGGCACCGGCTTGACCGAGACGAACGGCAGCGGGTGGTCGAGCGGGAAGGAGACCTCGACCTTGCTCGTCGAGTCCTTGTCGCGCTCGTTGGGGACCCGGAAGGCGACCTTGGTGAAGCCGCCCTGCTCGGCGGTGCCGGGGTTGATGCTCACGTGCGCGAGCGCGGGTACGGCCAGGCCGAGGGTGAGGGCGGTGGCGCCGGCGGTCACGGCGGCCAGGCGGCGGAACGCTGCGGGGAAGGACATGGGATTCTCCACTTCGGGGTTCGGGATGTCCGGGAAAGACGCGGAACCCATGACAGGGCCACGGCACGCGTGGGACCGCGGCGTGTGGAGCGGGTTCCGCGGTGAGAGGGTCAGACGGCGGGGAGTGGAGGACCGCGCCGGCTGACGGTGTGCCGCAGGACGCCCCACGCCGGGAGGGGCGGGACGGAGGGAACGGCCGCCCGCGGGGGAGCGGGCGGCGTGGCGGGGGAGGGGAGCAGCCGGAGCGCCGCGCCGAGGCGCCGGCCCGCGGCGCGCAGCAGCGTCCACAGGGCGGCCTCGCCGCGGGCCAGCCACCAGCCGGTGAGCAGCGTGGCGGTCAGGTGCGCGACGAGCATGCCCAGGCCCTCGCCCAGCCCCCGGCCGTGGGAGTGCGTGACCAGGGAGATCCCCGAGGGGTCGCCGAAGGCGAACAGCTCGTGCAGGACGAGCTGCGCGGCCGCCAGGCCGGTGCTGATCACCGTGCCGGAGCGTTCGCGCCCGGCGAGCGCGGCCGTCGCCGCCGCGACGGCCGCCCAGGCGGCGGCCACCGCCTGCGGCTCGGGCCCGGCTCCGCCCGCGGCCCGGTGGCCGGCGACGGCCAGGGCCACGCAGACGGCCGAGAAGGCCGCCGCGCGGGCGAGGCGCAGGGGGAGGCGGGCGCGCATGGTGACCACATGTTCTCATGAATGATCCACGCCTGCCTTTTCCGGTCTTTTGCCGCTATGGTTGCCGCGAGCACCGCAGACAGTTCGTAGCTAGGCGAGGTCAATGCGGCATTTTTCCGGTTTTCTGGTCGGGCTGCTTCTCACCGCCGCACTGTTGGGCGGGGCCGGCTGGGCCGTACAGGAGGGTCTGTCGGCGGCGGCCGCCTTCACGCTCGGCGGCCCGAGATCCTGGACCGCGCTGGGCGCCATGGCGGGCGTCGGTCTCCTGCTCGGGCTGGTGGCCTCCGGCCGGGTCTCCCCGATGGCCGCCTTCGTCCCGTCGATCGTGCTGCTCGCCTGGACCGTGGTCTACTCCCTCGATCCCGCCCGCGCCACGGACCTGATCCCGCACGACCCCTCCATGCCCGCCGCGCTCCTGGAGGCCGGCCGGGGCATGGGCGTGCTGCTGTCCGCCGGCGTCTACGCCCTCGTGGGCGTCGCCCTCTTCATGCCCGTCCTGATGCCCTCCCGCTGGGCGCCCCGGGTCCGCGACGAGGACTACGACGAGCCCGACGACGGCTACTACCGCTGACACCGGGCGGCGCCGGATCCCCGGGCGCCGGTCCCCGGACCGGGCTCGACGGGGCTCAGCCGCCGTAGAGGCGTGCGACCACGTCCTCGATGGAGTCCTCCGGGGGAGCGGTGGCGCGCAGGTCGCCGAGCGTGCCGTCGAAGGACAGCCGCCCGTGGTCGATCAGCATCACCCGGCGGCACAGCTTCTCGACGTCCCCGAGGTCGTGGGTGGTGAGCAGGACCGTGGTGCCGTGCTCGGCGTTGAGGCGGTGCAGGAAGCCGCGGATGGCCGCCTTGCTCACCACGTCGAGGCCGATCGTGGGCTCGTCGAGCACCAGCAGGACGGGGTCGTGCAGGAGCGCGGCGGTCAGGTCGCCGCGCATGCGCTGGCCGAGGCTGAGCTGACGGACCGGGGTGGCCAGGAAGGGCGCCAGGTCGAGCACGGCGGTCAGTTCGTCCAGCCGCCGCCGGAAATCAACACGATCTACTTTGTAAAGGTGCCGGACCAGTTCGAAACTGTCCCGCAGCGGCAGGTCCCACCACAGCGTGGTCCGCTGGCCGAAGACCACCCCGATCCGGCGGGCCAGGGCCGTACGGCGGCGCGTCGGATCGAGCCCGGCCACCCGCAGCCGCCCCGCGCTGGGCGCGAGGATGCCGGTGAGCATCTTGATCGTCGTGGACTTGCCCGCGCCGTTGGGGCCGAGGCAGCCGACGAACTCCCCGGCCCCGACGGTGAACGACAGGTCCCGTACGGCGTGCACGGTCCTGCGGGACCGGCCGCGGCCCACGGTGAACGAGCGGCCGAGTCGTTCGGCTTCGATCACGCGGATCAACTCCCTGTCGAGCGGTAGCGGCGGACGCCGGTCCGCCAGGCGAGGGCGGCCGCGGCGGCGAGGAGCAGTGCCGCGAGCGGCGCGGCGAAGCGGAGCCAGTACGGCAGGCCGAGGGGGTCGGGCCGGTCGAGCACGAACAGGGCGGGCTGCCAGTTGACGAACGCCAGCGGCAGGACGTAGGTGACGCCCCGGACGAGTTCGCCGCCGTAGACGCTCAGCGGGTACTGGACGAGGGTGCCGCCGCCGTAGGTGAAGGCGTTGGCGACCTCGGGGGCGTCGGTCAGCAGGAACTGCAGCGCGCCGCCGAGGGTGAAGACGGAGGTGAAGATCACGGTTCCGCAGACGATCATCAGCGGGATCATCCATGCCCGGCCCGCCTCCAGGTGGAGCCGGGACAGGGCGAGGCCGAGCACGACGGAGGCCTGGGCCACCCGGCCGAGGCGGTGCACGCCGAAGCGGTCCGCGGCCATCTGGACGAACGCGCTCGCCGGGCGGATGAGCATGACGTCGAAGGTGCCGGCCCGGATGTGCCGGCTGAGCCGGTCGACGTTGCCGAACAGCAGGTCGGCCAGGGCGAAGGAGACGCCGGCGGTGCCGTACAGGAACATGACCTCGGCGAGGCCGAATCCGGCGAGCGTCCCGGTGTGGCGGAAGATGACCCAGATCGCGGCGACGTCCAGCGCGTTGAGGACGAACGAGCCGATGATCATCATGGTCAGCGGCGCGGGGTACTGCGCGGAGGCGCGCAGCCACGTCCAGGCCAGCAGGAGGTAGGTCCTGGTCATCGGGGGCCTCCCCGCGGTTCCGCGGCGGCGTGGTCAGCCACCCTGGACCACCACCTTGCGGCGGGCGGCGCGGGTGGCGAGGGCGCCCAGGGCCAGCAGCGCGGCGGCCCACGCGGCCTGGAACGCCAGGGCGGACAGGGCGTCGTGTTCGCCGAGGTAGACGTCGGCGGGCACCTGGGCCATCGCGGCCCAGGGGAGGGATCGGGCCACGTCGCCGAGCAGGCCCGGCAAGAGGTTGAGCGGGAGCGTCATGCCGCTGAAGAAGGTCGTCAGCACCATCGACAGCGTCTGCGTGCCCCGGTCGTCGACGATCCAGCAGGCCGACAGGGCCACCAGGTACCGCCAGCCGAAGCTGACGACGACGCCGAGGGTGAAGCTGACCGCGAAGAGGCACCAGGTCGCCGGGGAGGCGGGCACGATCAGGCCGAACAGCGCCGCCCCGGCGAGGGTCGGCGGGAGGCTGCGCAGCAGGAGCAGGTAGGCGGCGCGGCCCAGGTCGTCGGCGAGGTTCCACAGCTGCAGCGAGGCGGGGCGCAGCAGGTCGATCGCGATGTCGCCGCTCTGCACGCGTTCGGAGAGCTGGAGACCGTCGCCGAGGAACTGCATGGGGCCGATGAACGCCTGGGTGAGGAAGCAGAAGGTGACGGCGTCGGTGACGTCGTATCCGCCGAGTCCGGGCCTGGCCTGCCACAGGGCGATGAGGACGTAGGCGCGCAGGACGCCGAAGACGGTGTTGGTGAAGGCCCCGGCGAGGGCGGCGGCGCGGTAGGCGGAGTGGCGGCGGAAGCCGTAGCCGGCGACGCGTGCGTAGAGCAGGAAGGCTGCCTCCCGGGGTCGTCGGGACCACCCGATTTTCCCCGTCGGATCCGTGCCCGGCAACGGGATTTACGGTGGCGGGGCGGGGGAGTGGGCGCCCGGTGGGGGAGTGGGGGGTTTCGCGGCGGGGAATCCTGTTTCCAGGAGGTCCGCGTGCACGGCCTTTCAGCGGGTCCGCGCTCGTGGTCCCGCGGGAGGTCCGCATGCATGACGAGATCGACGTGGACGTCTGTCCCGGCTACCCGGTGAGCTGGCAGGCCGCGGCTCTCAACGCGATGCTGCGCGGGACCTTCAAGCCGCTCGCCGGTCTGCTGCTGCGTTCCGGCGCGGGGGTGGCCGCGGGCTCTCAGCTCGCCGCCCTCGCGGCGCGGGTGCCGGTGCGCCTGCCCTCCCATGTGCGGGTGAGCCGGGACGGCACCGGGGTGTGCCGGGGGGAGTGGGTCCGGGCGGGGGAGGACCTCGACGAGGGCGGGGTGCTGCTCTACTTCCACGGCGGGGGGTATTTCGCCTGTTCTCCGGCGACGCATCGGGCGATCACCTGGCGGTTGTCGGCGGTCGCCCGGCGTCCGGTGCTGGCCGTGGACTACCGGCAGGGGCCGGTCCACCGGCCCGCCGAGTCGTTGCAGGACGCGGTCGCGGCGTACGGGTGCCTGCTGGAGCGGGGCTACGATCCGGCGAGGATCCTGTTCGCCGGGGACTCGGCGGGCGGTCACCTGACCCTCACGGCGTTGCTGGCGTTGCGCGACCGGGGGCTGCCGCTGCCGTCGGCGGCGGTGTGCCTGTCGCCGTGGGCGGACCTGACGGACGTGCCGCGCCGGGTGAACCGGCTGGTCGATCCGCTGATCCCGGCCGGCAGGGTGGACTGGCTGGCCCGTCGCTGGACGGCGGGCCTGGATGTGCGCGATCCCCTGGTGTCCCCGGTCTTCGGTGACTACCGGGGGCTGCCGCCGTTGATGATCGTGACGGGTTCCACCGAGGTCCTCCGTGACGACGGGCGCCGGGTGGCCGAGCGGGCGCGGGCCGGGGGGGTGCCGGTGACCTATGAGGAGTGGCGGCGGATGCCGCACGTGTTCGCGATCCTGGCCGACGTCCTGCCGGAGGCGCGCCAGGTCTTCCGGCACATCGACCGGTTCCTCACGGCGGCCCTGGGGGTGTCCGCCGGGTCCGGTCCCGCGGTGGCGCCGGATCTCTCGGCGCCGGACCTGTCGGGTGGTTCCGGGCTGGTGGCGGCCGGGGGAGCGGTACGGCCGGGCGTCGCGGCGGCGGAGGATCTCCCGCGGCCGGGCGCGGTGACGGCGGAGGATCTCGCGCGGCCCGGTGTCGTGACGTCCCGGGACCTGCCGGCGCCGTCCGGTTCGGCCGCCGCCTGACCCGCGGCGGTTCCGGTCATTCCGGCCGTGTGGCCGGAGGTCGCCGCCTGGCCCCCCGCAGTGCTTTTCGCGCCTGTGCCCGGTCGTACCGGTTCCCGGACCCGCCGCGGGCCGTGCCGGCCGGTCGCGGTGTCATGTCGTGCACCATCCGCGTCCCGCGTACCACGGGTTACTTACCTTGAGGGATCAGTCGCCTTACCTGTCATATCGCTTGTGTCCGGTCGGGCGCGAAGCGCCACGGGTTACGGCCACAGTGTGTTCTGCCGTATCGCGGACACGGGAGGCTCGACCAGGATGGTGCGTGGCGGAACCGGACCCATCGACGGCCTGCCGCCCGGTGTGCGGCCGCTGACCGTGGGGGACCCGGTCATCATCGGCCGTTATCTGCTGCTCGGCCGTCTCGGCGTGGGCGGGATGGGCGTCGTCTATCTCGCCGAGCATCCCCAGGGCGGCGTGGTGGCGCTCAAGACGCCGCATCCGCTGCATCTGCACGATCCCACGCTGCGGGCCCGGTTCGCCGAGGAGGTGGCGTTCTCCCGGCGCGTGGTGCCTTTCTGCACCGCGGCCGTGGTCGAGGACGGCGCCGACCGCGACCGGCCGTTCCTGGTGTGCGAGTACATCCCCGGGCCCGCGTTGTCCCAGGTGGTCTCCGCCGGCGGCCCGCTCACGCCCGACCTCGCCTACGGCGTCGCCCTGGGGGTGGCCGCGGCGCTGGTCGCGGTGCACGAGTCGGGGCTGGTGCACCGCGACCTCAAGCCCGGCAACGTGCTGCTGTCGCCCTCCGGGCCCCGGGTGATCGACTTCGGCATCGCCACCGACGTGGACGCCCCCGGCGCGCACACCCAGGCCGGGCAGGTCATGGGCAGTCCCGGCTGGGTCGCCCCGGAGCGGCTCACCGGGGGGCCCGCGCGGCCCGCCTCCGACGTCTTCGCCTGGGGCTGCGTGATCGCCTACGCGGCCACCGGGTACCACCCCTTCGGCACGGGTGAGCTCGACGTGCTGACCCGGCGCGTCATGGTCGAGCCGCCGCGCGTCTCCTCGGTGCCCATGCTGCTGCGCCCGGCGGTCGAGGCGTGCCTGGTCAAGGATCCGGCGCATCGTCCCCGGGCCGCCGACCTGCTCGTGGCGCTGCTGGCGGCGGGCGGCGTGCCCGCGCCGGCGGATCCGCGTGAGGCGGTCGCCGCGGTGCTGGGGGACATCTGGACGGCGGTGCCGTATCCCCCGGTCGCGCCGCAGGTGCCGGGTCCGGGCCGCTCCGGGGCGTCGCGGGCCGCGTTCTTCGGGGAGGGGGTTCCGCCGGGCGCCGTGCCGTACCCGTACGCGCCGGTGCCGTATCCGTCGGCGGGCGTGCCGTACCCGGCCGTGGAGGAGCCGGCCGTGAAGGGGGGACGGTCCGCGCCCGGCGGCCCCTCACGGGAACGTTCCCGGGGACGGGGCGCCAGGCGGGCGGCGCCGGGCAGGGGCGGGAGCTTCTCGCAGGCGGGGTTCGCCGCGCTGGCCACGGTGTCGATGGCGGCGCTGACCGTGGCCGCCGCGGCGCGGGCCGGTGACGGCGGGACCGGCGGGGCCGGCGGCTCCGGCGTCCCCGAGCGCGTCCCGGTGGTGGTCCCGGCCGAGGGCGCGACGGTGACGCCCGCGCCGCACCGGCCCCGCCCCGCGGAGGGAGGGCCGCGGCAGGCGCCGCCGGTCACGCCGACGGCGATCACGGTCACCGCCACCCGCACGGTGCCGGTTCCCACCTCCCGCACCTCTGCGGACGTGCCGGCCGAGCCGTCCCCGAGCCGTCCCCGCGACACGGCCGGCCCTCCCGGCGGCGGTGACGGGCCGCAGACCTGTGCGGACCTCCCGGGAAACGGCGGCGGCCGGGGCAACGGGCGTGGCGGCGGCCGGGGCCGGGGTGCGAACCGCGGCTGTCCCGAGGCGACGGGCGCGCCCACCCCCCGTCCCAGGCCCTCCTTCACCCAGATCCCGCAGACCGGCGACGGTGAGAGCCAGGCGCCGTCGCAGGCGCCGTCGGCCACGGAGGACGCGTCCCCGCCCCCGCCGGGCGCGACCCCGTCGTTCCAGATCGGCGACTGAGGGGCGGCGGCCCCGCCCTGCCCGGCCGGAGGCGGGGACCGCCGGGTCGGCTAGGGTGATCATCGTCGGACGTGCGGAACCGGACGGAGAGCGATGAGCGGGTTCGGGCCCGGGGCGGTGGAGCTGAGCGGCGTCGAGGTGCGGGTGGTGGGGCGGACCCTCCTGTCCGGCGTCGACTGGCGGGTGGAGTACGGCCAGCACTGGGTGGTGCTGGGGCCCAACGGGGCGGGCAAGACCACGCTGCTGTCGCTGGCGGCCGCCGTGCGGCACCCCAGCCGCGGCTCGGTCACCGTGCTCGGCCAGCGCCTGGGACGGGTCGACCTACGGGAGCTGCGCCGCCGGATCGGGCTGGTGGCGGCGAGTCAGCGGCTCGTCGACGAGGAACTGCTGGAGGACGAGGGCGCCACCGCGCACACCGTCGTGCTGACCGGTCACACCGGCAGCAGCGCCCCGCTGTGGGACCGCTACGGCCCGGCCGAGCACGAGCGGGCCCATCGGCTGCTGGCCGACCTGGGATGCAAGGACCTCGCCGAGCGGCCGTTCGGCGTCTGCTCCCAGGGGGAGCGGGCCAGGATCAGGGTCGCCAGGGCGCTGATGGCCGAGCCGGTGGTCCTGCTGCTGGACGAGCCGTTCGCCGGGCTCGACCTGCCCGCCCGCGAGGACCTGATCGCCGCCGTGGAGGATCTGGCGGCGTCCCGTCCCGCGCTGACCACGGTCACCGTGACCCACCATCTGGAGGAGGTCCCGGCCACCACCACCCACGCCCTGCTGATGCGCGACGCCCGTGTCCAGGCGGCCGGCCCGGCGGGGGAGGTCCTGACCGGGGAGAACCTGTCGGAGTGCTTCGGCAGGCCGCTGCGGATCGACGCCCTGGACGGGCGCTGGTACGCCCGCGCCGTACGGGCCTGACCCCGCGCGGTGCCTTCGCGTCCGCCGGTCTCCGGGTCCGCCGGGCGTCCGCGCGTGCGGCCGTGGTCCCGCCGGGACGCGGTCGCGGCGGGGCGGGGCGGGGTCAGTCTCTCTTGCGCTGGCGGATGAGGCCCATGAAACCCGGGCTGGGCTTGAACTTGGCGGTCCAGGTCTCCGCGATCTCCAGGGGTTCGCCGGTCTGCGGGTTGCGTCCGGTGCGTGCCGGCTTGTGGACGATCTCGAAGGATCCGAAGCCGGGGATGGCCACTTTCTCCTCGGCCGCCACGCTCGTCTGGATCACGCTGAGGATGGCGTCCAGGGCGGCGGCGGTCTGCCGCCTGCTGAGCCCCGCCTCGGCCGCGGCCTTGTCGATCAGCTCGCGCTTGTTCATGGGGAAAAGCTAACGCCATCACCGGCCGCGGCGTCGAGCCGGGCTCTCCGTACGGCCGCGGCGTGCCGGGGGTCCGTCGCGTGCCGAGGGCCAGGCGGCCGTGCGCCCCGGTCGGGGGCGCGCCGGTCAGGTGAGGCCGGCGTCGTGGGCGAGGAGCGCGATCTGGGTGCGGTTCCCCAGGTCGAGCTTGGTGAGGATGCTGGAGACGTGCGCCTTCACCGTGGTGACGCCCATGGCGAGTTCCGCGGCGATGTCCGCGTTCGTCCGGCCGCGTGCGATCGCGAGGACCACCTCGTGCTCGCGGGGGGTGAGGGCCGCCAGCGCGGCGCGGGCCCGCTCGTAGGCGCCGGCCTGGGCGACGGTGCGGTCCATCAGCCGCCGGGTGACGCGCGGGGACAGGATCGGGTCGCCCGCCGCGACCCGGGTGACCGCCTCCACGATCTGCGGCGGCGGGGTGTCCTTGAGCAGGAATCCACCGGCGCCGGCGCGCAGCGCGTGCAGGATGTTCTCGTCGGTGTCGAAGGTGGTCAGCACGATCACCTCCGGCGGGCGGGCCCGGGCGCGGAGCCGCCGGGTGGCGGTGATGCCGTCCACGCGGGGCATCCGCAGGTCCATGAGGACGACGTCGGGGGCGTGGGCGTCGGTGGCGGTGACGGCCTCCTGGCCGTCGGCCGCCTCGCCGACGACGGTGATGCCGGCGGCGCCGTCCAGCATCATGGACAGGCCGGCGCGGACCAGGGCGTCGTCGTCGACCAGGAGCACGCGGATCACGCGGGCCATGGTAACCATGCCCGGAGCAGGAACCGTCCGCCGGTGTTCTGGTGGTCCAGCCGCCCACCGGCCAGCCGTACCCGCTCGGTGAGCCCGACCAGGCCGACGCCGCCGCCGGGCACGGCCGGCGCCGAGCCCGGCGCCGGCAGCGGGTTGCGGACGTCGATCAGCAGGCGCGTGCCGGGGGAGCCGCGCAGCAGCACCTCCACCGGCTGGCCCGGGGCGTGCTTGCGGGCGTTGGTCAGCCCCTCCTGGACGACGCGGTAGCCGGTCCTTCCGGCGGCGGGGGGCGGGACGGCGCCGGCGGTCTCGTCGCCGACCCGTACGTCCTGGCCCGCCTGGCGCGCCTCGGCGACCAGCCGCGGCAGGTCGGCCAGCGTGGGCTGCGGTTCGGGTTCCTCCAGGAGGTCGTCCTCCTCGCGCAGCAGGCCGATCACCTGACGTAGTTCCTCCAGCGCCTGGTGCACGCCGGAACGGACCACTCCGGCGGCCCTGGCGAGCTGCTCGGGGGAGGAGTCCGGGCGGTACTCCAGCGCCCCGGCGTGGGTGGCCACCAGCGACAGGCGATGGGCCAGCACGTCGTGCATCTCCCGGGCGATCCTGCGGCGTTCGGCCATGCGGGCCTCGGCGACCCGCCGGCCCTGCTCCGCCTCGGCACGGCGGGCGCGCTCGCGCAGCGAGGCGAGCAGCGCGCGGCGGGAACGGGCCAGCGCGCCCCACCCGAGGAGAGCACCGTACGAGGCGCAGATCAGCAGCAGCCACCAGCCGAGGGAGATGCCGGAGCTCGGCCGCCACAGTCCCTGGAGCGCGTGGGCCGCGAGGCCCGCCGCCGCCACCGCCGCCGCGACGGGGAACCGCCTGCGCTGGGCCACCTGCAGCGCCCCCGTCGTCGCCGCCGGGGTGGCGGCGGGGGAGAGTACGGCGAGGAGGGTCGCGGCCAGCGCTCCGGGGACCGGCCACCACAGCTGGGCGAGCGCGGCGGCCAGGCTCGCCGCCCCGACCGCGGCCTCCGGCCACGGCGGCGGCCCGCCGGCCCGGCCCCACATCGACACGGCGGTCAGCGCGCCCACCCCCAGGAACGTGATCATCACTGCCACGGGGTGCGGGGGCCGGGTCTCACTCACCGGCCCAGACTAGGCTCCGGAACGCGGGATCCGTCACCTACCGAAGTAGGAGGCGGCCCCCGCCGGAGGAGGACGGAACGCGACCTCGGGCCCGATGCGGTGACCGGCCCGGCCGGGCGAGGCTGGCCGCCGTGAACACCTCCCTCAGAAGATTCCTCGTAGTGGTGATCGGCGCCCCCGCGGCGGCCCTGGTCGTGTGGGCGCTGGCGGTGCCGCTGGCCGGAACCGCGCTGACCGTGCGGACGGGCGGCGCCACGCAGACGGTCGGGCCGGTGTCGGTCGTGGTGGCGAGCCTGCTGGCCGGGCTGGCCGGCTGGGCGCTCCTGGCCGTCCTGGAACGGTCGGTGAGGCGGTCCGGCCGCGTCTGGACGATCGTCGCCCTGGTCGTGTGCGTCCTGTCCCTCCTCGGCCCGCTGGGCAGCGCCGCCGGCGCCGCCGCGACGCTGGTGCTGATCCTGTTGCACCTGGTCGTCGGCGCGGTGCTCATCCCGGGGCTGGCGCGGCGGTGAGGCACCCGGGCGGCCTCGGGGGCTCGCCCGGCCCTGCCTCCCGCGGCGGTCCGCGCCGCGCCCGCGCCGGGTGCCGCGGGTGGAGGTGCCGGGGCGGTCCGCCGTCTCCCCCAAGGCGGCGGACCGCCCCGGCCGTTCAGCGGCCGGCCTGTGCGGCCAGCCGTTCCGCTTCCCGGTGCAGGGCTTCGATGAGGAGGAGCTCCAGGCGGAGCCTCTCGTCAGCGAGGCCGTCGAGTACTTCCATGCGGGCCTCCCTGCTCACACGGACGCCCTGGTGATCGGGAAAGTTCACGTCGATGCCGAACCGGCCTCGCCTTTCGGTTCCTCCGGTGACGCGGAACCGGCCTCGCCCGCGGGACGGCCGGTTCCGTGATCGTCCTCCCGGCGCCCCCGCGCTCCCGACGTCCCCGCGCATCCGGCCGCCTCCTCAGGAGGAGACCAGTTCCGCCAGGTCGACGTGCTCGCCGACCTCCCGCACATCGGTGCAGTACGCCAGGAGCACCCGACGGTCACCGACACGACGGGTCACGCGCAGGCACGGGAGGTCGTGGAGCACGACCGCCTCCACCTCGATGCCGTCCGGTCCTTGCCAGATACTCATGAGGTCGAGGCTACGAAGAGTCAGGTAAGTCTGGGGTAACCAATCGGGCATATCGTGGTGGTCAGTGAAGGATGCCCCGTTTTTCCCTGGTTCCAGGATGATTAGCCGCGTCGCTATGGGTAACAGGACGGCAGAACCCAAGCAACCAGGGAGAAACCAACATGGCCTTGCCCAAGCTAACCCCCGAACAGCGTCAAGCGGCGCTCGCCAAGGCCGCCGAGACGCGTGCGGCCCGGGCCAAGCTCCTGGCCGACGTCAAGGCCGGGTCCGTGAGCCTTGAGCAGCTGCTCGGCCGCGAAGACGAGGTCGCCAAGCGCATCAAGGTCTCGCAGGCGCTGCGAGCGCTGCCGGGCATCGGCAACGTCAAGGCGGCCCAGCTCATGCAGGCGGCCGACGTGGACGAGACCCGCCGGCTCGGCGGTCTCGGCGCCCAGCAGCGCCGCAAGCTGCTGCAGGCCGTCGAGCGCTGATCCCCCCGAGGCGCGCCGGCCCCCGGCGCGCCCGGATCCCCCGGACATCGCGCGGACGGCCAACGGCCCCACCGTCCGCGAGCCGCCCGGAACGGAGGGCGGCGCAAGAGGCCCCGCCGTACGGACCCCCGTACGGCGGGGCCTCGCCGCGTCCCCATGAGCCCGCGAGGGCCCGCCGCCGTCTGGACCCGCTCAGGAACGCCGATGTCCGGACCCGCGAGGGGGCGCCGGTGTCTGGACTGAGGAGAGAGCGAGCGCAGCGA